>DATNBS010000230.1:0-47886 GCA_035571895.1 Arthrobacter sp. | reverse complement strand
CGCCTCCACCAGGTCGGCGAAGGGCACGGAGGTGGCGATGGGCAGGTGGAATACCGAGCCGACCGTTGACCGGACGGCCTTGGGGTTGTAGATGTCGACGCTGTCTTCGGTGAGCACGACGGCGTCGGCTCCAGCGGCGTCGGCAGCGCGCAGGATGGTGCCCGCGTTGCCGGGGTCCTGGACGCGGCACAGGACGGCCACCAAGCGGGGGCCGGCGGCGAAGACGTCGTCCAGCGTCGTTTCCGGGATGCGGCAGACCGCGACGACCCCCTGCGGGGTGACCGTATCGGCCATGGATGCCACCACCTCGGCACTGGCGGTGCGCAGACGCACGCCATCCCGGAGGATGCCCAGGTCGGGGTGCCTCTCGAGCACCTCTGGTGTCGCGAAGACCTCCTGGACGGTCCCCCGCCGGCCGGCGGCCTCTGCCTCGTCATGGCTGGCGAGCGCCTCGCGCACCGCTTGCGGGCCTTCGGCCAGAAACGCCCCCCGCTTGGCGCGGCCCGAGCGGGTGGCCAGCCGCGCCACGTCCTTCACCCGGTCGGCACGCGGGTTGGTCATGTCGGGTTCGGCTGCATCCATGTGGAATACCTTATCGGGATCGGACGGCGGACCGCCGGCCGGGACCGGACAGCGCTCCGCGACGGGTTAAACAGCGCAGGGGACGGAATCCACCTGGGATTCCGTCCCCTGGGGGCCGGCGGGCCCTGGACCCGCCGGACCGATCCTGCCTACTTGGAGAACTGCTGGCGGGATTCGCCACCGGCCGGCTCGAAACCGGCGGCCTTGGCGGCCTCCACGGAGTTGAACCAGAATTCCGGCTGCGTCTGCTCGTACCAGGTCGAACCCGGGACGTGGTACTTCTTGGACTGGTTGCCCTTGATGACGTAGCCCTCGGGGGCATCCTCGCCGTCAACGGCCTTCACGACGCCTTCGCCATCGGTGGCGGCCTGCGGGGCAGCGGCTGCCTTGGGGGCTGCGGACTTGGCGGCCTGCGGGGCGGCGGCCACCGGAGCGGACTTGGCTGCGGGGGCGTTGACGTCGGCCGGCAGGGCGTCCTTGGCGACCTGGACCAGCGCGCCGAAGGCGTTGGCGTCGGAGACGGCGAGCTCGGCGAGCATGCGGCGGTCGACCTCGACCTCGGCGGCCTTCAGGCCCTGGATGAGGCGGTTGTAGGTCAGGCCGTTGGCGCGGGAGGCAGCGTTGATGCGCTGGATCCACAGGCGACGGAAGTCGCCCTTGCGCTTGCGGCGGTCACCGTAGCTGTAGACGAACGAGTGGAGCAGCTGCTCCTTGGCCTTGCGGTACAGGCGCGACCGCTGGCCGCGGTATCCCTTGGCCCGCTCGAGGACGACCCGACGCTTCTTGTGGGCGTTGACTGCCCGCTTCACACGTGCCACGTGTGTACTCCTTAATGTCTAGCCCTCGGAGGGCCCGCCATGTGGCGGCCGCCCCGGGGGAATTCGTGGTTGGTTGGGAACACCGGGTTCCCGGTGCGTCTGCCTAGAGGCCCAGCATCCGCTTGATGGTCTTGGTGTCCGCTTTGGCCACGATCAGGTCGCCCTTGAGCTGGCGCTTGAGGCTGGAGGGCTTGTGCTCCAGGTAGTGGCGTCGGTTTGCCTGCTGGCGCTTGAGCTTGCCGCTACCGGTGAGCTTGAAGCGCTTCTTGGCGCCACTGTGGGTCTTGAACTTCGGCATGTCCGCCGTTCTCCTTACGTGCTCCCGTTGCCCTGTCGGACCGGGGATCTTGTGGGCTTCCAGAACTGGAAACCCGTGGGTCATGTGCGCCGCCCGGGAGGGCGGACCACACCGGGCTACTTACCCGGACGCGGCTTTGCGGTGTTGCGTGGTGCCGGCTTCGGAGCAGGCTTGGGGGTGGCGGTCGGCTTCGGCGCCGGCTTCGGAGCCGCTGCGGGCTTCGGCGTTGCGGCAGGCTTCGCGGCCGCAGCCGGCTTGGCTGCCGCTGCGGGCTTGGCTGCCGCTGCGGGCTTCGCCGCGGGCTTGGGCTCGGCCTTCGGCGCTGCTGCCTTCGACTCATCCTCGGTTGCCTTCGGCGCGACGGCCTTCGGCTGTGCCGCTGCCTTGGCCTCAGCCTCCGCGGCTTCCTTGGTCGCTGCCTCGTCGGCCTTCGCCTGCTCGGCATTGTCCGCCTCGACCTGGGCCAGACGCGCCTTGAACTCGTCCGGGAGGTTGTCCCCCATGGACTGCGTCATGGCGGGCTGGCCAGCCGTGGTGTCGACGCGGCCTTCCTTGGCTGCCGATGCCTTGGCCTTGTCGTTCTCCCGCTGAGCCTGGCGACGTGCTTCGGCCTTGGCCTCTGCCTTGTTCTTCAGCGGTCCGACGACCATGACCATGTTGCGGCCATCGATCCGGGGGCTCGATTCCACGGCCCCCACGGATGCAACGTCCTCGGCGAACTTGTTGAGCAGGCGGATGCCCATTTCGGGGCGCTGCTGTTCGCGCCCGCGGAACTGGATCATGGCTTTGACCTTGTCGCCGGCGCCCAGGAAGCGCAGGGCATGGCCCGTCTTCGTCTCGTAGTCGTGCTTGTCGATCTTGAGCCGGAAACGGACTTCCTTCAGAACCGTGTTCGTCTGGTTCTTGCGGGCCTCGCGCGCCTTGACCGCGGCTTCGTACTTGTACTTGCCGAAGTCCATCAACTTGCACACGGGAGGCTTTGCCGTCGGCGCCACCTCAACCAGATCAAGGTCGGACTCCGCGGCCAGACGCAATGCGTCTTCGATGCGGACGATGCCCACCTGTTCGCCATTGGGTCCAACCAGCCGCACCTCTGGGACGCGGATTCGATCATTAATGCGTGGATCGCTGATGTGTCACTCCTGCTGTTAGTCGTCGAGAACCACCGGCGGCATGGAGAAGGCCTCCAGCTGCCGGGCAGTTGGAGGCCTGTGGATCGGTGCGCGTGCTTGTGCACGCCGCGGAACGCATGTTCCGTACCGAAGTGACCCGGCAACCTTGTGCGGTTACGGCGGGTGGGAGTAGGCCTCCACTTGCTTACTGGTTCGATCGTCGCCAGACATCCTGCCGTTTCGGGCCGGACACACGGACTAAGCAAAACCAGTCGGTCTGTGAAAAGCTTAGCAGCATGAGTACCCCTGAAACCAATCCGGACGCCTCCTTCGGCGATACCAACCACGTCCGCGACATCGCGGAGGTAGCCGCCGTCGAGGTCATCACGACCGCCGCCGTGCACCTGATGAGCGCCGCGGCGGTCAAGTGCGGGCTCGCCGAGGGCGAGGACGCCGAGGACCTGAAGGACCTTGACGAGGCCCGCAAGCTGATCACCGCCCTCGCCGGGCTGATCACCGCCGCTGCCCCCGAAGTCGGCTCCCAGCATGCAGGTCCGCTACGCGACGGCCTGCGCTCGCTGCAGCTGGCCTTCCGCGAGGCCTCGACCATCCAGGATGCACCGGGGCAGGGACCGGGCGAAAAGTTCACCGGCCCCGTGAACTGACCCCTGCGTCCACGCCCGGGAGGCCATCGCGGAGACCGCGGCGGCCTCCCTTTTTCGCGCCCCCGCGATGCCGTCACCGGCGTCTTGCCGGGGCTGCCGGGTCGGCTGATCAGGCCGACGCGGCGGGCCCTTGCAGGCTGAGTTCGAGCGAGTCAACCCGGGCAGCGAATTCAACGTCGGCACCCAATACGCGTTGGAGCCGCTGGAGGGCTTCGGCCAGTTGCTCCTGGGACAGGCCGGGGCGCAAGGACACGTTGAGCCGCAGTTCGGGCCCTGGCCCCCCACCGGGGATGACCGTTCCGCCGGCGGCCCGGGTGGCGACCCCGGGGCCGGGCGCGGCAGACAGCGCGGTGATCGCCGGGTCGGCATCCGCGGCCGCCTGCAGGACCGGCAGGAGCGATTCATCGGCATAGCTGGGCGTCCAGTCCCGTTGCTGGGCCAACGCCCACATCGCGGGACGGCGCACGACGAAGGTGATGTCCGCCCCGGGGTCGACGACGAGGAGCTGGGCATTCTCCGCGACGGCGGACAAGGCCGCACGTGGTGCGAAGACGGCTACCGGCCGCGCGTCGGGATGCCAGGACTGCAGGCGGTCCACACTGCTGAACACCGGCAACGCGCTCCGTCCGTCGGGGGCCTTGATGCTCACCAGGGCCATGTCGGCTTCCTTGTCCTCGGCGAAGCCGTGTTCCCCGATCCCGCCGTCGGCCAGCGTGGCCACGACCGGGACGAACAGCCGGGCGCTGGCAAGGGCCCGGTGGACGCCCACCTCATCGCCGGTTCCCGATTTCAGGGCCGCGATGGCGGCAACGTAGCCGGGGTCCGGCTCACCGTCGTCCTGGTCGAAGTTGTGCAGCGGGTTGCCCCGGCCGGCGAGGTCGCGCCCGGCCCAGGGTTGGCCGGCAGAGTCCGTGGCCTGGCCGGAACGACGCAGTGCGGCCTCGATGTGCCCGGGCAAGTGCCGGCCGATGGGCGGGCTGGCCTCCGCGGGGGCGGGGCCTTCGGCAGGGGATCCGCTGGCATGCGCCTGGGACATCGGCTACTTCCGGCCGGCAACGTCGAGCGCCTGGGGCAGGGTGAACTGTCCCGAGTAGAGCGCCTTGCCGACGATCGCCCCCTCGACGCCCTCGGGCACGAGGGCGCGCAACTGCTGCAGGTCCTCCAGGCTGGAGATGCCGCCCGAGGCGATGACCGGACGGCTGGTGCGGGTGCACATTTCCCGCAGCAGCCCGACATTGGGCCCGCGGAGGGTACCGTCCTTGGTCACGTCGGTCACCACGTAACGGGCGCATCCGGCGTCCTCGAGACGGGCCAGAACCTCCCACAGGTCCCCGCCTTCCCTGGTCCAGCCGCGGCCGGCCAACGTGGTTCCCCGGACATCAAGTCCGACGGCGACCTTCTCGCCGTGTCGGGCGATCGCCCGGGCCGTCCATTCCGGGTCCTCCAGCGCGGCGGTGCCCAGGTTCACGCGGGCCGCACCGAACGCGAGGGCGCGTTCCAGGGACTCGTCGTCGCGGATCCCCCCGGACAGCTCGATCTTGATTCCCAGTTCCCGGGAGATCCTGACGACGGCCTCGGTGTTGTTCCCCCGACCGAACGCGGCGTCAAGGTCCACAACGTGCACCCATTCGGCACCGTCCTGCTGCCACGCCAAGGCGGCATCGAGCGGATCGCCGTAGCCGGTTTCACTGCCGGCCTCGCCTTGGACGAGGCGGACGGCTTGGCCGTCGGCGATGTCCACTGCGGGCAGGAGTTCGAGGATGCTGGTCGTGGTCACGGTGGTGGTCTCCGGTCGTCTGGGGTGGTCGGGAGGGGGCGCCCGGCGCTGGGCCGGTCCGGTCGTCTATTTCAGGGTCAGGACGTAGGCGGCGAGCAATGCCATGCCCGCCAGGACCCAGGTGCTGATGATCCAGGAGATGTGGGCCTTCTGCTGGCGCAGCGAGAGGGCCCCGCCTGCCAGCACGCCGCCGAGGGCCATGAGGACGATGCTCCACATCAGGCCAGTGCGCCCAGCCAGTTGGCCAGAAGCTGGGCCCCGGCGTCGCCGGACTTCTCCGGGTGGAACTGGACCGCCGAGAGCGGGCCGTTCTCCACGGCGGCGATGAAGCGGCTCCCGTGTTCGGACCAGGTGACGGCGGGCGGTGTCATGCGCGGCTGGGCGACGGGGAAGTCCCACGCCTGCACCGCGTAGGAGTGCACGAAGTAGAAGCGCTCGTCCTCGATGCCGGCAAAGAGGCGGGAACCGGGTGCCGCCTCCACGGTGTTCCACCCCATGTGGGGCACGACCGGTGCCTTGAGCAGTTCCACGGTCCCCGGCCATTCGCCGAAACCCGGGGTGCGGATGCCATGTTCAACGCCTTCGTCGAAGAACACCTGGTGTCCCACGCAGATGCCCAGAACGGGCCTTCCTCCGGCGATGCGCCGTCCGATGAGGGGGCCCGCCCCTACGTCTTTCAGGGCCTTCATGACGCTGGCGAAGGCCCCCACTCCAGGGACCACGAGGCCGTCCGCTTCGCGGATGTCCTCCGCCTCACGGCTGAGGGTGACCTCGGCGCCGACGTGCTCGAGGGCGCGGACAGCGGAGCGGATGTTCCCCGACCCGTAGTCCAGGACGGTGACGCGCGGGGCCGGCATCTAGAGGGCACCCTTCGTCGAGGGGATGGCACCGCCGGTGCGGGCATCGGGTTCGATGGCTTCCCGCAGGGCCCTGGCAAAGGCCTTGAATTGGGCTTCCACGATGTGGTGCGGGTCGCGGCCGCCCAGCACGCGCATGTGCAGGCAGATCTGTGCGTGGAGGGTCAGCGCCTCGAAGACGTGCCGGGTCAGCGATCCCGTGAAGTGGCCACCGATGAGGTGGTACTCCTGGCCGGCCGGTTCCCCGCCGTGGACCAGGTAGGGCCGTCCCGAGATGTCGACGACGGCGTGGGCGAGGGCCTCGTCCAGCGGGATGGTGGCCTGGCCGAACCGGCGGATTCCCGCCTTGTTGCCCAAGGCCGTGCGCAGTACCTCTCCGAGGGTGATGGCCACGTCCTCGACGGTGTGGTGCACGTCGATGTGGGTGTCCCCCGTGGCCTGGACGGTGAGGTCGATGAGTGAGTGCTTCGCCAGTGCCGTCAGCATGTGGTCATAGAAGGGGACGCTGGTGTTGATGTTCGCGACGCCCGTTCCATCGAGGTCGAGTTCGACGACGACGGAGGACTCGCTGGTGGTGCGTTCCAACCTGGCGCGGCGGCCGTTGGGCAGTTCTGCAGACACAGACAATCCTTTGGTGTGGGTGAACGGGCGGCACGCGGGCCACCCGGTGGTTAAGTCTAGCCGTCCAGCCTGGGCGCCTGGGGAGCGGCGTCGGCCAGGAGGGCCTCCAGCGCCTCCAGGAAGGCCGTGGTCTCCGCTTCGGTGCCGGCCGTGACCCGCAGGTGTCCGGGGATTCCGACGTCGCGGATGAGTACACCGGCGTCCAGCAGGCCCTGCCAGACGTGGCCGGAGTGCTCGAGGCCCCCGAAGAAGACGAAATTCGAGTCGCTGATAGCCGGCGTCAGTCCCAGACGCTTCAGCTCGGTCACGATCCGGTCGCGCTGCCCCTTGATGTCCTCGACAGTGGCCAGCAATGCGTCCACGTGCTTGAGGGCTGCGTTGGCGGTGGCCTGGGTGACCGCGGACAGGTGGTAGGGCAGCCGGACCAGCCGCAGGGCATCGGCGATTTCCGGGGCCGCGGCGAGGTAGCCGAGGCGTGCACCTGCCAAGGCGAAGGCCTTGCTCATGGTCCGCGTGACGATCAGTCGTTCCCTTCCGGGGAGCAGTGTGAGGGCCGATTCGGTACCCGCCAGGGCGAATTCGGCGTAGGCCTCATCGACGATGACGATGGAATTGCTGGCGCGTCCGGCTTCATACACGGCTTCAACCACGTCCAGGCCCAAGGCGGTCCCGGTGGGGTTGTTCGGGGAGCACAGGATCACGATGTTCGGGGCAGCAGCGGCGACCTGGCGCGCGGCCGAGGCCGCGGTCAACTGGAAGTCCCCGCTTCGCTCGCCGGCGATGTATGCGGTGTCCGTCCCGCTCGCCAACAGCGGGTACATCGAGTAGGTCGGCGGGAAGCTCATCACGGTGCGTCCGGGACCGCCGAAGGCCTGAAGGATCTGTTGCAACACCTCGTTCGACCCGTTGGCTGCCCAGAGCTCCTCCGGCCCCAGGCCGTGGCCGAGATAGGCGGCGAGGCGCTCGCGCAGTTCGGTGAACTCACGGTCGGGATAGCGGTTCAAGCCGATTGCCGCTTCCGCGACGTCGTCGGCGATGGCCTGCCGGACAGCTTCCGGGAGCGGATGGGTGTTTTCGTTCACGTTCAGCAGGACGGCGACATCGAGCTGTGGTGCGCCGTAGGGTTCGATGCCTCGCAGGTTGTCCCGCAGTGGCAGTTTGGCCAGTTTTTCCAGCTGAGTACTCACCATCCCATTCTATTGGGCCGCGGTCGGGGCCGGGAATCGCGAGCAGCGCCGGGGTCATATTACGGCCTCACTCGCCGGTGGGAACGAAGATCTCCTGGCCGGGGATGAGCACGGAGCCGGTGAGGCCGTTCATTTCGGTGATTTCGGCCACGACCTGCTGGCGGTCCCGCTCGGGGGCGAACTCCGCGGCGAGCCCCCAGATGGTGTCGCCGTCCATGACGGACACCGTGGTCGCCTCGACGGGGCGGGTTTCGGCGACTCCCGATGCCATGACCGGCGCGGTGAAGATTCCCGCCAGGACGATGGCAGCCGTTGCGGCGAGCATCAGCGGAAGCCCGATCAGGATGAAACGGCCACGGCGCGTCAGGTGCAGGTGTGGGCGGTGCGCCGTAGCTCCCCGTGCTGCCACGGTTGCGTGCCGGACGTCGGTGCGGCCCGCTCGGACGTACACCGGGGCTGCGATTGCGATTTGCGCCATGGACTTGCCTTCCTGTCGGTCCGCCGTAGCGGGTCTGTTTGCGGACCCTCAGCCCGCTTTCGAACTCATCTTCGAACGCCTTCGTCATTTTTAGCATCTTTGTACGAATATTGTCGAGACACGTTCGAATAAATCTTTGAACGAGCCGTCCGGGTCGCTTAGAGTGGAACCATCGGCCGCACGACGAGAGTCCACCAGCCGCATCCGACACATTGCGCACAACTTCCGGTACGCCGGCGATCGACCAGGACGGGATGGACCATGAGCCCAGCGGAGAATCCGGCCCCCAAGAAGGCGCCGAGGAAACTGACGGACCGGCAACAGCGGATCCTCGATACAATCCAGCGCGCGGTCTCCGACAAGGGCTACCCGCCGTCGATGCGCGAAATCGGTGACACAGTCGGGTTGGCGAGCCTGTCGAGCGTGACCCACCAGTTGGCTCAACTGGAGAAGCTTGGCTACATCCGGCGCGATCCGCGCCGCCCACGCGCCATGGAGGTCTTGCACGCGCAGGCCCGTAGCGGCGATGCCCTCGCCGCCATGGCCGCCTCCGAAGCGGATCCGGTGCAGCTCCCCGCCAGCCCGTCTTCCGAGTCCGGGCCGTCACTGTCCGTTGTCGGCGCCGACGACTCCAGCGATGTCGCGAGAGTCCCGCTGGTCGGAAGAATCGCTGCCGGCGGGCCGATCCTTGCGGACCAGTCCGTCGAGGACGTCATGTCGCTTCCCCGGCAGCTGGTCGGCCACGGTGAATTGTTCATGCTCAAAGTCAGCGGGGATTCGATGGTCGAGGCCGCGATCTGCGATGGCGACTGGGTGGTCGTGCGCCGGCAGCAACATGCCGAGAACGGGGATATTGTGGCGGCGCTCCTGGATGACGAGGCGACGGTGAAGACCTTCCGCCAACGTGACGGACACACCTGGCTCTTGCCGCAGAACCGGCAGTATGAGCCGATACTCGGCGATCATGCCACGGTCATGGGCAAGGTCGTATCGGTGATGCGCTCGATCTAGCCGCCGCCGCGCTTCCGAGGGGTCCTCCGTCCAGACGGAGGACCCCGATTTGTCATGCGCTTCCGACGGCGAGTCGGCGCAGCGAACCGAGGACGATGTCCTTGTCCGTCGTCGCCCACATCGGGGGAAGCGAGGCACGCAGGAAGTTCCCATAGCGTTCGGTCGCGAGGCGGGAGTCCAGCACGGCGACCACGCCGCGGTCGGCCGTGGAACGGATCAACCGGCCCGCCCCCTGGGCCAGCCGGACCGCCGCATGGGAGGCGGAAACGGCCATGAAGCCGTTGCCGCCGTGCCGGGCGACATCGCGGCTGCGGGCGGTGGACAACGGATCGTCTGGTCGGGGAAAGGGAATCCGGTCGATGACGACCAGCCGGCAGGAGTCACCGGGAACGTCGACGCCCTGCCAGAGGGTCATGGTGCCGAAGAGGCACGTATCTCGCTCATCGGCGAATTGCTGGACGAGCGTGGACATGCTGGATTCGCCTTGGCAGAGGATGCCGGGGTCCACCCGCGGTCGGAGGGCTTCCGTCGCTTCCTCGGCGGCACGCCGCGAGGAGAAGAGCGCCAGCACGCCGCCCCCGGACGCGCCGATCAGGTCCTCCAGTTCGTCCAGTGCCTCCGGGGACAGGTTGCGGGAGGGTTTGGGCAGATGGCGGGCAACGTAGAGCATGCCCTGCCGGGCGTAGTTGAAGGGGCTGCCGACGTCGACGCCGGTCCATGCCGGCGCCCCCTCCCCCAGCAGACCCAGTGATCCGGCCACCGGTTCGAAGGCGGCGCCAATGGCCAGGGTGGCCGAGGTCAGGATGACCGTGCGGCCGTCGAAGAGCCCCTCGCGCAGCTTGCCGGCCACCGAGAGCGGGGCGACATTGATGGTCGCGGGGGCCGTGTCGTCCGGAGCCGAGTATCCGCTGCCTGGGGTGAAGCTCCCTTGGCGTGACAGCCACACCACCTCGCGCTCGTCGGCGGGTCCATCGAGCCGGTCGCACTGTTCCACCAGGTACATCAGCTGCGACCGTGCCATCTGCCGTCCACCGTCCGCCGTATCGCCGTTTGCGGGTTTGGAATCGGATAGGGCAACGCGGGCGGCTTCACGCACAGCGGCCACGGCGGCGCGCTGGTCCTCGTTGAGGCCCTTGGGAAGCAGCCCGGTCGCGACGCCCTCCAGGGATGCTGCCAGCGCCTTGCCCGCCTGGCTGAGGGCCTCGACGGCGACCCCCTTGCAGTTGCGTCGGGTGGCCGTGGCGGCGGCTGTGACCATGGACGCGGACAGTGGCCGGGTGACCGAGCTGGTGACCCGGTCCTGGAGCTCATGGGCCTCGTCGATGATGACGGTGTCGAACTCCGGCAGGACAGCCAGCCCCTCGAAGGCCGACACGGCAAGCATCGCATGGTTGGTGATCACGATGTCCGCCTCGCCGGCCTTCTTGCGCGCCAGTTCGCTGAAGCATTCCTCGGCCATCGGGCACTTCTGCGCGCCGAGGCAGTCCATGGCCGTGACCGAAACCTGCCGCCAGGCGCGTTCGCTCACTCCCGGGACGAGGTCGTCGCGGTCTCCGCTCTCGGTTTCCTCGGCCCACTCGCGCACCCGCACGACTTCCTGGCCCAGGGCCGAGGTGGGTCCCCCGCCGGCCGTCAGCGGGCGGGCAGATCCCTGGTCGTCGAGTGCGAACAGGGCCCCCTCGTCGTCATCGGGATACCCTCCGCCGAGCTTGTACTTGCAGACGTAGTTGGACCGGCCCTTGGCCAGTGCCACCTCCAGCTGGCGGGGCAGCTCCTCGTCGAGGTTCTCCAGCAGCCGGGGCACGTCGCGCCCGACGATCTGGGCCTGCAGTGCCAGCGTGGCCGTGGAGATGACGACCGGCTTGTCCGACTCGAGGGCGTGGGCGATGGCGGGGACCAGGTACGCCAGCGACTTCCCCGTTCCGGTACCGGCCTGCACCAGCAGGTGGCGCCCGCTGCCGAGGGATTCAACGACCTGCCGGGCCATTTCATGCTGGCCGGGTCGGCTTTGCCCGCCCATTCCCTCGACGGCTCGATCCAGGAGGGCGACGACGTCCGCTACCTCAGCCATGGAAGACGAATTGCTCCAGTTCCGCGGCCAGGCTTCCGCGCACCTTGACGGACATGTGGGTTCCCTCCGTGGTGTGTTCGGTGCTGAGGATCTCTGCGTCCGTGCCGTGGAGGCGGTTCACGAGGTCGCCGCGGTCGTAGGGGATGAGCAATTCCATGCTGACGTCGGGCCGTGGGATCGAAGCGCTGATCTGGTCCAGCAGTTCAGGGATGCCGCCGCCCGTCCGGGCGGAGACCACGACGTGGTTGGGCTCGCGCTGCCGTAGGCGTTCGACCACGAAGGGGTCGGCGATATCGGCCTTGTTCAGCACGATGATCTCCGGGATGTCCTGGGCATCGACTTCCGTGAGGACCTGCCGGACGGCATGGATCTGCCCCTCTGGATCCGGATGGGACGCGTCGACGACGTGCAGGATCAGGTCCGCGTCGGCGATTTCCTCGAGCGTGGACCGGAAGGCCTCCACCAGCTGCGTGGGCAGGGCGCGCACGAATCCGACCGTGTCGGCCAGCGTGTATCCCAGCCCGTCGCCGGTCTCGGTCCGGCGGACGGTGGGGTCCAGGGTGGCGAACAGCGCATTCTCGACCAGTGCGCCGGCGTCGGTCAGCCGGTTGAGCAGGGAGGACTTCCCGGCGTTGGTGTAGCCGGCAATGGCAACGGCGGGTACGGCATTGCGTTTGCGGTTGGAGCGTTTGGCCTCGCGGGCCGGTTTCATGCCCTTGATCTCGCGGCGGAGCTTGGCCATCCGGTCGCGGATGCGCCGCCGGTCCAGTTCGATCTTGGTCTCACCGGGGCCGCGTGATCCGATGCCGCCGCCGGCGGTCCCGACCCGTCCGCCAGCCTGGCGTGACATTGACTCGCCCCAGCCACGCAAACGCGGCAGCAGGTACTCGAGTTGGGCGAGCTCGACCTGGGCCTTGCCTTCCCGGCTCTGGGCATGCTGGGCGAAGATGTCCAGGATCAGTGCGGTGCGGTCGATGACCTTCACGCGCACGATGTCCTCCAGGGCACGGCGCTGGGATGGAGCCAGCTCGGAGTCGATGACCACGGTGTCGGCGCCGGTGCTGGCCACGATGTCCCGCAGTTCCTGGGCCTTGCCGGAGCCGAGGAAGGTCCCGGGGTCCGGTTTGAGGCGGCGTTGGACGAGGCCGTCGAGGACCTCGGATCCGGCGGTCTCGGCCAGGGCGGCGAGCTCGCGCAGGGAGTTCTCGGCCTCCTGGGCGGTCCCTTCGGTCCAGATACCGGCGAGGACCACGCGTTCCAGGCGCAGTTGGCGGTATTCGACCTCGGTGACGTCTTCGAGTTCGGTGGACAGGCCAGCGACCCGGCGCAGGGCGTTGCGCTCTGCCAGGTCCCGTTGCTCCCCATCGGCGCTCGAGTACTCCTCGGCGTCGTCGCCCAGCGCCAGTGCCCGTCCGCCCAGCGCGGATTGGCCGGACGCCGATGCCCGGTCCGTGGCGCGACCGGCGGCGTCGTCGCTGGCCAGGATGCGGTCGATGACGGATTGGATCTCGTCGTCGGGTAGTTCGCGGTCGCCTGGAGTGGGCTCGTTGTGAGTGGTCATGTTCCCCTTTGATGGTGCTGCCACCAATTCTAGTCGGCTCCCCCGACACGTCGAGGATTTCCTCCAGCGGCCGAATGCCCGGGTAGCGGGAAGCCGTTAGTGATTGGGATTACCCTATCACTTCTGGGTGCGCTCTGGCGACGGCGGAAATTCGCCTTGGTGCCTCCGGGCCGGTTAATCTTCCAGACATGGGTTCGGACCACTACTTCAGCGCACAACCGTCAACGCCATTCACCCGCAAGAGGGTCCGGGTGGTGCTCGGCGGTGTGGAACGGACCCTCAACACCGCGGGCGGCATCTTCAGCCCCGATGGCATCGACAAGGGCACCGCCGTGTTGTTGGATGGCGTCCCCGCGCCCGCGGCGGACGGCGATCTGTTGGACCTCGGCTGCGGATGGGGCCCGCTGGCGCTGACCATGGCGTTGGCCTCCCCCGGGGCCACGGTCCATGCGGTCGACGTGAACGAGCGCAGCGTGGAGCTCACCCGCGAGAATGCCTCCGCGCTGGCCCTGGAAAACGTTATTGCCTGTGCACCCGACGCCGTGCCGGAGCCAACCCGCTTCCAGACCATCTGGTCCAATCCCCCGATCCGCGTGGGCAAGGACGTCCTGCACGGGATACTGCTCCACTGGCTGCCGCGTCTGGCACCGGGCGGGTCGGCGTGGCTGGTGGTCCAGAAGAACCTCGGCTCGGACTCGCTGCAGTCGTGGCTGGCCCGGGAACTGCCGCAGGGGCTGGCCGTCTCCCGGCATTCGACCGCCAAGTCGTTCCGCATCTTGCGCGTGGACCGTGCCGCCGAAGCGGCCGCCGACAAGCCGGGGGCGGCGCGCTAGGCGAAGACGCCTTCGGCCACCAGCACTGCCGGACCGTCGAGGAGCACGTGTTCGCGTCCATCGGCGGCGCGGCTGAATCGCACGGACACCGTTCCGCCCGGCACCCGGACGTCCCACCGTTCGGCTGCGACACCGCCGGCCCAGTGGCGGGTGGCCACCACGGCGGCGCAGGCTCCCGTACCGCAGGATTGGGTCTCCCCCACGCCCCGCTCGTGGACGCGCATGCGGATGGCACCCACCCCGCCAGAGACCAGGGGGTCGGCAGGCAGCACGAACTCCACATTGGTACCGTGTTCCGGGACCGGGTCCACCACCGGTGCCCGGTGCAGGTCGAGTTCCTCGAGTTCGACGGCCTCGGAAACGGCCACGACCGTGTGCGGGTTGCCCATGCTCACGCTCAGGCCGGGCCGGGGCACCTCCATCCCCGCGTCGACGGTCGAGTCGAGGGCCCGTTCCTCGGCCTGGTCCGGGAAGATGAACTCCCACGGGCCCATGTCCACGGCGTAGCCGGCAGCCGAACGGGTGATGACCTTGACCCCGGCGCGGGTCCCGATGGCGAGCGCTTCGCCGCCGTCAAGGGCCACGAGTCCGCGGGAGACCAGGAAGTGCACGAAGACGCGCACGCCGTTGCCGCACATCTCGGAGACCGAGCCGTCGCCATTGCGGTAGTCCATGAACCATTCGGCGTCGCGGTTCTCCGCCAGGACCGCGCGTCCTTCGGCCAGGGTTTCGGAGCGGACAGCGCGGATGAGGCCATCGGCCCCGATCCCCAGGTGACGGTCGCACAACCCGGCGACCTGCTCGGGCAGGACGTCGCGGGCGTTTGCGGGGTCCGCGACGAGGATGAAGTCGTTCCCTGTTCCGTGTCCCTTGGTGAAGGCCATGCCGGTGAGTTCCCGGAGTCGTTCGGTGTGCTGTTCGGGGGCCTTGATGTTCATGGTCCTAGCCTACGTGGGCCGGGGCCCTTCGAAGTCCCGTACGGCCGCGGCGAGGTCATCCAGCAGTCCCGGGGAGCTGGAGTCGAACCACATGACGCGGGGGTCGGCGCGGAACCAGGTGACCTGGCGCCGGGCGAACCTGCGGGTGGACACGGTGGTGGCCTCGATGGCCTCCTCGATGGTGCAGGCCCCGTCGAGTGCCGCGGTGAACTGCGCGTAGCCGATGGCCCGGGAGGCCGTCTTGGTCTCACGCAGCCCCTGGGCCAGCAGCCGCTCGACCTCGGTGAGGAGCCCCGCCTGATGCATGGCACGGACCCTGCGCTCCAGGCGTTGGTGCAGGAGCGGACGATCCAGATCCAGGCCGAGCTGCAGGCTGCGCTGCAGGTACGTGCGTTCGGGCATGTAGGAGCTGAAGGGCCGACCCGTGATTTCGTGGACCTCGAGGGCCCGGATCAGCCGGCGGTCGTCGAGTCCGCGGGCCGCGGCGGCGGGGTCCACCGAGGCCAGGCGCCGGTGCAACCCGGCCGTGCCGTGCTCGGCGGCTTCCTGCTCCAACCGGCGGCGCACGGCGGGGTCGGTGGGAGGGAACTCGAGGTCATCGAGCGCTGCCCGTACATAGAGTCCGGAACCGCCGACCAGGATCGGCAATCTGCCCCGCTGCTGGATGGCAGCGATGGCCGTGCGTGCCTGCGCCTGGAAGGCCGCGACGCTGGCTTCTTCGCTGATGTCCAGGATGTCGAGCAGGTGGTGGGGGATGCCGCCGCGTTCACCGGCGCCGAGCTTGGCGGTGCCGATGTCCATCCCGCGGTAGAACTGCAGGGCATCGGCATTGACGATCTCCCCGTCGAGTTCACGGGCCAGGGCGACGGCAGCGTCCGATTTGCCGGTCCCCGTCGGCCCGACCAGTGCGATGACCGGCCGGGGCGCCAGGCTAGGCACGAGGCGGGAGCGTCGGCATTCCCAGGGACACGCCCTTGCCGTTAGCCGCCGGCGGGGTCGTCCCGGTGCCGCAGGACTGCGCCTGGGAACGGTCCCACGCGTCGCCGGCCCGGGACCGGCGCAGCTGGTAGTCACCCGCGGTCGCCGGGTCGGCCACGAGGTGGAAGGCGGCGGCCCCGGTGACGGTGACGGTGACGAGGTCCCCGGGACGGGGCTGCTCGGCTCCCTCGGGGACGGAGAAGTGCACCAGCCGCTGGTCCCTGGCCCGGCCTGAGAGGCGGTGGGTCTGCTCTGCCTTGCGGCCCGATTGGGAGGTGACCATCACCTCCACCTCGCGGCCGACCTGCCGGCTGTTTTCCTCCGCGCAGACCCGGTCCTGCAATGCCGTCAGCCGTTCGTAGCGCTCCTGGACGACGTCCTTGGGCAGCTGGTCGGCGAGCTCCGCGGCGGGTGTTCCCGGTCGCGGGGAATACTGGAAGGTGAAGGCACTGGAGAACCGGGATTGCTCGACGACGTCGAGGGTCGCCTGGAAGTCCGCCTCGGTCTCCCCCGGGAAACCGACGATGATGTCCGTGGTGATGGCCGCTTCGGGCATGCGCTCGCGCACCCGGTCAAGGATGCCCAGGAACTTCTTAGACCGGTAGGACCGGCGCATCTCCTTGAGCACCTTGTCCGACCCCGATTGCAGGGGCATGTGCAGCTGTGGCATCACATTGTGGGTTTCGGCCATCGCGGCGATCACGTCGTCGGTGAAGGCCGCCGGATGGGGGCTGGTGAACCGGACGCGTTCCAGCCCCTCGATCTCGCCGCAGGCCCTCAGGAGCTTTCCGAAGGCCAGCCGGTCACCGAATTCGACGCCGTAGGAATTCACGTTCTGGCCCAACAGCGTGACCTCGATGGCCCCGTCGTCGACGAGCGCCTGGACCTCGGCCAGGATGTCCCCTGGGCGCCGGTCGCGTTCCTTGCCGCGCAGGGAGGGGACGATGCAGAAGGTGCAGGTGTTGTTGCAGCCGACCGAGATCGACACCCAGCCCGAGTAGACGGAGTCCCGCTTGGTGGGAAGGGTGGAGGGGAAGACATCCAGGGATTCGAGGATCTCCAGCTGGGCTTCGTTGTTATGACGGGCGCGCTCCAGCAGGGTGGGCAGCGAGCCGACGTTGTGCGTGCCAAAGACAACGTCGACCCAGGGCGCCTTGCGCAGGATGGTCTCGCGGTCCTTCTGTGCCAGGCAGCCGCCGACGGCGATCTGCATGCCGGGGCGCTCTTCCTTGACGTGGGCGAGCCTGCCAAGGTTGCCGTAGAGCTTGTTGTCGGCGTTCTCGCGGACGGCGCAGGTGTTGAAGACCACGACGTCGGCGGTCTGCGTGGGGTCCTCGTGGGCGACCATGCCCGCGTCCTCGAGCAAGCCGGCCAACCGCTCCGAGTCATGGACGTTCATCTGGCAGCCGTAGGTGCGGACTTCGTAGCTGCGCGCCGGTGCCGCCGGGTCCACGGGGGAATCAATGCTGGGAATGGTCAAACTCACCCCTCAAGGGTACCGAATGGACAGCCGGCCCCGGCAATCCCCCGGCCAGCGGCTGCGTCGTCAGTCCGGCTGCGCCGGCCAGACCTCGTTGACCACCCGGAAGGCGACACCGGGCCCGTAGCCCTTGCGTCCGAGCATGGAGACCAGCCGGCGCACGGCCTTGTCGTGGTCGAGCCCCGCGGGCATCGACCTGGCCTTCTTTTCCACCAACTCGCGGGCCATCTCGAGCTCTTCGTCGGCGCTGACCTGCTCGAGCGCGGCATCGGCCAGTTCGTCGCCGATGCCCTTGTCGCGCAGCTCGCGGCGCAGCATGCTGCGGGACAATCCACGGGTGCGGGCCCGGCTGCGGACCCAGGCATCGGCGAAGGCGGCGTCGTCGATGAGCTGGAGCTCCTCGAAGCGGTCCAGAACGTGGCGCGCGGCCGGGGCGGGGATGTCCCGTTCGGCGAGCTTGTCCGCGAGTTGCCGGCGGCTCTTGGGCGATCCGGTGAGCTGGCGCAGGACGATCGCCCGGGCCGTGGCCTCCGGATCCGCGTCCTCCCTGCGGGCCATCCGAGCGCTGGCGGCGGGCTCCCCCGGGGCGGCGGCGTCCCCGATGCCGTCCGGATCGGCCGTCCGGCCACGCCGGGGCCGACCACCGGAGCGCGTCGCCTCCCCGGGGGGTCCGCCCGGGGAGGCGTCGGCGAACAGCGAACCCACGGTTCCGTCGCCGTCACCCGTGAGGCCGCTGTAGTCCTCTACCTGGTTCCCCATGGCGGGTTGCAGTCCGATTAGGCCCGGCTAGGAGTCGTTGCCAACAGCCCGCAGCTGGGGATCCCCGGGGTCGCCGGGAGCAGCGCCGATGCCGAGCTTTTCCTTGATCCGGCGTTCGAGCTCGTCGGCCAGATCGGGGTTGTCGCGCAGGAACTTGCGCGCGTTTTCCTTGCCCTGGCCCAACTGGTCGCCGTCGTACGTGAACCAGGCGCCGGACTTCTTGACGAAGCCCTCCTCGACGCCCATGTCGATCAGGCCGCCCTCGCGGGAGATGCCGACGCCGTAGAGGATGTCGAATTCCGCCTGCTTGAACGGCGGGGCCATCTTGTTCTTGACGATCTTCGCGCGGGTGCGGTTGCCCACGGGGTTCGTCCCCTCCTTGAGGGTCTCGATGCGCCGGACATCGATGCGCACGGAAGCGTAGAACTTAAGGGCCTTGCCGCCCGTGGTCGTTTCGGGGCTGCCGAAGAAGACCCCGATCTTCTCACGGAGCTGGTTGATGAAGATGGCAGTCGTCTTCGTCTGGCTCAGTCGCCCGGTGATCTTGCGCAGGGCCTGGCTCATCAGGCGGGCCTGCAGGCCGACGTGGCTGTCGCCCATCTCACCCTCGATTTCGGCACGCGGCACCAGGGCGGCGACGGAGTCGATGACGATGATGTCCAGGGAACCGGAACCGATGAGCATGTCCATGATTTCCAGCGCCTGTTCACCCGTATCGGGCTGCGAGACGAGCAGGGCATCGGTATCGACACCGAGCTTCTTGGCGTATTCGGGGTCGAGCGCGTGCTCGGCGTCAATGAAGGCGGCGATTCCGCCGTTGCGCTGCGCGTTGGCCACCGCGTGCAGTGCCACGGTGGTCTTGCCCGAGGATTCGGGGCCGTAGATCTCCACGACCCGGCCGCGCGGCAGCCCGCCAATGCCCAGGGCGATGTCCATGGCAATCGAGCCCGTGGGGATGACCTCGATCTTGGCCCGGGTGTCATCGCCCAGGCGCATGACCGATCCCTTGCCGTACTGCTTGTCGATCTGCGCCAGCGCTGATTCGAGAGCCTTTTCGCGGTCCATTGCTGCGGCCATCATTCACCTCGGTTGTCTTGCGGCCATAACGGCCTGTTGTCGTCCTGTTTCACACGGTATGCGCCACGCCGGACAATTTGGCGCGCGTCGGAATTCCTGTGGAGAACCGGCAGCTCCCCGTGTCATGTCCCTGCTGACAGCCTACAACTTTCCCGAACACATATTCGAACAGCAACGCGGCGTGTCATGGCGATCAGCTCTTCGGTGCGATATCGCGGCCCAGGCGGCGCGATGGGGGGACGTCCTGCTTGTCGCAGACGGCCAACCAGACCTTGCGGGGGTCGACACCTGCTTCCAGGGCGTCCCGGGCGCTGCGGCCGCCGAGGTCGCCGAGCACCAGTTCGGAGGCGAGGACACGGGAGTACCCCGAGCCGAACTCGTCGTCCATCAGCCGCCAGAAGTCACTAAGTCTCACGCCGCCCATTCTTCCACGATCTTCCCCCTCCGACCCTAAGATGGTGCCATGAGCGAACCTGGCCCTGGTGAAGACGCCGAACGGACCCGTGCGATCCACGATATGGAGGAGCAGCTGAGTTTCCTCTGGCGTCGGGCACGTTCCAACGGCAACAAGGTGGCCAAGCAGGTCCATCCCGACATGGAACCCGGCGCCTACGGCCTGCTCGCCGCGCTTCAGCGCCGCGGCAGCCTTCGGCTGACGGATCTGGCCGCCGAGATCGGAGTCGGGAAGCCTTCCGTCAGCAGACAGGTCAAGATGCTCGAAGACCTCGGGGTACTGACCAAGGTCGCCGATCCGACGGACGGTCGTGCCCAGTCAATCACCCTGACCGAGGTCGGCGCCCGGCAGTTGGCCACTGCCCAGATCTCGCGCCAGCAGATCTTCCGCGATCTCTTGTCCGACTGGCCAGACTCGGAGCTGCAGACACTGGCGGATTTGCTGACCAAGTTGAACCGGTCCTACCTCAACGAGCGGGGCTGAGCAGCGGGCGGGGAAAAAGGCAACGGGAAAGGGCAGCCGCGTGGGCGGCTGCCCTTTCCCGTTGTCGCGGGGAGGCGGACCCGGTTCCCGGGCGGCCCTCCAACGCAAGTGGCTAGTGGGACGGTGCCATGTCCTGTGGCAGGGCCTCGGTCCAGTCCTCGGGAAGGACCGTAGCGAACTGGCTGGTGAGATCCGACGGAACCGTGTCCGGGACGTCGACGCCCTCGGCCATGGCGACGCGGTCACTGACCTCGCGCAACATGAGGGACAGCGGGACATCCAGCGCCCCGCAGATCGACGAGAGCAGTTCGGACGATGCTTCCTTCTGTCCACGCTCCACCTCGGAGAGGTAACCAAGGGAAACGCGCGCATTGTGCGAGACCTCGCGTAGGGTCCGGCCCTGACGCTGGCGGACATCCCGCAGGACGTCTCCGATCTCATGGCGGAGTACTACCATTTTGGGCTCCTTGTGCTCGCGATGGGCATCTTCTGTCAGTCCCACATCACGCCAACGGACCACGCCGTTTACGGATACGGGTTGCTTGACCATGTGTATCGCCTTACTCCTTCAGATCCTGTACCAGGTTGCTCCTGGCTGTGGGGTCCGGTATGGACCCTGTAGTTTTTTCAACTCACGGGATCCTTGTTTTGTTCCCATGCCCCACCCTAGCCACAACGGGGCCCACACTGCCAGCACTACGGGCTTGTTGTGGACGCGGCGTTTCCGGCCAGCAACGCGCAGAGCTGCTCCAGCGCCGCATCACGCGCACCGGCGCGGATTTCCTGGCGGCCACCTGCCAGATGGAGCCCGAGTGAACCGCTGCCTCCGGCGAAGGCATATCCGATGTACACCGTGCCCACGTCCTTGCCGTCGTGGGCCTGGGGACCGGCAACCCCGGTGCTCGACACGGCAAGGTCTGCCCCGCAGACCCGGCGCGCACCCTCGGCCATCTGGCGTGCGACTTCCGGGTCCACCGACCCCTTGTCCTCCAGCAGTGCCTCGTCGACGCCGAGCAGCTCCTGCTTGACCTGGTTGTGGTAGGCAACCACTCCCCCGCGCAGCACCGCGGAGGCCCCGGGGACGTCGGCAATGGCGGCGGCGATCCAGCCGGCGGTCAACGATTCGGCTGTGGCAACGGTCAGCGCCCGGCGCGTCCCCTCGGACACGATGAGGCGGGCGGCTGCGGGCTGGCCGGCGTGGTTCACGGACGGCGTCCGTGGCCCGGTGCCGGTTCCATGCGGGCGGCCTGGACGATGTAGTCGATGCCGGTGTAGACGGTGATCACCAGGGCCAGCAGGATGACGACCAGTGCCACGACGGACAGCCAGCCGATCTCGGGGGTGACGGGCAGCAGGAGCAGGCCCAGCCCGGCCGTCTGGGTGACGGTCTTGAGCTTCCCGCCCCGGGACGCCGCGATGACCCCGCGGCGGATGACGGCGAAGCGCAGGATGGTGATGCCCAGCTCGCGGACCAGGATGAGGATGGTGACCCACCACCACAATTCCCCCAGCCAGGACAGCGTGACCAGTGCCGCGCCGAGCAGGAGCTTGTCGGCGATGGGATCGGCGATCTTGCCGAAATTGGTGATCAGCCCGCGGCTGCGGGCCAGGTCCCCGTCGAGCTTGTCCGTGTACATGGCCAGGGCGAAGAGGGCCACGGCGATCCAGCGCAGGGCCCCGTGCCGTTCGTCATCGGCCACCAGGGCCCAAACGAAGAACGGGACCATGATGATCCGCAACGTGGTGAGCACGTTGGCGATGTTCAGGGTCGGGACGGGCTGGGGTGTGGGGTCCGCCGGGGTTTCAGTCACGCTTTCAGGTTACCGTCCGGTGAGGTCCCACGCGTCCTCGGAACCGGAATCGTCGTCGTCGTGGTATTCCGTGGCCTGCGGACGGGAGTCGAGGTCCTCGGCGACCAGGTCGGTGCCGTAGTGGTTCGCGTTGGCGTTCTCGACCAGGGCGGCCTCCGCGGGCGGTGCCTCCTGCGCGGTGGCTGGAGCGGTGTCCCCGCGCATGGCGGCCAGCACCGCGGGCAGGTCGTCGGGCTTGACCAGCACGTCGCGGGCCTTGGAGCCCTCGGACGGGCCGACCACACCGCGCGATTCGAGCAGGTCCATGAGCCGGCCCGCCTTCGCGAACCCGACGCGAAGCTTGCGCTGGAGCATCGAGGTGGAGCCGAACTGCGTGGTGACCACCAGCTCGGTGGCCTGCAGCAGGACCTCGAGGTCGTCGCCGATGTCGTCGTCGATTTCCTTCTTGGGCGCCTCGACAGCCACGTCCTCGCGGTAGACGGCGGTGAGCTGGCCCTTGACGTGCTCGACGACGCGGTGGATCTCCGATTCGGTGACCCAGGCGCCCTGGACGCGCATGGGCTTGGAGGCGCCCATCGGCAGGAACAGCGCATCGCCCTGGCCCAGCAGCTTCTCGGCGCCCGGCTGGTCCAGGACCACGCGGGAGTCGGTGACCGAGGAGGTGGCGAAGGCCATGCGCGAGGGGACGTTGGCCTTGATCAACCCGGTGACCACGTCGACGGAGGGCCGCTGGGTCGCCAGGACCAGGTGAATGCCGGCGGCGCGGGCGAGCTGGGTGATGCGCACGATGGAGTCCTCGACGTCGCGCGGGGCGACCATCATGAGGTCGGCGAGCTCGTCGACGATCACCAGCAGGTAGGGGTAGGGCTTGAGGATGCGCTTGGAGCCCTCGGGCGGGACGACCTTGCCGTTGCGCACGCCCTTGTTGAAGTCGTCGATGTGCTTGTACCCGAAGTTGGCCAGGTCGTCGTAGCGGGTGTCCATTTCCCGCACGACCCACTGCAGGGCCTCGGCGGCCTTCTTCGGATTGGTGATGATCGGGGTGATCAGGTGCGGGACGCCCTCGTAGGCGGTCAGCTCCACGCGCTTGGGGTCGACCATGACCATGCGCACCTCGTCCGGGGTGGCGCGCATGAGGATCGAGGTGATCATCGAGTTCACGAACGAGGACTTGCCCGCGCCGGTCGCGCCGGCGACGAGCATGTGCGGCATCTTGGCCAGGTTGGCCACGACGAACCCGCCCTCGACGTCCTTGCCGACACCCATGACCATGGGGTGTTCGGTCTTGCGGGCCGCGTTCGAGCGCAGGACGTCGCCGAGGGCGACGACCTCCTTGTCGGCATTGGGGATCTCGATGCCGATGGCGCTCTTGCCGGGGATGGGCGAGAGGATGCGCACGTCGGAGGAGGCGACGGCGTAGGAGATGTTCTTGGACAGGGCGGTGACGCGTTCGACCTTGGTGCCCGGGGAGAGCTCGATCTCGTAGCGGGTGACCGTGGGGCCGCGGCTGAAGCCGGTGACCTGGGCGTCGACCTTGAACTGGTCCAGCGTGTCGGTCAGGGCCTTCACGACGGCGTCGTTGGCTTCCGAGCGTTCCTTCGCCGGGGGCCCGGCGGGCAGGAATTCGGAATTGGGCAGCGTGTAGGCGACGTCGCCGGAGAGCTGGAGCTGTTCGGTGCGCTGCGGGATCGGCGTCAGCGGTGCCGGCTGCGCGACCGGGGTGGAGGGCACGTTCGGTGCGGCGGCGCCGGCCGGCGGGGCGCCGGCGAGCATGCCGTTGATCGCCGTCGTGTCCAGGGCCTCCGTGGCCGGTTCGCTGTCGGAGCCGGCGCCGAGGCCGACGTCGTTCTTGACCTTCTCCATCGCCTTCTCGGCGGCGGTGGGGCGGCGCACGCCGGGCGGGATGGTCGGTTCCGGGGTGGTGGCCGGTGCCTCGTCGTCGTGGATGACGGCCTTGTCGTAGGCCTCGTCGCCGGTGAACGCCTCCGCGGCGGCGGCCTCGGCCTCCTCCTCGCGCTGGCGGGCGCGGGCGGCCTTGCCGAAGCGCCGGCTCCGCTTGGGCTTGTCCCCGGTCCGGCCGTGGTGGCGGGGGCGGTCGGCGTAGAGGTAGCTCTGGTCGTGTTCGGGGTCCTCGGCGTCGAACGGCGCGGCACCGGGTTCGGGCTGGCCCATGATCCACTCGTAGCCCTGGCGGATGCGTGCCGGGATGTGCCGGAACGGGGTGGCGGTCATGATCATCAGGCTCAGCAGCGCCAGGACGACCAGCACGGCCAAGGCGCCCCAGCGCGTCAGCAGGCCGGCCAGCGGGACGCTGGCGAGGAAGCCGACGACGCCGCCGCCGGCCCAGAGCTCCTCGAACGGTGCGTTCAGCGCCGGCAGACCGGCCACGATGTGCGCGATGCCGGACCCGGCGACGGTGGCCAGGGCCAGGCCGATGGCCACGCGGTTGTTCGCCCGGTTCTCCTCGGGCCGCCGGAACAACCGGAAGGCGCCGATGAACAGGACCAGTGGCAGCAGCGAGGCCATGAAACCCAGCGTTCCGCCGGCGATGTTGTGCACCGTGGTGCCGTACCACCCGACGCCGCGCAGGCCCCACCATTCGACGCTGCCGACGATGGCGGCGACGACCACCAGGAACAGGCCGGTCCCGTCGCGGCGGACGTCCCGGTCCGGGCGCACGTCCTGGCCGATCTTGCGGAAGGCGCCGCCGACCAGGCGGGCCAGGCCCATCCAGAGTCCGCGGAGGGCGCGCAGCGGCAGGGCGAGGTCCTGGTCGACGGCCTGGCCCTTGCCCCCCGGGCGCGACGAACCGGACCCGGATTTTCCGCGCGCCGGGGCCTTGCCCGCCGGTTTGCGGCCGGAGGCCTTCGTCGGGGTGGGGGAAGTACGGGTCGCCATACGCGTAACGGTACAGGGTAGAGGCCCACGGGCCCCGGATTTACACGCCTCAGGCCTCCAGGACGACCGGCACGATCATCGGCTTGCGGCGGAGCTTGCGGCTCACCCAGGACCCGATGGTTCGCCGGACGACCTGCTGGAGCTGGTAGGTGGTGTGCGTGGGGTTGTTGCGCACCGCCTCCTCGAGCGCCGCGGCGATCTTCGGCTTGATCTCCTCGAACACCTGCTGGTCCTCGGCGACCCCGCGGGCATTGATGTCCGGGCCGGTGACGATGGACCCGGTCTGGCGGTTGACCACGGTGATGACCGAGATGAACCCCTCTTCCCCGAGGGTCCGCCGGTCCTTGAGGTCGTCGTCGGTGATGCTGCCGACGGCGGAGCCGTCGACGTAGACGAAACCGCACTCGACCTGCCCGACCTGGCGGGCGACGCCGTCGTGCAGGTCCACGACCGAGCCGTCCTCGGTGAGCAGGATGTTCCCGGCCGGGACCCCGGTCTGCTCCGCAATCCGCGCGTTGGCCAGCAGGTGGCGGGTCTCCCCGTGGACCGGCATGGCGTGGCGCGGGCGGAGGATGTTGTAGCAGTAGAGCAGTTCCCCGGCCGAGGCGTGCCCGGAGACGTGGACCGTGGCGGTGCCCTTGTGCACGACGTCGGCGCCCAGGCGCATCAGCCCGTTGATCACCCGGAACACGGCGTTCTCGTTGCCGGGGATCAGCGAGGAGGCCAGGATGACGGTGTCCCCGGCGCCCACGGAGATCCGGTGGTCCCCGGTGGCCATGCGCGAGAGCGCCGCCATCGGTTCGCCCTGCGAGCCGGTGGACATCAGCACCACGCGGTCGTCGGGCAGCGTCCCGACGTCCTTGAGGTCCACGAGGATCCCGTCGGGGACCTCAAGGTACCCCAGGCGGGCGGCGATGCCCATGTTCCGCACCATGGACCGGCCGACGAAGGCGACCTGGCGCCCGTGGGCGGCCGCGGCGTCGAGGACCTGCTGGACGCGGTGCACATGCGAGGAGAAGGAGGCGACGATGATCCGCTGGCGGGCCCGGGCGAACAGGCCGTCCAGCACCGGGCCGATGTCCTGTTCGGACGTGGTGAACCCGGGGACGTCGGCGTTGGTGGAGTCGGACATGAACAGGTCCACGCCCTCCTCGCCCAGCCGGGCGAAGGCCCGCAGGTCGGTGATCCGCCCGTCGAGGGGCAGCTGGTCCATCTTGAAGTCCCCGGTGTGCAGCACGGTGCCGGCGGAGGTGCGGATGAAGACGGCCAGGGCGTCGGGGATCGAGTGGTTGACGGCGACGAATTCGCAGTCGAAGCCGCCGAACACCTGCCGGTCCCCTTCGGCGACGGTGACCAGGACGGGGCTGATGCGGTGTTCGGCCAGCTTGGCCTCCACCAGGGCCAGCGTCAGCTGCGAGCCGATCAGCGGGATGTCGCCGCGCAGGCGCAGCAGGTAGGGAACGGCTCCGATGTGGTCCTCGTGCCCGTGGGTGAGCACCAGGCCCACCACGTCGTCGAGCCGGTCGCGCAGGTAGTCGAAGTCCGGCAGGATCACGTCGACGCCGGGCTGGTCCTCCTCCGGGAAGAGGACACCGCAGTCGACGATGAGCAGCTTCCCGCCGAACTCGAAGACGGCCATGTTGCGGCCGATCTCCCCCAGCCCGCCCAGCGGCACGACGCGCAACGCCCCCTCGGCCAGCGGCGGCGGGGGGCTCAGGCGGGCGGCATCGGCGGGGGCGACGACGGTGTCGGACATGGGGCCCCGTTCCTAGCGGCCGGATCCCGCGGCGCCGGACCCCGCGCTGCCGTATTCCGCCAGGTCGAAGCCGGCGACGTCGATGCCCGCCTCCGCCAGGTCGGCGAGGATCGGCGCGGCTTCCTCCACGGTCGGCTCCACGAGCGGCAGCCGCACCTTCGCGTTGGGCAGCACGCCCTGCCAGTGCAGGACGGTCTTGGCGGCCACGGCGCCTTGGATGTGGGACATGACGGCCCGCTGGATGGGGTCCAGCTCGAAGTGCAGCGTCCGGGCGGTGGCCAGGTCGCCGGCGAGCATGGCGTCGACCAGGCGGCGGTATTGGGCGGTGGCCACGTGCGCGGTGACGGAGATGACGCCCTTGGCGCCGATGGCCATCAGCGGCAGGGTCAACCCGTCGTCGCCGGAGTAGACGTGCAGGTCGGTGTTGGCCAGCACGCGGGTGGTGGACTGGTAGTCGGCCTTCGCGTCCTTCAGCGCCACGACGTTGGGGTGCTCGGCGAGGCGGATCAGCGTCTCGGCGCTGATGGCGATGCCGGCGCGGCCGGGGATGTCGTAGACCATGACGGGCAGGTCGGTGCTGGAGGCGATGGCCTCCACGTGGGCGCGCACGCCGGCCTGGCTGGGCTTGTTGTAGTACGGGGCGGTGACCAGCAGCCCGTGCACGCCGAGCTTGGCGGCGGCCCGCGAGAGGTGGATCGAGTGCGCCGTGTCGTTGGTCGTGGACCCGGCGATGACCTTCGCCCGGTCGCCGACCGCCTCGACGACGGCGCGGAACATCCCGAGGTTCTCCTCGTCGGTCAACGTGGAGGTCTCCCCCGTCGTGCCGGTGACCACGAGCGAATCGCAGCCGTCGTCGACCAGCCGGGTCGCCAGGGCGGCGGCCTGCTCGAGGTCGGCCCCGCCTCCGGCGGTGAAGGGGGTGACCATGGCGGTCCCCAGGGTGCCGAAGGGGTAGTCGTGGCGCGGGGTGTTGGACTGCGTGTCGGGCATGGCCCCACGTTACCCCGTGCCCGGGCCGAAATCCGCGCCCGCGAACCCCGCGTGACCAAGATGACGCGGGCGCTTCCCGGTGCACGACGCCGGCAGCCGGGTTCCGCCGTCGTGCACCGGGGGCGAGGGGGCCGGCTTGGTATATTCGACCCGCGGGCCCTTCCCGCGGCGCCCCCGCGCGACGCCCCCCGCGACGCACCCGCACCGACAGGCCAGGAGCCCATGCCCAGCAAGCGCACGACCGCCCCCGCCGGGCGCATCGCCGGGGTCGACGTGGCCCGCGGCCTGGCCCTGCTGGGGATGATGGGCACCCACATCATGCCGCTGGTCCAGGCCGGCGGGCCGGACGGCGCCGAGGCGACGTGGGTCGCCGTGTGGTTCGCCGGCAAGGCCTCGGCCGTCTTCGCGGTCCTCGCCGGGGTCGGTCTCGCCCTGCTGACCGGCGGGCACACCCCGCATACCGGCCCGCGGCTCACCGCCGACCGCCGCTCCGTGGCCGTGCGTGCCCTGCTGATCGCCCTGATCGGCTTCGGCGCCGGGGCGTTGGACACCAACGTCGCGGTCATCCTGGTGCACTACGGGCTGCTGTTCCTGGTCACGACGGCGTTCCTGGGCCTGCGCCCGCGGGCCCTGTGGTGCTGGGCCGCCGGCTGGCTGCTGCTCGCCCCGGTGGCCTGGTACCTGGTCCTGCCGTGGGTGTCCACGCACGTCGTGCCCCCGACCACCGGCGCCTCCCCGGGCCCGCTGGACGTGTTGCGCCCGGCGACGCTGCTGGCGGACCTGTTCGTCACCGGCTACTACCCGGTGCTGGTGTGGACCGGGTTCGTGCTGCTGGGGCTGGCGCTGGGCCGCTGCCGGATCGCGGCCCCGCCGGTGGCCCTGGCCTTCACGCTCGGCGGCGCCGCGCTCGCCTGGGGTGCCCGGGCGCTCTCCGCGGCCGTCATCGGCGCCAGCCCGGAGGCGGCCGGGGCCCTCGGTGCCGTCACCCGCGCCAACGGCCTGCCGCTGTCCGCGGCCCTGGAGTCCGGCCGGGGACTGGCCGGGGTGGAATCGACCCCGTGGTGGTTCGCCCTCTCCGCCCCGCACAGCAGCGCGCCCCTGGACCTGCTGCACGTCAGCGGCACGGCCGTCGCGGTGCTGGGCGCCTGCCAACTGCTGGCCATGGCCATGACGGCGGTGCTCGGGGGGATCGGTGAGGCGCTGCTGTGGCCGTTGTCGGGGACCGGATCGGCCACGCTGACCCTCTACACGGGCCACCTGGTGGTGCTGGACCTGCTCAGCACGACGACGGCGGGGATGCCGCGGCTGGGCGTGTACCTGTGGTTCGTGGTCGGTGCCCTGCTGATCGGCATCGCCCTGAAGTGGGCAGGATGCCGCGGGCCCCTCGAGTCGGCCGTGCACACGCTCTCCCGCGCCGCGGCGGGCAGCCCGGCCTAGTCGCCGGCGCGGCCCGCTTCCCGGGCTCAGGTGCAACCGGCCGGTGGCGGGTGCTCAGCCGGCGGTGGCGGCGCGGGCGTCGGACGAGGAGCGGAACAACCTGATGGCCCGGCGCATCGTCTCGCGGGCCCGGCGCCGGTCCCCCGAGGCATCGTAGGCCAGGGCCAGCCGGTGCATGCTGCGCCAGCTGTCGGGGTGCGCGGTCGCCTCCTGCTGGTACTGCACGAAGTCCTCGTCGGCCGCCGCCTTGACGATGCGTCCGGAGGGGGTGCGCGGCAGGTTGTCCTCGGGCAGCAGCCCCTCGGCGGCGAGGATGCCGGCCATGCGCTGGCTGCGGGCGCCGAAGAGGACCTCGCGGATGAGGATCCAGACGCCCAGCAGCGGGATGAGCAGGGCGGCGATGCCGATGCCCTTGGCCAACGGTTCGGGCGCGCGGATGAGCGCGACCGAGCTGGCGAAGGAGGCGTAGAGGTAGAGGGCGAACAGCAGCAGGATGCCGCCGACCCAGAGCTTGGTCTTCACTTAGGCGTTGCCCCCGAGGTCGAGGTAGCTGTCCAGTCCGTAGGCCAGGCCCGGACGCGAGGCCACGGTGCGGAGGCCCAGCAGGACGCCGGGCATGAAGGAGACGCGGTCGAACGAGTCGTGGCGCAGGGTGAGCTGTTCGCCGGCGGACCCGAGTAGGACCTCCTGGTGGGCGACCAGGCCGCGCAGCCGCACCGAGTGCACGCGCACCCCGTCGACGTCGGCGCCGCGGGCCCCGTCCATTTCGGTCTCGGTGGCATCGGGGCTGGCCGGGACGCGGGCGGCGGAGCGGACCCGGGAGACCAGTTCCGCGGTGCGCACGGCGGTGCCCGAGGGCGCGTCGATCTTCTCCGGGTGGTGCAGTTCGATGATCTCGACGGATTCGAAGTACTTGGCGGCCTGGGCGGCGAACGCGGAGGCCAGCACGGAGCC
This sequence comes from Arthrobacter sp., assembly GCA_035571895.1. Classification (GTDB taxonomy): domain Bacteria; phylum Actinomycetota; class Actinomycetes; order Actinomycetales; family Micrococcaceae; genus Arthrobacter_H. The sequence continues at coordinate 18,000 of DATNBS010000230.1, read as the reverse complement.
GAGTGCGAAGTTCGGGGCGATGAGCACCCCGGTGCCGGGATGCCCGGCCAGCAGTTCCTGCAGGCGGGAGCGCTTGGCGTCGGACCAGCCGGTGGTGCCGACGACGGCGTGGATTCCGTGTTCGACGGCGAAGCGGACGTTGGCCTCGCTGCTGTCCGGGACCGTGAGGTCCACGATGTGGGTGGCGCCGGCGTCGAGGATCGCCTGCAGCGGGTCCTGGCGCCCGAGGGCGGCCACCAGCTCCATGTCCTCGGCGCGTTCCACGGCCTGGACGGCTTCGGCCCCCATGCGGCCCGAGGCACCGAGGATGGCAACGGGAATCTGTGCAGTCATGTCCCCAAGGTTATCGCCTCAGGCCATGCCCACCCATTCGGTCTCGCCGTCGGCGAAGTGCTGCTCCTTCCAGACCGGCACCCCGTGCTTGACGGCCTCGACCAGGTCGCGGCAGGCCTCGAAGGCCTCCCCGCGGTGGGCGGCGGCGGCCGCCGCGACCAGCGCCGCGTCGCCGATCGCCAGTTCCCCGACCCGGTGGGCCGCCCAGAGCCGGGTCCCGGGGTGCCGGGCGGCGACCTCGTCGGCCAGTTCGCGCATCCGCGCGTCGGCGCTGGGGTGGGCACTGTAGACCAGCCGCTCGACGGCGCGTCCGGCGTCGTGGTTGCGCACCACCCCGCCGAAGGTCACGACGGCACCGGTCGCGTCGGTTTCGACGGCGTCCCAGGCGGTTTCGACGTCGATGGCCTCCCCGGCCATGCCGGAGAAGACGACGACGCCGGCGGTCTCGCGGGTGGGTTCAGGCATGTCCGTGTCCGCCTTCGATTTGTTCGCAGAGGTGGCCGATGAGGGGGTCCAGTACCGCCAGGGCGTCGGCGACGCCGCCGGGTGAACCGGGCAGGTTGACGATGAAGGTGCCGCCGGCGGTCCCGGCGTGGCCGCGGCCGAGCGCGGCGTGGGGGGTCTTGGCCCGGCCGGCGGCCCGGATGGCCTCCATGATCCCGGGGATCTGCCGGTCCAGCAGCGGTTCGGTCATCTCCGGGGTGCTGTCGTCCGGGGAGAGCCCGGTGCCGCCGCTGGTGACGATGACCGCCGGGTTCTCCTGCAGCAGTCGACGCAGTGCGGCGCCGACCGCCTCGCCGTCGGGCACGATGGCGGGGTCCCCGACCGTGAAGCCGTGCCCGGAGAGCCAGCCGGTGATCACCGGGGCACTGCGGTCGGTGTAGACGCCGGCGGCGGCCCGGGTGGAGGCGATCAGGACCGCCGCGTGGCGTGCCGGCCCGCTCATGCCGGGTCCTCCAGGGTCCAGTCGCCGCTCTTGCCGCCGGATTTGGCCAGCACCTTCGTCCCGGAGATCACGGCGTGCTTGTCGACGGCCTTGGTCATGTCGTACAGGGCCAGGGCGGCCACCGAGGCGGCGGTGAGGGCCTCCATTTCGACGCCGGTGACCCCCCGGGTGGAGACGGTCGCCTCGATCCGCACGCTGCCGGCCTCCGCGTCGGGGAAGAAGTCGACGGTGGCCTTGGCCAGCGGCAGCGGGTGGCACAACGGGATGAGCTCGGGGGTCTTCTTGGCGGCCATGATCCCGGCGACGCGGGCGACGGCGAAGGCGTCGCCCTTGGGCAGGTCGCCGTTCGCGATCATCTCCAGCACGTCGGTCCGGGTCTGCAGCACGGCCTGGGCGGTGGCGGTGCGGGACGTCTCGGCCTTGTGCGAGACGTCGACCATGTGGGCCGATCCGTCGGCGCGGACGTGGCTGAGGGCGGGGGCGTCGGATGCGGTCATGGGAGGTCTCCGTAGATCAGGGCGTCGACCGCTTCCCCGGCCTGGGGTGCGGGGGCGTCGGCGGGCAGCAGCAGCAGCGCGTTGGCGGTGGCGAGCGCGTGGACCAGGTGGGATCCGGGCCCGCCCACGGCAGTGGCCTCGGCCCCGCCGTCGTGCCCGGTGGCGACGACGGCACGCCGTGCCTGCAGCTTGCCCGGCGGCGGTGGTTCCAGGGGCCCGGTGAGCCGGGCGGACAGGTGGCGCCGGTCAGGCGCGCCGGTGAGGAGGGCGACGGCCGGACGCAGCAGGACCTCGAAGCTGACGACGCCGCTGACGGGGTTGCCCGGGAAGGCGAGCAGGGGGGTCGGCGCGGCGCCGGGCAGCTCGAGCAGGCCCAGGCCCTGGGGCCCGCCGGGTTGCATGGCGACGGATCCGAAGTCGATGCCGTGCCGGGCCAGCGACTGCCGGACCACCTCGTAGGCCCCCTGGCTGATGCCCCCGCTGGTGACGACCAGGTCGACGGCCGGGGCGTCCGCGGGTCCCAGCCGGGCGGCGAGGCCGGCGGCGAAGGCCCGCCGGTCGTCGGTGCTGATCCCGGCGGGGATCGCCTGGGCGCCGGCCTCGGTGAGCAGGCTGGCCAGCAGCGTGGTGTTCGCATCGTGGATCTGCCCGGGGGCCAGGGCCTGCCCGGGGGCGCGGACCTCGTCACCGGTGGCCAGGACCAGGACGCGGGGGCGGCGGCGGACGTCGAGGGTGCCGACGCCCAGGGCGGCGGCCAGACCGAGCTGGGCCGGTCCCAGCCGCGTGCCGGCGGACAGGGCGGTGGTCCCGGCGGCGATGTCGCTGCCGGCGGGACGGATGAACTGTCCGCCCGGGGCGGCGGGCAGGGCGACCACCGCGGCGCTACCGGGTGCGGGGAACCGCGGCGGGTCGGCGCGTTCGATGGGCACCACGACGTCGGCGCCGGCGGGCAGCATCGCCCCGGTCATGATGGGGACCGCGGTGGCCTCCGGCAGGGGCGGGGCGACGGCACCGGCGGGGATCGGCGGGCCCACGGGAAGGGGCGCGCCGGCCGCCAGGTCGGCGGTGCGCACCGCGTAGCCGTCCATCTGCGAGTTGTCGAAGGGCGGCAGCGGGCGCGGGGCGGCCAGGTCCGCGGCGAGGACGCGGCCCAGGGCGTCGGCGAGCGGCAGCCGGTCGGTGCCCAGCCGGTCGGCGAGCGGGGCCAGCAGGCGGTGCACGGCGGCGCGGTGGTCCTCGACGGTGCGCCGGAAGCTGGAGTCCATGCGGTCCATCCTACGGCCGCTCCCCCGGTGCCCCGCCCTCGTCCCGGTCCCGGCCCTAGTGGCGGAAGATCCGGCCCACGGCCGCACCGGCGGTGACCAGCACGATCAGGTACAGCCCGATGAGCATCAGGCTGATGCCCAGGGCCGCCTGCGGATCGTTGGAGTTCAGAGCCAGCTCGATCTGCAGGGGCAGCGTCCGGGTCCGTCCGGCCACGGAGCCGGCGAAGGTGATCGTGGCGCCGTATTCGCCCAGCGACCGGGCGAAGGCCAGCAGCGTGCCCACCAGGATGCCGGGGGCGGCCAGCGGCAGGGTGATGTGGGCGAGGATCTGGGCGGAGGAGGCCCCCGCGTTGGCCCCGGCGAATTCCAGGTCGGTGTCCACGGCCTCGATGCTGCTCAGGGCCGAGACGACGAAGAAGGGCAGCGAGACGAAGACCTGGACCAGCACCACGGCTGCCGGGCTGAATCCGATGCCCAGGCCGATGGAGTCCAGCCAGCCGCCGACCAGGGTCTGCCGGCCCCAGAAGTAGAGCAAGGCCAGGCCGGAAATGACCGGGGACAACACCAGCGGCACCACGAGCAGGCCGCGCAGCAGCTGCAGGGCGGTGCCGTGCAGGCGGGAGAGCAGCACCGCCAACGGCAGCCCCAGCAGGAAGCACACCACCGTGGACGCGAAGGCCGTCGCCAGGGACAGGCCGAGCGCGGTGCGGGCATCCCCGCGGGCCCAGAGCGCGGGCAGGTCCTGCCAGTCCGCGGCGACGAACAGTGCCACCAGTGGCCCGGCCAGGGCGGCCAGGCCGATCACCGCCGGGATCCACAACCACCCGGGCGTGGTCGCCCGCAGCATCCGGGGCGAGAGGGGGACGCGGGTCACGGTGTGGAGAAGCCCGCTTCGTCGAAGAGCTTCCGGGCGGCATCGCCCTGGAGCCAGTCGGCGAACTTCTTCGCGGACTCCGGGGCGTCCCCGGCGACCAGCAGCGGGTACACATTGGGCTTGAGGTGGGGCAGCTCGATCGCCCGGACCGTGTCGCCTGCGGCTGCCGCGTCGGTCGCATAGACGAAGCCGGCGTCGACCTGTCCGGCGGTCACCTTGGTCAGCACGGACCGGACGTCGTCCTCCTCGGTGACGGTATCCAGCGTGATGCCCTCCTGGTCGAGGTACGCGTTGGCGGCACGGCCGCACGGAACCGCCGGGGCGCAGAGGGCCACGGCGCCCGCGTCCTCGAGCTGGTCCGCGCTGGTGATCTTGGAGTCGGCGGGCACGGCCAGGACCAGGCTGTTGGAGGCCAGGTCGACGGCATCGTCAAACGCCTCGGGCTTCTCCAGCGCCTTCGGGGCCTCGGTATCGGCGGTGATCAGCACGTCCGGCCGCTCGCCGGCGTTGGCCTGCTGGACCAGTTTCGACGATGCCCCGAGGTTGATCTGGATCTTCGTCGTGTCGCCGGTCTCCCGGGCGTAGGCCGCGGTCAGCTCGGGAGCCAGGTCGGTCAGCGACGCGGCGGCGGCGAACTGCACGACGCCGGTGCCCCCCGAAGCGGTTCCCGAGCCGGTTCCCGGGCTGGCTGCCGATCCTGTTCCGTCGGCGCTTGCCCCTCCGGCGGCGCAGCCGGAGAGCAGCAGGGCCAGGGCGGCAAGTGCGGTGATGGTGCGTTTCCCCATGTTCAGGCCTTCGTCTCGATGATGACGTTCGTGGACTTGATGACGGCGGTCGCCACGGCCCCGGGCTCCAGCCCGAGGTCGCGGACGGCTTCGCTGCTCATCAGCGAAACCACCCGGAAGGGCCCGCACTGCAGCTCCACCTGGGCCATGACCCGGTCGGCGGTGACGGCGGTGACGAGCCCGACGAAGCGGTTGCGTGCCGAGGAGGCGACGTGGGCCGGGTCCTCGGGGTGGCTGGCCAGGCCACGGACGTACGCGGCCAGGTCGACCCCGTCCACCGTGATGCGCCCGGCGGCGTCGCGGCCGGCGGGCAGGTGGTCGGCGTCGATGAGCCGGCGGACGGTGTCGTCGCTGACCCCGAGGAAGCGAGCCGCCTCAGATACTCGCAGATGCGTCATGGCTACAGCGTAGACGACGCATTTGCGGAGCAATACCCCGGGGGTGGCGGCACGGACCAGAGCCGGGTGGATGATGTTGCTGCCGTGGGCCCGGGCCCCCGGGCACGGGCCACTGAATTCCGCCCGAAACTGGACTACCCTCGGAGCATGACCTGCAGCACCAGCCCCTCGACCCCGGCGTCCGGTGACGGGCGCGGTGCGGTCTCCCTCGGCCTCCCGGCCGTCCCCGCCCCCGGCACCTCCGCCCCCGCGGCCGCTGCCGGAGCCGTCCCGCCCCCGGCCCCCGGTGACGATCCGCGGCTGGTCGACCGCTTCGGCCGGGTCGCCACGGACCTGCGCATCTCCCTGATCGACAAGTGCAACCTGCGCTGCACCTACTGCATGCCGGCCGATGGCCTCGCCTGGCTCCCCGCCGAACGCCTGCTCAGCGGCGAGGAGATCCGCCGGCTGGTGCGCATCGCGGTGGACACCCACGGTGTGCGCGAACTGCGCCTGACCGGCGGCGAGCCGCTGGTGCGCAAGGACCTGGTGGAGATCATCGCCGGGGTCCGCGCCGACCACCCCGACCTGCCGATCTCGATGACCACCAACGGCGTCGGACTCGCGGCCAAGGCCCGGGCCCTCGCCGACGCGGGGCTCTCGCGCATCAATGTCTCGCTGGACACCATCCATGCCGAGTCCTTCGCCAAGCTCACCCGCCGGAACTTCTTCCACAAGGTGCTCGAGGGCATCGAGGCCGCCGACGCCGCCGGGTTGCGCCCGATCAAGATCAACGCGGTGCTGCTGCGCGGGGTGAACGACACCGAGGCGGCGGACCTGCTGGCCTGGTCGCTGGAGCGCGGTTTCGAGCTGCGCTTCATCGAGCAGATGCCCCTGGACGCCGACCACGGCTGGACCCGCACCAACATGGTCACCGCCGAGGACACGCGCGAGCTGCTGCGCGCCCACTACGACCTCTCCGTCTCCCCCGACGCCCGCGACGGCGCCCCGGCCGAACGCTACGTCGTCCGCGCCCTGCCCGGTGCCGACGGCGCCCCGGGCGCGGTCCTGGGCACCGTGGGCATCATCGCCTCGGTGACCGAGCCGTTCTGCGCCGACTGCCGCCGCACCCGCATCACCGCCGAGGGCCGGATCATGAGCTGCCTGTTCTCGCGCGAGGAAACCGACCTGACGGCCCTGCTGCGCTCGGGTGCCTCGGACGCGCAGATCGCCGACCGCTGGCGGGCCGCCATGTGGGCCAAGCCCCGCGCGCACGGCATGGACCACACCGGCCTCGGCGACCAGGACTTCGTGCAACCCGACCGCTCCATGAGCGCGATCGGAGGATAGGTGGGGCATCAGTGAGGGTCAGGTTCTTCGCCGCTGCCGCGGCAGCGGCCGGCACCACCGAGGTCGAGGTCGGCCTCGCCGACATCGAGCACGACGGCGGCACGCTGGGCTCGCTGCTCGACCACCTGCCGCAGGTGGTCCCCGGGGGCACCTCGGGTCCACCGCTGCAGCGGGTGGTCTCCCGCTCCAGCTTCCTGGTCAACGAGACCGGTGCCCGCGACCGGGACCGACGGCTCGCCGAGCAGGACACCATCGACATCCTGCCGCCTTTCGCCGGAGGCTAGCTCGCCGGTCAAGCCACCGGTCGTACCGGCTGGCTACACGTGACACCGGCTCCGCCGACGGCAACAAGCAACGCCGACGGCAACAACAACGGGGCCGGCCACCCGCTCGGGTGGCCGGCCGTGGCCGTTGGCGGGGACGCGCGTCAGTCGCGCGCGATAGTCCGTTCGCGGCCGTAGTTGCGGCTGGAGCCGATCACGTCGCCGGCCTTCCATTCGTCCCATCCGGGGCGGTCCGCCATGAACGCCTCGATCTCCTCCTTCGTGGCCTCCAGCTTCGGATCGTGCTTGAGGTAGAACCGGGTCTCGCGGGCGATCAGTCCGGACAGGACCAGGAGGCCGACGAGGTTCGGCAGTGCCATCAGGCCGTTCATGACGTCGGAGAACGCCCAGACGACGCCGAGCTGCACGGTGCAGCCGATGAAGACGACCAGGGAGAACAGGACCCGGAACGGCATGACGAAGCGACGCCCGAAGAGCCGTTCGACGTTGCGCTCCCCGTAGTAGGACCAGCCGAGGATGGTGGAGAACGCGAAGAGCACCAGGCCCACGGTCACGATCCAGTGGCCCCACTCCCCCGGAAGCCCGTTGGTGAAGGCCTCACCGGTCATCAGGGCGGCCGAGATCTGTTCGCCGGTCGCGGGATCCACGACCTTCCAGGCCCCGGTGGTCACGATGACCAGGCCGGTGAAGCTGACCACGATGATCGTGTCGATGAACGTCTGGGTCATCGATACCAGGCCCTGGCGCACCGGGTGGGTGGTCTGGGCCGCGGCCGCGGCGATCGGAGCCGAACCCAGGCCGGATTCATTGGAGAACAGGCCGCGGGCCACGCCGAACTGCACGGCGATGATGACCGCCGAACCGGCGAAGCCGCCCACTGCGGAGGTGCCGGTGAAGGCATCGCTGAAGATCAGGCCCAGCGCCTCCGGGATCTGGCCGACGTTGGCCAGCAGGATGTAGAGGGCGCCGAGGACGTAGAACACGATCATGACCGGGACCAGGCCGGCGGTGACGGCCCCGATGGACTTGATGCCGCCCACCAGGACGACGATCGCCAGAACGGTCAGGACCAGGCCGGTGACCCACGGCGGAACGCCCCAGCTGCTCTCCACGTTGGAGGCAATCGAGTTGCCCTGGGTCATGTTGCCGATCCCGAAGCAGGCCAGGACGGCGAAGATGGCGAACATCAGGCCCAGGACCTTGCCCAGCGGGCCCTTGATCCCGCGTTCAAGGTAGTACTGCGGGCCGCCGGACTTCTCACCGGCTGCGTCGGTGCCGCGGAAGCGGACCGCCAGGTAGGCCTCGGAGTACTTCGTGACCATGCCCAGCAGGCCGGTCATCCACATCCAGAACAGGGCTCCGGGACCGCCGATGCCGATGGCGGTGGCAACGCCGACGATGTTGCCGGTGCCGACGGTGGCCGCGAGGGCGGTGGTCAGCGCCTGGAACTGGGAGATGTCACCCTCGGCGCCGACGTCCTTGCGCTTGAGGATTCCGAGCCGGAGGGCGGCGCCGAGCTTGAGGAACTGCAATCCCCCGAGCCGGATGGTCAGGTAGAGCCCGGTGCCGAGCAGCAAGGGGATCAGCATGAAAGGACCCCACACCACGCTGCCGACATCCGACAGGAAGGTCTCTATGTCATCGAAATTCATGGAACAACGCCTCTCAAAGGTGCACGAGTGATGTGGAGTGATCGGGACCACATCACTTAGAGCATAGAGGCTCGCTGTGTATTTTCTGTGGAAGGCGCGGCGGTGGGTCGATGTCCCCCGCAGGTCCGCCTACAGGCCGAAGTCGGCCGGCCTGTCGAAGGGGCCCACGACCGTGATCGTCCGCGGCCGGGAGGCCATTTCGCGGGCCAGTGCCTGCACCTCGTCGCGGGTGACCGCCTGGACGCGTTCCAGGGTCTCGTCGAGGTCCTGGAAGACCCCGGTGACCAGTTCGGCGCGGCCCAGCCGGGACATGCGCGACCCCGGGTCCTCGAGGGCGAGCACCATGCCCCCGGACAGCTGGCCGATCGCCTTGCGCAGTTCCTCCGCGGTGATGCCCTCGGCGGCGAGCTTGTCCAGCTCCTCGCCGAGCAGCCCGATGACCTGGCCGGTCTTCCCCGGCGCGCAGCCGGCATACATGCCGAAGTAACCGACGTCGGAGTACGCGGCGGAGAACGAATACGTGGAGTAGACCAGGCCGCGCTTCTCGCGGATCTCCTGGAACAGACGCGAGGACATGCCGCCGCCGAGCACGGCATTGAGCACGCTCATGGCATGGCGGCGATCGTCGGTGGCGACGATGCCCGGGCACCCCATGATGATGTTCACCTGCTCGACGGGCCGGCGGATGACGTCGATGGTGTGCTGGCCGGTGACCTGGACCGGATCGGTGCTGCGGCGCGGTTCGGGCAGGGCGCCGTCCTCCAGCTCCCAGCCGGCAGTCCGCAGGGCCTCGAGGACCTGGCGGCAGACCTCGTCGTGGTCCAGCGACCCGGCGGCGGTGATGACCAGTTCGCTGGGCTTGTAGTAGCGGCGGTAGTGGTCCACGACGGCCTCGCGGCCGATGGACAGGATGGCCTCCGGGGTCCCGCCGATGGGCCGGGCCAGGGGGTGGGTGCCGAGGACCGCGGCGACGAACTTCTCGTGGGCGACATCCCCCGGGTCGTCGCTGTCCATGGCGATTTCCTCGAGGATGACGTCGCGTTCCTGCTCGAGTTCCTGGGGGTCGAGCACGGCGGAGGTGATCATGTCGGCGATCACGTCGATGGCCAGCGGCAGGTCCGCGTCCAGGACGCGGGCGAAGTAGCAGGTGTTTTCCTTCGCCGTGGCGGCATTGGACTCGCCCCCGACCTCGTCGAAGGCCGAGGCGATGTCCATGGCGTTGCGGCGCCTGGTGCCCTTGAAGAGCAGGTGTTCCAGGAAGTGCGTGGATCCGTGCTGGCCCTCGGCCTCGTCACGCGACCCCACCCCGACCCAGAAGCCGATGGTGGCGGAGCGCTGGCCGGGCATCGCCTCGGTCAGCACCCGCACCCCGCCGGGGAGGACAGAGCGGCGCACCAGCGCCCCTCCGGCCTCCCCGTGCAGGATGGTTGGATCCCCGTCCTCAATCCGCGTGCCGGTGCCGAGGGCACCCTGCTCAGCGGTCGACGGGAACATTCCCGAGCCATGAAGCGGCAGAGGAATCAATGCCATGTGTGGTTCTCGTCCCTACGCGTTGGCGGGCGAGGACTCGGCGTCGGCCTCGTCGGCGACGACCGGGGCCAGGGAGAGCTTTCCGCGGTCATCGACCTTGGTGATCTCCACCTGGAGCTTCTGGCCCACGGAGACGACGTCCTCGACGTCGTCGACGCGCTTGCCACCGGCGAGCTTGCGCAGCTCGGAGATGTGCAGCAGGCCGTCCTTGCCCGGGGTCAGGGACACGAAGGCGCCGAACGTGGTCAGCTTCACCACGGTGCCGAGGTAGCGTTCGCCGACCTCCGGGACCATGGGGTTGGCGATCGCGTTGATGGCGGAGCGGGCGGCCTCGGCGGATTCGCCGTTGGTCGCACCGATCAGGACGGTGCCGTCATCCTCGATGGAGATGTCGGCGCCGGTGTCCTCCTGGATGGTGTTGATCATCTTGCCCTTCGGGCCGATGACCTCGCCGATCTTGTCCACGGGGATCTTCACCGAGATGATGCGCGGGGCGAACTCGCTCATTTCATCAGGGGCGTCGATCGCGGAGTTGATCACCGAGAGGATGTGCAGGCGGGCTTCGCGGGCCTGCTTCAACGCGGCGGCCAGCACGGAGGCCGGGATGCCGTCGAGCTTGGTGTCCAGCTGGATGGCCGTGACGAACTCGGAGGTGCCGGCGACCTTGAAGTCCATGTCGCCCATGGCGTCCTCGGCGCCGAGGATGTCGGTCAGCGCCGCGTAGCGGGTCTGGCCGTCGACCTGGTCGGAGACCAGGCCCATGGCGATGCCGGCGACCGGGGCGCGCAGCGGCACACCGGCGTTGAGCAGCGACAGGGTCGAGGCGCAGACCGAGCCCATGGAGGTGGAGCCGTTGGAACCGAGGGCCTCGGAGACCTGGCGGATCGCGTAGGGGAATTCCTCGCGGGTCGGCAGCACCGGCACCAGGGCACGCTCGGCGAGGGCCCCGTGGCCGATTTCGCGGCGCTTCGGGGAGCCGACGCGGCCGGTCTCGCCGGTGGAGTACGGCGGGAAGTTGTAGTTGTGCATGTAGCGCTTGCGCGTCACCGGCGACAACGAGTCGATCTGCTGCTCCATCTTGAGCATGTTCAGCGTGGTGACGCCCATGATCTGGGTCTCGCCGCGTTCGAAGATCGCCGAGCCGTGCACGCGCGGCAGGACCTCGACCTCGGCGGTGAGCTGGCGGATGTCCGTCAGGCCACGGCCGTCGATGCGGACCTGCTCGGTGAGGATGCGCTGGCGCACGACCTGCTTGGTCACGGCGCCGAAGGCCTTGGAGACCTCGTTGCCGCGGCCCTCGAACTCCTTGCCCTCGCCGGCGAGCTGCTCGACGATCTCGTCGCGGTAGGCGCTGGAGGCGTTGTCGCGGTCCTGCTTGTCGGCGATCGCGAAGACCTCGGCCAGCTTGGTGGAGGCAGCGGCCTCCACGGCCGCGTAGACGTCGTCCTCGTAGTCGCGGAAGACCGGGAACTCGACGGTGGGCTTGGCGGCGCGGGAGGCCAGGTCGGCCTGGGCGTCGCAGAGGACCTGGATGAACGGTTTGGCGGCCTCGAGTCCCTCGGCCACGACCTCTTCGGTCGGGGCGGTGGCACCGTTTTTCTTGATCAGGTTCCAGGCGTGGTCGGTGGCCTCGGCTTCGACCATCATGATGGCGACGTCGTCACCGGCCACGCGGCCGGCCACGACCATCGAGAACACGGCGCTCTCGAGCTGGGAGTGCTTCGGGAAGGCCACCCACTGGGCGCCGTTGCCGTCGTCGACCAGGGCCACGCGGACGCCGCCGATGGGGCCGGAGAACGGCAGGCCCGAGAGCTGGGTGGACATCGAGGAGGCGTTGATGGCCACGACGTCGTACAGGTCGTCCGGGTTGATGGACAGGATGGTGACGACCACCTGGACCTCGTTGCGCAGGCCCTTCACGAAGGCGGGGCGCAGCGGGCGGTCCATGAGGCGGCAGGCCAGGATGGCCTCGGTCGAGGGGCGGCCCTCGCGGCGGAAGAAGCTGCCGGGGATGCGGCCGGCGGCGTACATGCGCTCCTCGACGTCCACCGTCAGGGGGAAGAAGTCGAAGCCCTCGCGGGGGTGCTTGCCGGCCGTGGTGGCCGAGAGCATGGACGTGTCATCGTCGATGTAGACCATGGCCGCACCTGCGGCCTGCTGGGCGAGGCGCCCGGTCTCAAAGCGGACGGTGCGCGATCCGAACCGGCCATTGTCGATGACCGCTTCTGCGAACTGGATTTCGGGACCCTCCATGGAGAGTCACCTCCGTTTCTCGTTTGGCGCAGGCCAGCCCATCGTCCCCGGTTCCACCGGAGGGGGCACCCGGTCTTCGATCGAGGCCCACGGGAGTCCCGGCGTCGTGCCGGTTCCCGGAGACCACTACCGAGGACCGCGAATGTCCGTGATGGCTGGTTCCTGCGGTTTTCACTTGTGGTGGTGGCGCGGGGCGCGGGGCCCGTTGCCAGAAAGCGGCCGCTCCTGCCGGTGACCCGGCGGGAGGACCGCTTTCGTGGAGCTGGCTAGCGGCGCAGGCCGAGGCGCTCGATGAGCGCACGGTAGCGGGCGATATCCGTGTCCTTGAGGTACCCGAGCATGCGACGACGGCGACCGACCATGGCCATGAGGCCGCGGCGGGTGTGGTGGTCGTGCTTGTGGGACTTCAGGTGCTCCGTCAGGTCCAGAATACGACGGGACAGAACGGCAATCTGCACCTCGGGGGAACCCGTGTCGCCTTCGTGGGTGGCGTACGCCTTGATGATTTCGGTCTTGACAGCAGCGTCGAGGGCCACATTAACTCCTGGAGTTGTACCGCGACCAGTTGGTTTGCCGTTGCCGGCGAGGTGACACGCAACCGCGGACTGCAGCGCACACCAGCGTCCAGTCTAGCATCACCGGGGCGGGCGCAGTCGGGCACGCCAGGCGTGGGTGTAGTAGGGCAGGCCCAGCTGCTGCCCGGGGGCATGTCCCAGGTGCTCGTGCAGGTACCAGGCGAGGTTGGCCTCGACGCGGGCCCGCACCTCGGCGCCGGCGCGCAGGTAGTAGCTGCGCGAGCGGGCCAGTTCGATGAGGTGGCCCGGGGTGACCGCTTGTTCCCAGTGCACCTGCAGCGACTCCCAGGCGGTGAATTCCGGGCCGGCCTCGGGGACGAATTCCGGGCGGTGGACGTCCCCGGCGTGCATGATCCGGCTCAGCCGGTGCACCCAGGGGACGGTGACGTCGAGCTGGTTCCAGACCAGGCCCAGCCGGCCGCCGGGGCGCAGGATCCGCGCGGTCTCGGCCGACGCGCGGGGCACGTCCACCCAGTGCCAGGCCTGGGCGCAGGTGGCCAGGTCGAACGCCGCGTCGGGCAGTCCGGTCTGCTCGGCCGCTGCCTCCACGGTGGCCGCCTCCGGGGACTTGCGCCGCAATTGGGCGAGCATGTCGGCCGAGGGGTCCACCGCCGTCGTGCGCAGTCCACGCCCCGCCAGCTGGAGGGTGAGGATGCCGGTTCCGGCACCGAGATCCACCACATCGCGCGCGCCGTCGGGGACGAGGAAGTCGACAGCCTCGTCCGGGTAGGACGGGCGGACGGCGTCGTAGCGCACTCCCCCGGTGGCAAAGGCCTCCCCGAAGGCGCGGCGCCGGGCGTCGGCCAGGTCGGGGGCCCGGCCGGGCAGGTTGGGGATCCGCGCGCCGGGAGCGGGCCTCGTCGCCGGGATGGGGCGTTGACCCCCGGGCGCCGGTTCGCCCTCAGACACCGGCCGGGTCGCCCGCGAGGATCACGCGGGCGCGGTCGACGTCCTCGGTCATCTGGTCGATCAGCGCCTCGACGCCGTGGTAGGCGACCATGGGGCGCAGCCGGGCCACGAATTCGACGACCGCCTGCTGGCCGTAGAGGTCGAAGTCCCCGACGTCCTCGGCTGGCCGGTCGATGACGTGGGCCTCGACCTGGCGGCTGACGCCTTCGAAGGTGGGGTTCGAGCCCACGGAGATCGCCGCCGGCCAGCGCATGCCGGCCTCGTCGACCAGCCATCCTGCGTAGACGCCGTCGGCGGGGATGATCCCGGTGGCGTCGGTGGACAGGTTGGCGGTCGGGAAGCCGAGTTCGCGGCCGCGGGCGGCGCCGTGGACGATCTCCCCGCGCATGCGGTGCGGGCGGCCGAGGATCTCGTTGGCGGTGGCCACGTCGCCGTCGGTCAGCGCCTCGCGGATCCAGGTGGAGGACCAGCGGCGGGATTCACCGACGTCGTCGATCCCGACGACATCGAATCCGTGGCGCTGCCCCAACTCGACCATGGTGGAGAAGTCCCCGGCGTTGTCGCGGCCGAAGCGCACGTCGTGGCCCACAACGACGGCGCAGGCGTGGAGCCGCTCGACGATGATCGAGCGCACGAACTCCTCGGCGGTCGCCTGGGCGAATTCGAGCGTGTAGTGGACCATCAGCAGGGCGTCGAGCCCGGTCTCGGCCAGCGAGTCGATGCGGTCGGCCAGGCCCATGATCAGCGGCGGGCAGGTCTCGGGACGGTGGACCAGCGCCGGATGCGGGTCGAAGCTGATGGCCACGGAGGCGGCATCGCGTTCGGTCCCGAGGGCGGTCAGCGTGGCCAGGACCTCCCGGTGGCCGCGGTGGACGCCGTCGAAGTTGCCGATGGTGACGACCGATGGCCCGAAGTCCGCGGGAACGGATTCGAGTCCTTTCCAGTAGTGCACTGTGCTCCTTCGGGTGCGGCTGTTCTCGATCGCCGGGCTGGCGCCTTGTCCATTATTCACGATCGGCCCGGGTTGCCGAATCAGCGTCCGGGGGCGGCGGGGGTCTCGCGATGGCGGAACAGCCACCACAATCCGACCAGCGGCAGCACCAGCGGGACGTAGCCGTAGCCCTGCCCGTAGTGGGACCAGACGGCCGGGTGGGCGAAGTCCTGCGGCAGCGCGAAGCTGAGGATCCCCACGATGACCACACCCGCCAGCTCGATGAGGATCGCCGCCAGCGAGAGCCGCCAGCTGCCGGGCTTGTGGGAGGCCAGCGCGATGGTGGCGACGATGTAGACGACGGCGGCGACCGCGCTGAGCGCATACGCCAGGGGTGCCTCGTCGAACTTCGTGAGGATCTGGTAGCCGGCGCGGGCGGTGGAGGAGATCGCGAAGATCCCGTAGACGGCGATGATGATGCGGCCGAGCCCGGCCTGCCGCCCGGTCCTGTCCGGCGTGGTGGTCTTGTTCATGCGAGGGGTGCTCCATCCCAGATCTGTTCCATGCGGTACAACATGACGAATACGGTCAGCCCGACGGCGGCCAGCACGGCGTTGGACCAGCGGGTCTTGTCGGTGACGGCCCACCAGAAGGCGACCACGGGGACGAACAGGGCGGTGGCCACGTAGCCCCAGAACTCCCAGGGCTCCCCCGAGATCGCCTCCCCGCCGCCCTGCCGGACGGCCGCGGCGAAGCCGTAGACGACGAGGAAGAGCTCGACGGCGGCCACCGAGATGATCGCGTAGTCGTCGGGATGGTCGCGGATGATCGTCGCGACGACGCTGGTGATGACGGACAGGGCGCAGATGATGGCCCCGGCGATGAAGAATCCGTCGACGATCACAGGCGGTCCCTTTCGTTTCTGGTGCTCCCGCCGTGTCCTGCGGGGCGCGCGGGACGAGCGGGGCGGATGGCCGCGGCGGGTGGGCCGCGGCAGGATGTCAGGTGGTCGTGGTCGGATAGTCGTGGTCAGGCGGTCGCGAAGACGATCTCCGGTTTGGCCGCGCCGCCCTTGTTCTTCAACAGCGCCACGCAGGCCCCGTCCGGGGCGAAGGCCGCGGTGACGGCCGAGTCGTCGTCGTTGGGCCCGATGCGCCTCCCGAAGGACAGCTCGGTGGCCTCGTGGGCGCTGAGGTCGCGGTTCGGGAACAGGGCCCGGGCTGCCTCGTCGAGTGGGAGCAGGGAGAACCCGTCGGCCAGCTGCTCCATGGTGCGGGCGCCGTCGATGCCGTAGGGTCCGACGCGGGTGCGCCGCAGGGCCGTGAGGTGGCCGCCGACGCCCAGCGCTTCGCCGAGGTCGCGGGCCAGGGCGCGGACGTAGGTGCCCGAGGAGCATTCGACGGTGACGTCGACGTCCTGGACCTTCCCGCCCCGCAGCCGGCGGATGTCGTGGACCTCGAACCGGGCCACCGTGACCGGCCGCGCGGGCAGGTCCACGTCCTGGCCGCTGCGCACGCGGGCGTAGGACCGCTCGCCGTTGACCTTGATGGCGCTGACGCTGGAGGGCACCTGCTCGATGTTCCCGGTCAGGGCGGCGGCGCCGTCGCGGATTTGTTCGGCGGTGACGGCTGCGGCGATGCGGGACTGGAGGAGCTCGCCCTCGGCGTCGTCGGTGACGGTGTTCTCGCCCAGCCGGATGGTCGCCGTGTAGGTCTTGTCGACTCCGACGATGTAGGTGAGTAGCCGGGTGGCCTTGTTGACCCCGACCACCAGGACGCCGGTCGCCATGGGGTCCAGGGTGCCGGCGTGGCCCACCTTGCGGGTCCCGGCCAGCTTGCGGGTCCGGCCGACGACGTCGTGGCTGGTCCAGCCCTGCGGCTTGTCGACGATCACCAACCCCGATCCGACGGCGGCCTGATCTGTGCTGGCACCTTTTTTCACGTCCCCCAGTATAGGCGCGAACGGGCGGACCCCGTCCGCTCCCGGGCCCGACGGGCACCTTCCGTGCCCTTGACTCGCCGGGGGCACGGTCCTAGGCTCTCCTCACGCGTGGCCCCGGGCCGCGGCAGCACGGAGGCCCCTGGGGGGCTGTGCAGACCTCCCCTCCACCCCTCCGCGGGTGTGCATCATCACCGCCACGGCAGGCCGTACCGCCCTTGGAACCAGCGCAGCCCACCGCCCGGCGGAGACTTCCGGAGAAGCACCCGCGCCGGTCCCCCGGCGCGCTCCCGATCGGATGATCATGAGATTCCGTACCCTGGCGGCCTCCACGGCCGCCGCAGCACTAGCCATCACCTTGACCTCCGGGCCGGCCATCGCCCATTCGGGCCGTCCCGGACACGGCCACTCCTCCCCGCCCACCAGCCGCGTGGTGGACGTCGCCGACGGGCTGGTCTCGCCCCTGAAGGTGGCCTTCGGGCCCCACCACAGCTATCTGGTCGCCGAATCAATGGCCGGCATGCTGACCCGCATCGACTCCCGGGGGCACCGGCGCACCCTGGTCTCGGCCCCGGGCAAGGAGATCGCGGGGGTCTCCTACCGCGACGGCACCACGTACTTCACCCAGAACGACCAGCCGCCGAACCCGGAGGAGCCGCCGTCCACGTTGTTGCCCGCGAAGCTCAAGACCCTGGACAGCCACGGCCGCATCCGCACGCTGGCCGACCTGAGCACCTTCGAGAAACGGCGTGACCCCGACGGCGGGACCGTCTACGGGGTCCGCCGGATCAGCAAGGCGTGCCTGGCGCAGGCGCCGTTCCTGCAGTCGCGGGGCGAGGTCTACTCGCACCCCTATTCGACCGTTCCCACCCGGCACGGGGTGTACGTGGGTGACGCCGGTGCGAACGACATCCTCTACGTCTCCCGCAGCGGTCACGTGAAGCTCGTCAAGAAGGTCCCCGCCGAGCCGATCACGATCGACGACGAGGTCATCGCCGCGGCCGCCGATGCGGGGATGATGGTCCCGGACTGTGCGAAGGGGCTGACTTACTGGATGCAGGCGGTGCCCACCGACATCGAGGTGCGCGGCAGCTGGCTTTACTACTCGGTCCTTCCCGGGGCACCCGGCGAGCTACTCGGGCACGGCAAGGTCTACCGGACCAACCTGCACTCGGGCAGGACCCAACTGCTGGCCTCCGGTTTGCAGGCACCAACCGGGGTAGCCGTGGACGCTCGGGGCAGCGTGTACGTCTCCGAGTTGTTCGGCGACCGGATCTCCCGCATCGGACACCACCGCACGACGACGGTGTCCACCCCCACGATGCCCGCTGACATCGAGGTGTCCGGCCACACGCTGATCGCCGTCACCGAGGCACTGATGCCGGCCGGGAAGCTGGTGAAGATGCGGGTCTGGTAGGACGGATGGCCCCACGACGGGGCCGGGCGAGGCACAAAGCCGGCCGGGGCCGGTGGCGGCCACCTTCTGGTGGCTGCCACCGGC
>DATNBS010000229.1:0-10197 GCA_035571895.1 Arthrobacter sp. | reverse complement strand
CACGGTGGCCTCCGAGGTCATGGCCATCCTCTGCCTGGCCCGCGATCTCGCCGACTTCAAGGCGCGGGTGGAGCGGATCATCGTCGCCGAGACGCCGTCCGGTGAGCTGGTCGAGGCGCGCGCGCTGAAGGCGGCGGGCGCGATGGCCGTGCTCATGAAGGACGCGATCAAACCGAACCTCGTCCAGACCATCGCCGGCACGCCGGCGATGGTGCACGGCGGCCCCTTCGCGAACATCGCCCACGGCTGCAACTCGGTCATCGCCACGAACACCGGCCGCCGCCTCGCCGACGTGGTGGTGACCGAAGCGGGGTTCGGTGCCGACCTGGGTGCCGAGAAGTTCATGGACATCAAGGCGCGCTACGCGCACTGCCCGCCCTCCGCCGTCGTGCTGGTGGCCACCATCCGGGCGCTGAAGATGCACGGCGGCGTCGCCAAGGACGCGTTGGGTGCAGAGGACGTGGGCGCGGTGCGGGCCGGGCTGCCGAACCTGGCCAGACACGTGCGCAATATCGGCAAGTTCGGGCTCTCGCCGGTCGTGGCCGTCAACCGGTTCGGCGGGGACACGCAGGACGAACTCGATGCGGTGCTCGAATGGTGCGCCGCCGAGGGGGTCGAGGCCGCCGTGGCCGACGTCTGGGCCCGCGGCGGGGACGGCGCCGTCGAGCTGGCCGTCAAGGTCCTCGAGGCCGTGGACCGGCCGTCCGGATTCCACCACCTGTACGACCTCGACCTGCCCGTCGAGGAGAAGATCCGCACCATCGTGCGCGACATCTACGGGGGCGCCGACGTCGAGTTCTCCGCGACGGCCCGCAAGCGCCTCGAAGAGATCGCCGCCAACGGGTGGGACGACCTGCCCGTCTGCATGGCCAAGACCCAGTACTCGTTCTCCGACGACGCCAGCCTGCTGGGGGCCCCGGACGGATTCACCCTGCAGGTGCGTGATCTCCTCCCGAAGACCGGCGCCGGCTTCATCGTGGCACTGACCGGTGCCGTCATGACCATGCCCGGGTTGCCCAAGGTCCCGGCGGCGATGCGCATGGACGTCGACGCCGACGGCAACGCCGTCGGGCTTTTCTAGACGCGCAACGGCCAGAGGCAAGGGCCAGGCGCAACGGCCGAAGGCAACGGCGGCCCACCCCCTCCGGGGTGGACCGCCGTTGGGCCGTCGTCGGGCGGTTAGCGCTCGAGGTCGCCGCGGATGAACGCCTCGACGCTCTCGTGGGCCGCCTCGTCGTTGAACTGCTGCGGCGGGGACTTCATGAAGTAGGAGGACGCCGAGAGCAGCGGTCCGCCGATACCGCGGTCCAGGGCGATCTTCGCCGCACGGATGGCGTCGATGATCACGCCTGCGGAGTTCGGTGAATCCCAGACCTCGAGCTTGTACTCGAGGGAGACCGGGGCGTCGCCGAAGTTGCGGCCCTCGAGGCGGACGAAGGCCCACTTGCGGTCGTCGAGCCAGGACACGTAGTCCGAGGGGCCGATGTGCACGTCGTCCGCGCCGAGCTCCGCGGAGGTGTTGGAGGTGACGGCCTGCGTCTTGGAGACCTTCTTGGACTCGAGCCGGTCGCGTTCGAGCATGTTCTTGAAGTCCATGTTCCCGCCGACGTTGAGCTGGTACGTGCGGTCCAGCGTGACGCCGCGGTCCTCGAACAGCTTCGCCATGACGCGGTGCGTGATGGTGGCGCCGATCTGGCTCTTGATGTCGTCTCCGACGATCGGCACGCCCGCCGCGGTGAACTTGTCGGCCCACTCTTTCGTGCCGGCGATGAAGACCGGCAGGGCGTTGACGAAGGCCACGCCGGCGTCGATGGCGCACTGGGCGTAGAACTTCGCGGCCTCCTCGGAACCGACGGGCAGGTAGCAGACCAGTACGTCGGCGCGGGACTGCTTCAGCGCGGCGACCATGTCGACGGGCTCGGCGTCGGATTCGGTGATGGTCTCGCGGTAGTACTTGCCCAGGCCGTCCAGGGTGTGGCCGCGCTGGACGGTGATGCCGGTGGTGGGGACATCGGCGATCTTGATGGTGTTGTTCTCGCTCGCGGTGATCGCCTCGGACAGGTCCAGGCCGACCTTCTTGGCGTCCACGTCGAACGCCGCCACGAATTCGACGTCGTTGACGTGGTAAGGGCCGAACTCGACGTGCATCAGGCCGGGAATCGTGGTCTCCGCATCCGCATCCTTGTAGTACTCGACGCCTTGGATGAGCGACGTGGCGCAGTTTCCCACGCCGATGATTGCGACCCGAATGGGGTGTCCCGACACAGTGTCTCCTACAGCAGAAAGTTTCCTTGGGTGGCCGAAGGCCATAAAGAGTCTAAGTGACACAGGGCCGGGGGTATTCCCCGCAGCCGTTCGGTGACGCCCGCCGGACCCTAGCTGCGCAGTGCGCGGACCAGCCGCAGGGCCGGCGCAGGCAGTGCGGTGCGCAACCGGCTGCGCACGGCCAGGCGCCGGGCCTCCGCCACCGCCTCGGCCGGCGTGGACAGCCCGCCGGACCGGGCGCGCCGGGCCAGTTCGAGCAGGGAAGCAGTGGGTTCGGGGCCACGCGGGTGGAAGTAGTGGTCCCGCAGCCAGACCGCGTCCGGGTGCCGTCCGGCCAGCGCCTCCACGTCGGCCAACCCACCCACCAGCCCGCTGTCGGCGAAGACCTGGTTGTAGAGCGAGGCGCCGACCCCGAAGTCCCCGAGCACGATGGAGGCCAGCCCCCGGTCGATGGCCTCCAGCACGGCTGTGGAGGAGACAGTCACCAGCAGGGTGCCCGGCAGCAGGACAGCGTCCATCGGGCCGGTGGCGAACCGGACCTCCCCGGCACCGACGCGCCCGCGGGCCAGCAGGTCCTGCCAGAGCCGGTCGAAGGGATGCGCTTCGCGATGGGTTTGCGGGCCGCCCGCAGCGGTCCGCAGCTTCACGATGACCTCCACGTGCGGATGGGCCCTGCGGGTGCGGGCCAGGGCCTCCAGGACCTGCTCGCGCTCGGCGCGTTCCACGGGGAACTTCGCCTGCGCCGCGAAGACCACCGAACGCACCGGTGTCGTGTCGGGAGCCGGGTACCCGGCGGAGGCGAGGAACGGCAACCGGGCGGTGAGGACGGCCTGGCGGCTGCCCAGGGCGGCGAGGACGCCGGTGAAGTCCCGGGCCTCGGCATGGCTGTGCGTGATGAACGCGTCACCGAGGGCCCGGAACCGCATGGCCTTGGCGGTGGCCGGGTAGGCCACGCCGGGCAGTGCGGAGACGAGGGCCGTGGACCGCCCGGCGCGTGGGCGACCCCGGCGTGCCGCGACCCGGTGGAAGACCTCCTGGACCACCGGGCCGGTGGCTGCGGCCAGGACCACGTCCGCCGACCCGAGCAGCGGGGCGAGGGCCCGGGTGGGCAGCACCGGTGCCGGTGCGGCGCCCTGCAGGAACGTCCCGGCCCGCGCGGCCGCCTGTTGCCCGGGAGTGGGCAGGATCGGCGTGCGCACGAGCACCACCTGACGGTCCCAGGCGGGGCCAAGCGCGTCGAGGGTTGCGCACGCGAACTTGAAGTAGGAGTCGCTGTCGGCGACGGCCAGGATGCGTGGCCGGGTTGGGGGATCCACTCGGTTCGTCACGGGGCGGGGACCTCCAGCGAGCTGCCCAGGTGGGCCCGCAGCCCCGGCGAGGCCGCAGCGGTCCACCAAACCTCGGGGACGGGTTGGCCGGTGATGCGGACATGGTTCGGCCCCAAGAGCAACCGCAGCGACGGCAGGACCGTGGAGGGCAGTGCGCGGACCGTCTGGCCAGGGCGCAGTCCGCGCAACCGCATCTCCACGGGGATGGTGTTCGGATGCACCGTGACCAGGGGGTGCGCCGCCAGGGCGGCCAGGAACCCGGGACCCTCCCGGCGGTGGGGGAAGTAGCCCACTGGTCCGTCCTCCGCCTGTTCGAGGACCCAGCGCAGGTACGGGGCACTGTCGATCAGGCCGTCGGCAGCCAGGGCCGAACCGACGACGATGACCGGTTCGTGGAATTGCTCGGCCACGGGCTGGGTGCCAAGCCATTCGAAGCGGTGGTGCTCGAGGTGGCCACCCATCTCGCGGAAGGCCTCGTCGGCTTCCCGGCGGATGGGAAGCGCCGTCAGTGCCATGAGGCGCCCCTGCCGGGCCAGCGACCGCAGCCGGTACCACGCGGCCAGACCCAGGGCGGTCCGGATGGCGTTCCGCGGCGCCCTCGGCCGCACCAGCGGCACGGGGTGGGGGCTGGTGAGCAGGTCCAGCAGCTTAACGGTCGCCAGGCCGTCGTCGACGATCACCACCTCGTCCGCACGGACCGGGCCGAGCAGCTCGCGCTGGATGCGACCGGAGAACGCGTCACCGGTGACCCAGCGGTTCACCCCCCGGCTGCGGGCTGGGGGCACCTGCAGGCCGGCTTCACCGAACCGCACGCCTAGTGGCGCCTGCGCCATGAGCGTGCGCATCGTGGCGTCCATGCCCGTGGTGCCGCCCCGCGGATGGATGGTGGTCCGCCGCCCCAGGAGACCGGCCCCGTGGGCTTCGATGGCACTGAGGACCTGCAGGGGGGACTCGACCCACACCTGGGCGGTGCCGAAACGCGGGCGTTGGACGTGCGGGACCAGGCGGGTGGTGCGGGCCCGCTGCGCTCGAGCGGGGGTCACGGGATCGGCTGCCCTGCCCGTCCGGGGGCGGCGTCTGCGCCCGCCGCGAAGCGGGCCCGCGCGAAGCGCACGGCGCGCCGGGTCGCGGTGCGCCCCCGTCGGCGGACGGAACGGTGCAGGCGGGTGGCGAAGCGCAGTTGCCGCACGGGCAATCCGCCGGGAAGCCCCAGTTTCATCAGGCGGCGCCGTTTGAAGTACCGGGCCGCACTCGAGTGCTGGGCGGCCAGGTAGACGGTGGCGGAGGCCTGCAGGTGCGGCTGGCGGTGGGCCTGCATGCAGTAGGCGACCGCCTCCACGAGCTGCTGCAGGTTTCCGGGCGCGGTTCCCGGCCCGGTTCCGGTCCCGGCCTGCTCCGCCGTGGAGGGCTCGGTGCCCGGGGGCGGGGTGCCGCGGACGAAGAGGGCGTCGATGAGCGTGAGCGGGATCCGGTTGCTGTTCTCGTACGGGGCTAGCCGTTCGAGCAGCATTTCGGTGCCGACGGCCACCGCGTCCGTGCCGTACAGAAAGTGGATGCTCGCCAGGGCGGTGGAGAAGCAGCTGATGACCAGGTCCGGTTCGAGCAGCACCGCGGTGGTTTCCGCCAGCAGGGGGTCGTGGTGGATGTGGAAGGCCAATCCCAGGGCGGCGGCCTCGGAGGCGAGCCGCAGTTCAGCGGACGGCCCGGCACTGGGGTGCGGCTTGAAGACCACCCGCGTTGCGCCCCGCCGTCGTGCCTCGAGGAGCATGTCGCGGTGCAGCACCGCCTCCTCCTCGGCGTCGACGATCCGCAGGGCGGCCAGGTACTGGCCCAGCACCAGCGCGGTGGTCTCACCCGTCCGGGCCGGCAGGCCCGTCTCTTCTGCCGCGGCGGCCAGTTCGCCGATGACGCCTGCGAGGGCGGCCAGTGGAACCGGCCGGTGCGCCGGAGCGGCCTCGCCCAGGAGGACGGGGCGCAGGCCGGGCACCAGGTCGAGGTAGGCGATGGCGTCCAGCCGCTGGAGCACTGCGGTGGGCAGCTGGTTGCGCGTGGGGCCGTAGGACATCAGCCCGTCGGAGTGCACGATGATCGGGGCGTCGTGGAAGATCCGGCATAGGGCCAGGTTCGGGCTGACCTGGATGGATTCGACGACGAGCTGCACCCGGTCGTCGCCGAGCCCCCAGTGGCTGCGCAGCAGCCGCTCGAAGAGTGGGAGCTCCTCCTGGCGCGGGGTGAACTGGGCGGGGCGCCGCGGCCAGAGCAGGTCCGCGAGGTCGACGACCCGGTCGAACCGGGCAGCCAGGGCAGCGAACCCGCGCGTGTCCTGGATCCGGGTGGTCAGTTCGGGCTGCTGGGATCCGTTGGCCAGCACCAGGACGCGGCCGCCCGCGGCGGCGGGCAGGACCCCGGAGTCGACCATGGCGGCCAGGGAGGCGACCTGGAAGACGGTGGAGGCGGTGAGCAGCTGGATCATGTCCGCACCACCCGGCTGGTCGGGACGCGGAACCGGGAGAGCAGGCCCCCGGCCGGCAGGTACGCGGTGTCGGGCCAACCGGCCAGCGGGAGCAGCGCGTTGCGGCGCCGGGCGTCGAGCTGCATCAGCGAGTCCCACCGCACCTGCGGCGGCAGCGCGGCCAGGGCGGTGGAGATCCCCTGGCGCAGCCGGGCACGCAACCGGGGGTCCATCCCGGGCGAGCGCTTCAGGTGGTGGCTGGCGATGGCGTGGAACTGCCGGGCGGCCTTGGGCCAGAACCGGTCCGGGTCGGCGGAGGCGGCGACCTGGCCGAAGATGTCGAGGTAGCAGGGCACGAAGTCCAGTTGCCGCGCGTCGTACACCTGGGTCAGGGAGGTGCCCACCCCGCGGCGGTAGAACACCCCGGGCGCGTCGACGACGGCGTAGCTGCCGGCCGCGAGGTGCAGTTTCCAGGTCCAGACGCGGTCCTCGGCGGTGTGCATCCCGGCCGGGAACCGCCCGTCGACGCGTTCCAGGAAGGAGCGGCGGAACAGGCCGGCCCACACGAAGCAGTAGTCCACCATCGAGGCCTCCTGCACCGGGTCGACGTCCTCGCGTGGGTCCCGGGCCGTGTTCCGGCGGGCCTGCGGCGGGCGGTGGAGGGTGCGGTTGCCGTGCGTGACGCGGACATGATCGCAGCGCACGAAGTCGACGTCCAGCTGCTGCAGGGCGGACTGGAGTGCCGGCAGGTGGCCGGGGGCGTACCAGTCGTCGGGGTCCAGGAACCCGACCAGCGGCGCGGTGGCGGCGCGCAGGCCCTGGTTGCGGGCGTTGGCGACGCCCGCGGCGCTCTCGTTGCGCAGGATGCGCAGGCCGGGGAGGCGGCCGCTGAAGGCAGCGGCCAGCTCCCCGGTCCCGTCGGTGGACCCGTCGTCGACCAGCAGCACCTCGAGGTCCCGCGGATCCGGAAATTGCCGGGTCAGGGATGCGAGGGCATCGGCGATGAACGGCGCCTGGTCCTTCGCGGGGACGATGATGCCGACGTGGGGCTGGTGGTCCATGGAGGGTGCTGCTCCTAGGCGTCGACGCGGCGCAGGCGGGAGAGCGGGGCGAACTCGCCGGGGAAGACCTTCTTGACGCCGTCGCCCATGGCCTCCTGCAGGATGCGGATGTCGCGGATGAGCGCCTCGAAGCCCTTCGGCTCCAGCGAGGATGCCTGGTCAGAACCCCACATGGTGCGGTCCAGGGTGATGTGGCGCTCGACGGTGACGGCCCCCAGGGCGACGGCGGCCAGCGAGATCTGCAGGCCGCGCTCGTGGCCCGAGTAGCCCACCGGGACGCGGTAGCGCTCCTGCAGGGTGGTGATCATGCGCAGGTTGGCCTCCTCCGGTGGCAGCGGGTAGGTGGACGTGGCGTGCATGAGGACCAGGTGGTCCGTCCCGAGCGTCTCCACGGCGGTGTCGATCTGTTCGATCGTGGACATGCCGGTGGAGAGGATGACCGGCTTGCCCGTCTCGCGCAGCGCCCGCAGCAGCTCCAGGTCGGTGACGGAGGCGGAGGCGACCTTGTGGGCCACGGCGCCCTGCTCCTCCATGAACTCCACCGAGGGCACGTCCCACGGGGAGGCGAAGGCGTCCAGGCCGCGGCTGCGGGCGTAGGAGATGATGTCGCGGTACTGCTCGGCGCCGAACTCGACCCGGTAGCGGTACTCCAGATAGGTCATCTCGCCCCAGGGCGTCGAGCGCATCTTGTCCCGCATGTCCTGCGGGGTGGAGATCTCCGGGGTGCGCTTCTGGAACTTCACGGCATTGGCGCCGGCGGCGGCGGAGATATCGATGAGCTGCTTGGCCACCTCGACGTCGCCGTTGTGGTTGATGCCGATCTCGCCGATCACGTAGACGGGACGGCCGGCTCCGATCTCGGAGTCTCCGACGAGGACGGGTGCTGCCTGCCGGGTGGCTTCGATGGTCATGGTGGTTCCCTTTCGTTGGGGTGTGTTCGGTGGGGTGTGTTCGGTGGGGCTGTTCGTTGGTATGGGGTGGCGGGTTCACGGGGTGGTGGCCAGCTGCGCGGGCTCCGCCGGCCGGGTGCGGGAGGGGGTGTGGGGGCCGGTGCGGGATGCGAGGATGCGTTCGCACGCCTCGCGGACGGCCCCGCGGCCGCCGGGCCGGTGGAGCACGGTCCGGGCGGCGGCCAGGGCCTCGGGCCTTGCATCGGCCACGGCCAGCGGCCAGCCGACCGAGCCCATGGCCGCGACGTCGTTCACGTCGTTGCCGACATACGCCACGCGGTCCGGGTCCAGGCCCCGGTCGGCCAGCCAGGCCGTGAGCCGGGCCGCCTTGTCGTCGACCCCGTGGATGACCTCCACGCCGAGCTTCGCGGCCCGGGCGGCAACCACCGGGTTGGTCTCCGTGGAGAGGATGAGCACCGGTATGCCGGCGGCGCGCAGCCGGGAGACGCCCATGCCATCGGAACGCGAGACGGTGACGTACTCGCTGCCGTCGGCCGCGACGAGGGCCAGGTCGTCGGTGTGCACGCCGTCGAAGTCGGTGACCAGCGCGTCGACGTCGATCCCCGGCCCGGGCACGGCCCCCGGCAGCGCGGCGGGTGCCGCCGAGGCACCGGCCCCGCGGCGGGCCGCCTGTGCGCAGACGAGCGCCAGGTCCTCGAACGAATCGACCTCGGGGGCGTCGGCCGGCGGCACGACCTGGAATGCCAGGGACCCGAAGAACCGGTGGCCGGCCTCCCGGAACCCGTCGGCGCGCAGGGCGTAGAAGGCTCCCGTCTCGCGGTACTGCGGCTCGCGGTCCTGCCGGCGGGGCCGCACGGCCGCCGCGTGGCCGACCGCCTGCACCACGCCGTCCGGGAACGCCCAGAGGAAGGAGTGGTCTTCGGTGACGCTGAAGCAGACATCCGCGCGGCCGTCGAGCACGGTCCGGATGGCCGCCTCCAGGTCGGCCGGGTCGATGAACGGCGAGGTGCACTGCAGCAGCACGACGACGGCTGGCTGGCTCTCCAGCGTGTCGAGTGCATGCAGCAGGGCGGACTCGCTGGTGGCCTGGTCGGAGGCCAGCACGGCCGGCCGGTCGATGACGCGGGCGCCGTGGGCGTGGGCCTCGTTGCGGATCTGCGGGTGGTCGGTGCTCACGACGACGTCGGTCACCGAGGGAGCCGCGAGCGCGGCCTCGATGCCGCGGGCCAGCAGGGAGCGGCCGCCGACCGGACGCAGGTTCTTCAACGGGATGCCCTTCGAGCCACCGCGGGCGGGAATGACCACCAGCACGTCCTCGTTGCGGGTCGGTGCCTGGCGTGTCGCCTGGTTTGTCGCCGTGCCTGTTGTCTTGCCTTTCGCGGTCATGGTCTTGACGCTAGGGAGGCGACATGACAGGTGGCCCACCCGCAGGTTAACGGCACGTGAGGGACGCGGGGCCATCCAGTGGTGCCGCTCCCACGGGTCGCCGTTAGGCTGAATCCCATGAGCGAGCAGCGACGCCCCGGCCCGAAGGCCGGTCCCCGGCTCGGCCCCCTGCGCATCACCGTGCCCACCCGCAACGACCCGCTGCTGCGCCGGTTGACCGAGGTGGTCGGCGGGCCGCTGGGGCGTTTCACCGCCCCCGGCCGGGTCGACCCCGGGTTCCTGACGGTCGAACGGGTGCTCGTGGCGCTGACGATCGTCTCGGCGGTGCTGGCCATCCTGGCCAAGAACATGTGCCGCACACTGGGGTGGGGCGGTTCCAACGCCTACATCTGGGCCTGCTATTCGGACTGGTCGGCCCTCTTCCACGCCCGCGGGTTCGACGCCAACGCCTTCGCCCCGTTCGCCGACGGGGCCCAGTTCGAGTACCCGGTGCTGATGTCCGCGGTGGCCTCGTTCGCTGCACTGCTGGTCCCTCCCGGCGGCTACGACCGCACGCTGGCCTACTTCGACGTGAACCTGGTGATGGTGGTCGTCCTCTGGTTCACCATCGTCATCGCCACCGCCCGCACCGCCGGGCGGCGGCCCTGGGACGCGGCCATGGTGGCCCTGGCGCCGGGCATCATCCTGGCCTCCACCATCAACTGGGACATGTGGGCGGTGATGTTCCTGGCCCTGGCGCTGCTGGCGTTCTCCCGGGACCGGCCGCTGCTGGCCGGGATCCTCATCGGGCTGGG
>DATNBS010000228.1:0-3174 GCA_035571895.1 Arthrobacter sp. | reverse complement strand
CGGTTGTTCTCGCCGTTGGCCTCGTTGTGCTTGTCGTCGTAGGAGACGAGGTCGCGCATTGTGAAGCCGTCATGGACGGTGATGAGGTTGACCGAGGCGGTGGGGCGGCGGCCGGACGCGCCGTACAGGTCCGAGGAGCCGGCGAAGCGGGTGGCGAACTCGCCGATGCCGACCGGAGTGCTGCGCCAGAAGTCGCGCATCGTGTCGCGGTACTTGCCGTTCCACTCGCGCCACAGCGGCGGGAACCGGCCGAGGTCGTAGCTGTCCATCTGGCCGACGTCCCACGGCTCGGCGGTGAGCTTGACCCGCGACACCACCGGGTCCTGGGCCACCATGTCCAGGAAGGCCGAGACCTTGTCGAAGGCGCCGGCCTGGCGGGCCAGCGTCGGGGCCAGGTCGAACCGGAACCCGTCGGCGTGCATCTCCAGTACCCAGTAGCGAAGCGAGTCCATGATCAGCTGCAGCGTGATCGGATCGCCGGTGTTCAGCGAGTTGCCGCAGCCGGTCGTGTCGATGTAGACGCCGGGGTCGTCGGGCTCGGTCCGGTAGTACGCGATGTTGTCGATGCCGCGGAAGCACAGCGCAGGACCGTCGGGGCCGCCCTCGGCCGTGTGGTTGAACACCACGTCGAGCACCACTTCCAGGCCGGCCCGGTGCAGCGCGTCCACCATCGCCTTGAACTCGGCGACCTGGCCACCGGGCCGCCCGGCCCGGACGGCGGCCGAGTAGCCGTTGTGCGGGGCGAAGTAGCCGATCGTGTTGTAGCCCCAGTAGTTCGTCAGGCCCCGCCCGAGCAGGAACGATTCGGGCACGTTCTGGTGCACGGGCAGCAGTTCGACGGTGGTGACGCCCAGGTCGAGCAAGTGCGCGATAGCGGCCTCGTGGGCCAGGCCGGCGTAGGTCCCGCGCAACTCCGGAGGAACGTCCGGGTGGCGCATGGTGAAGCCCTTGACGTGGATCTCGTACAGCACCGTGTCCGAGGTACGGTGCCGGGTCCGGTTCTCGTCCTGCCAGGCGTACCCGGAGTCCACGACCAGGCTCCGCGGCACATGCGCGGCGGAGTCCAGGCGGCTGGGCCTGGCCGGGTCGGTTTCGTCCTGGCCGAGCACGTCCGGCCCGAACACGACCGATCCGCTGATGGCCTTGGCGTACGGGTCGAGCAGCAGCTTGGCCGGGTTGCACCGCAGGCCCCGGGCCGGGTCCCAGGGCCCGGCGACGCGGTACCCGTACGCCTGCCCGGGTCCGACGCCCGGCACGAACGCGTGCCAGACGTCGGCGTCGTTGTCCCGCAGCGGGATCTGCGTCTCCGCGTCGGCGCCGTCGAACAGGCACAGCGTGACGCTGTCGGCGACGCTCGAGGCAATGGCGAAGTTCGTGCCCGCGATACCGACCTGCTCGCCCGGAGTTGCGCCGAGCGGGAAGGGCCTGCCGGGCAAGGCGACGGCCGCGCCGGTCGCTCGGATGCTGCTCATCACCGGACCTTCTACTTCGGGGCTAGGTCACGCAAGACGTCGCCGATGGCCCGGACCGCGCCGTGGCGGCGCAGGACCAGGTCGGCGACCAGGCCGGTCCAGCCGGTCTGGTGGAAGGCGCCGATCGCGGCGCCGTTGTCGCCGTGGAAGTACTCGCTGAAGATCAGGTTGTCCTTCCAGGCGGGATCATTCTGCATCCGCTCGGTCCCGCCGAAGCAGGCCCGCCGCCCGTTCTCGTCCCTGGTGAACAGGGAGATGAGCCGGTCCTGAAGGTCGGCCGTGATCAGGTCCAGGGTGAGCCGTCTCCCCGAGCCGGCCGGATACTCCAGCTCCAGGTCACTGCCGTAGAACCGGTGATAGCGCTCGAGCGACTCGACGACCAGGTAGTTGACCGGCATCCAGACCGGGCCGCGCCAGTTGGAGTTGCCGCCAAACATCGACGTGGTCGACTCGGCCGGCTCGTAGTCGATGGACGCATGGTAGTCGCCGACATCGAACTCGTAGGGGTGATCGCGGTGGTAGGCCGACAGCGCGCGCAGCCCGTGCGGGGACAGGAACTCAGCCTCGTCGAAGAGCTTGGCGAACAGCCGCTCCAGCTGATCCGGCCGGGCCACCGACAGCAGCAGCCGCCGGCCAGGCCCCTCGCCACGCAGCTGCGGGGTCTGGGTCAGCTTCTCCATGTCGCCGACGCCCTCGTTCTCCAGGAACCGCTTGAACAGCTTGTTGAAGGCCAGCGCGTTTTCCAGCAGAGCACCGTCGATGACGGCTGCGGCCAGCGCCGGGATGATCCCGACCATGGACCGGACCCTGACCGGGACGGCATCTCCGGACGGGGTGATCAGCCGGTCGTAGAACATCCCGTCGGCGTCGTCCCATAGGCCCTGGCTGTCCAGGGCAGTGCGGATGCCCGCGAAATGTTCCAGGAACTTCAGGACCAGGTCCTGCGACTCGCGCTTACCGGTCCAGTTGAGGATGGCCGCGATGGACGCCATCGCCAGCGCGTAGGCGCCCATCCAGCCGGTAGCGTCGGACTGCTCCAGGGTGTAGCCGGCCGGCAGGTGGGAACGGTCGATCGGGCCGATGTTGTCCAGGCCGAGGAAGCCGCCCTCGAAGACGTTGTTGCCTTCCGCGTCCTCCCTGTTCACCCACCAGGTGAAGTTGACCAGGAGCTTGTCGAAGACCCGGCTGAGGAAATCGAGATCGCGACCGCCGTCGATGGCGAAGACCTGCAGTGCCGCCCAGGCGTGCACCGGCGGGTTGACGTCGCCGAAATCCCACTCGTAGGCCGGCAGCGCCCCGTTCGGGTGCTGGAACCACTCCCGGCAGACCAGGATCAGCTGGTACTTGGCGAACGCCGGGTCCAGGTGGGCCAGCGGAATGGTGTGGAAGGCCAGGTCCCAGGCGGCAAACCAGGGATACTCCCACTTGTCCGGCATGGAGATGATGTCGAACCCGTCGAAGTTGCGCCACTTGGCGTTCCGCCCGTTCTGGCGAGACTCCGGAGGTTCGGGCTGGGTCGGGTCGCCGTCCAGCCAGCGGGCCACGTCATAGTAGAACAGCTG
Organism: Arthrobacter sp.; assembly: GCA_035571895.1. Lineage (GTDB taxonomy): Bacteria > Actinomycetota > Actinomycetes > Actinomycetales > Micrococcaceae > Arthrobacter_H. The sequence continues at coordinate 140 of DATNBS010000228.1, read as the reverse complement.
CTTGCTCCACAGCATCCCGGCGGACGCCTGCCGCAGCACCAGCGCCTCGTCCGCGCTGGCGCCGGCCGGGGTCAGCTCGGCGTAGAACTCGTCCGCCTCGGCCCGCCGCAGGGCCATCACCTCGTCGAAGCCGGTGCCCA
>DATNBS010000227.1:0-6814 GCA_035571895.1 Arthrobacter sp. | reverse complement strand
GGCGTGGAGCACCACTGCGACTCCTCCGAGGCCTACTACGCGCACACCCCGGGGCTGAAGGTCATGACGCCCTCCACGGTGGCCGATGCCTACACGATGATGCGCGAGGCCATCGACTCCGATGACCCCATCGTGTTCCTGGAACCCAAGAAGCTCTACTTCTCCAAGGACCCCGTGGACCTGGAGGCGCTGCGCGCCGAGTACGATGCCGCTGTCGCCGCGGGGGAGCGGCTGGCCGAGGGCCGGGCAGCCATCGCCCGCCCCGGCACCGACGCGACGCTGATCGCCTACGGCCCCTCGGTCTCCACCGCGCTGGCCGCCGCCGAGGCCGCCGCCGCCGAGGGGCGGTCGCTGGAGGTCATCGACGTGCGCTCGATCGTGCCCTTCGACGACGAGACCGTGTCCGCCTCGGTGCGCAAGACCGGCCGCGCCGTCGTCATCGCCGAGGCCCCCGGGTTCGCCTCGGTCGCCTCGGAGATCACGGCCCGGGTGCAGGAGCGCTGCTTCCACTCGCTGGCGGCCCCGGTGCTGCGCGTGACCGGATTCGATGTCCCGTTCCCGTCGCCGAAGCTGGAGGGCTACTTCCTGCCCAGCGTGGACCGCATCCTGGACACCGTCGACCTGTTGCAGTGGGAGGACTAGACATGGCCATCAAGGTATTCCTGCTGCCCGACCTGGGCGAGGGCCTGACCGAGGCCGACCTGGTGAACTGGCTCGTGGCCGAGGGCGACACGATCGCCGTCGACCAGCCGATCGCCGAGGTCGAGACCGCCAAATCGCTCGTCGAGGTGCCCAGCCCCTTCGCCGGGACCGTGCACCAGCTGCACGGCGCCCCCGGCGACACGGTGGATGTCGGCAAGCCGCTGGTCTCCGTCGAGGACGGTGCCGCCTCCGGCACGCCGGCACCGCCGGCAGCCGCGTCGCCGGCAGCCGGAGAGCAGGCCCAGTCCTACCGCGACGAGGAGCGGGCCGGGGCCTCCGAGGGATCCGGCAACGTGCTCATCGGGTACGGGACCCCCGGAGGGGCCGGGGCCACGTCGCGCCGCCGGCGCCCACGCGAGGCCGCAGCCCCCACCCCGACACCGTCCGCCGCGGCACCGGCACCGGTGCGGAGCCAGGCGCCGATCGTCATTTCGCCATTGGTGCGCCGGCTGGCCCGGGACCACGGCATCGACGTGGCGACCCTGACCGGTTCCGGCGCCGACGGCCTGGTGATGCGCGCCGACGTCCAGGCAGCCATCGACGGCGCAGGTGCACCGGAAGCACCGGCCGCCCGGGCAACGGGCGCCGAGGAGGCCCTGCGGCCGGCCGCGGCGACCGGGGCCGATGCCCGTTCGGGGCTGGGCATCACCGAACGCACCCCGCTGAAGGGCGTGCGCAAGTCCATCGCCCAGGCCATGAGCACCTCGCGCCGGGAGATCCCCGAGGCCACCGTCTGGGTGGACGTCGACGCCACCGCCCTGGTGGAGATGCGAGCCCGGCTCAAGGCAGCCGATCCGCAGAACACGCCGGGACTGCTCGCGTTCATCGCCCGGTTCACGCTGGCCGGGTTGGTCCGCTACCCCGAGCTGAACACCCGCGTGCAGGACGGTGCCGACGGCGGCCAGGAGATCATCTCGTTCGACGGGGTCAACCTGGGCATCGCGGCGCAGACCGACCGGGGGCTGATGGTCCCCAGCATCGCCAATGCGCAGGACCTCAGCGCCCGTCAGCTCGATGCCGAGGTCAGGAGGCTGGCCGCCGTGGCCCGCGAGGGCAAGTGCACGCCGGCCGAGCTGACCCGCGGAACGTTCACGCTGAACAACTACGGGGTCTTCGGCGTCGACGGCTCGGCGGCGATCATCAACTACCCGGAAGTCGCGATCCTCGGGGTCGGTCGGATCATCGACCGGCCGTGGGTCGTCGAGGGGGAACTGCGGGTCCGCAAGGTCACCGAGCTGACCCTGACCTTCGACCACCGCGTTTGCGACGGCGGGACGGCCGGCGGCTTCCTGCGCTACGTCGCCGACGCGATCGAGAACCCGGGATCGGTGCTCGCCGACCTGTAGGGAGCACCAGTGGCCCGGCCGCCTCGACGAGGCCTCCGGGCCACTGCGCTTTCGACTGCGCGGCGTGGGCTCGTGCGGAGATGCAGCACCGCTTCCCGGGAAACACCGGGACCGCTGGAAGGACGGCTGCTGCGGCAAGCGGCCCTCGACCAGCGGGACGCATGAGGCAGCCGACGAAACATTAGACCCCTTCAGCCTCGGCGACGGGTCGGGGCCGTGCCGGCGTAATAGAGTCGGACCACACAGATGGAGACGGTGGGCACGGCGGCTCCCCGCAAGGTGCCGGGACAAGGACGGGCAATGGCTGACGAAACAACACGGGCACGCTGGACCGAGGTGGGGGAGCGGACCTGGTTCCTGCGGCTCGAGGGGTTCGGCGTCAACGCCGGGCTGGTGGTCGGCGACGAACGCGCCGCGGTCATCGACTCCGGAGCCGGCCCCGGTGAGGCGGCCGGGCTCCACGCCGCCGTCCGCGAGCTCACCGACCTGCCGCTGGTCCTGGTCAACAGCCACGCCCACGGGGACCACTTCTTCGGCAACGCCTACCTCGCCGCACACGGGGTCGAGGAGATCTGGGCCCACGCCAACGCGGCCCGCGCCATGGCGGAAACGGGGGATGCGCAACGCCTCCTGGTCCGCTCCGTCGACCCGGACATGGCTGCAGCGGACGGCGAGCACACCGCCGTCGTCCTCCCCACCCACCTCGTGGACGCCCAGCCCGTCGACCTGGACCTCGGCGGGCATTCCATCACGCTCTTCCACCTGGGCCGCGGCCACACCGACGGGGACCTGCTCGTCGGCTCCGGCACCGTCCTGTTTGCCGGCGACCTCGTCGAGGAGGGGGCCGACCCGTCCTTCGAGGACTCCTACCCGCGCGACTGGGGCCAGGCCCTGGGCAAGATCATCGCCATCGACGAGCTCTACCCCTCGGTCGTCCCCGGGCACGGGCGGCTGGTCGACATGGACTTCGTGCGCACCCAGCTCCGGCAGCTGCGCCAGGGCATCCAGATGTGCAGCTCGGCGATCAGCGAGTCCTCGGCCGATGCAACCAAGGCCATCCCGATCCTGCCCTACAGCCCGCTGCAGTCCCGCCACCTGGTCATGCGGATGAAGGACACCGCAGGCAGCCGGGGGGCGTAGCGCCATCGACACCACAGGAGACGGTGGCCGCGGCGGACTGGGGAAGATGGTGTTCCGCGTCTACGCGCCCTCGCTGCTCTACGCCATCGGCCAGGGCTGCGTGCTGCCGGTCATCGCGCTGAGCGCCCGCGGACTGGGGGCCAGCGTGGCGCAGGCGGCGCTGGTCATCACCCTGATCGGCGTCGGGTCGCTGGTGACCAACGTGCCCGCGTCCCTGCTCGTCGCCCGGCTCGGGGAGCGGATTGCCATGATCGGCGCCGCGGCCTGGGCCACCGCGGGCATGGCCGCCTGCCTGGCCGCCGGAACGCTCTGGGTCTTCGCCGCCGGCATCCTCATGATCGGGATGGCCGGCTCGGTCTTCAACCTGGCCCGGCAAAGCTACCTGACCGACGCCGTGCCCCTGAGCCACCGTGCCCGGGCCATGTCCGGGCTGGGCGGAACCCTGCGCATCGGCCTGTTCATCGGCCCCTTCGCCGGCGCCGCCGCCATGCACTGGCTCGGCCTGCCCGGGGCCTACTGGACGGGACTGGGCGCCATGGCCGCCGCGACGCTGGTCAGCATCGGCATCCCCGAACTCGAGGCGCACGGACAACCGCCCGGGGCCGGAGGCACCGAACCGGCGACGGGCAGCACCGGTCACGACGCCGGCCCGATCACCCTGCGCGGCATCATCGCCTCCCACTGGCGCATCTACGCCACGGTGGGACTCGGCATCGTGATGATCTCCGCGGTCCGGGCCACCCGGCAGGCCGTCATCCCGCTGTGGGCCGAGCACGTGGGGCTGGACGCCTCGGCCACCTCGCTGATCTACGGTGTCTCCGGGGCCGTGGACATGCTGGTGTTCTACCCGGCCGGCAAGGTGATGGACCGCAAGGGCAGGACCTGGGTGGCCGTGCCGTGCATGATCGTCATGGGCGTCGCCCTGGCGCTGATGCCGCTGACCGGCGGCCCATGGACCCTGCTGCTGGTCGCCATGCTGCTGGGCTTCGGCAACGGCATCGGCTCGGGCATCGTCATGACGCTGGGGGCCGACCACTCGCCGGCGGTCGGCCGCCCGCAATTCCTGGGCTTCTGGCGCCTCATCTCCGATGCCGGCGTCATGGGCGGACCGGTCCTGCTCTCGGCGGTCACCGCGGCGGCGACGCTGGGGGCAGGAGTCGTGGCCGTGGCAGCGGTGTCCTTCGCGGGCGCCGGGCTCTTCGCCTACTTCATCCCCCGCCAGGCCCCACCGGGGAGCCTGGATGAACGGCGTCCCCGCGGCGCCGGGTAGCGCATCAGCGCCAGCGGCCGCGGCGCCGGGTCTGGTGGGAGAAGATCCCGGAGAGCAGCCCGAACAGGCACCCGGCAGCGCCGACCACCAGCAGCGCGCCCGCGACCAGGAACCAGCCCTGCTCCGTCGTCCCTGCGGTGGTGCCGAGCTGCGTGACGAACAGGTAGGTGCCGGCCGCCCCGATGAACCCGACCACGCCGGGGAACCACAACAGCGTCGGCCAAGTGCCCGACGACGCCCAGAAGGCATCGGGGCCATCCCAGCAGTTCCACCACGGTTGCCGCCGCAGGATGACGAGCCCGGCCAGCAGGCCCCAGAACCCGGCCACCAGGTACGCCGCGATGATGTCCGAGGGGCGGTGCCACCCCAGCGCGAACGTCGAGATCCCGGTGACGGCGGCGTAGAGACCGCCGATCGCGGCGATCAGCGGACGCCAGCGCGGCGAGGTGACCAGGAAGACCGCGATGATCGCCGAGGTCGCCACCGTGGTGTGCCCGGAGGGAAACGAATTCATCGTCGCCTCGGAGATGCCCATGTCCGGTCGGGAGAGCACCAGGTGCTTCAGCAGCTGCGTGCTGCCGATCGCCGCCGCGAAGGACAACGCCGCCGCGATCGGGGCGTACAGGCTGCGCCGGACGATGGCGGCGGTCGCCAGGGCCAGCACCGCGAGCACCCCGGACACCAGGGGCAGTTCGTTCAGGAACGACAACGCCGCCGACTGCGTCCGGCCCTCGCCAAGGAACGAAAGCGCGCCCTGCAACGCGTCGTCGTCGGCCTGCTGCCCGGTGGGCGTGAGCACGAAGGCCCAGTAGGCCACGCCGAACAGCCCGGCGAGCAGCAGCATCGCCAGGATCCACAATCCGGGGTTGCGTGCGGCCCGGTGCGGACCGCCTCCCACAACGGGTATTTCCATGGTGTCGTTCATCTGCCTATAGCGTCCCACAATCGGTGTGTCCTCCGGCGGAGCCGCCGTCGATACGATGTGTTGATGGTTATCCCGGACAACGCAGCCGCCGGCCACGGCGTTCCCGATCGGCACCCGGGCGAGACGAACCCCACGTCGTCCGCCTGGCCGGTCATCGACGAGCTCGTCGAACGCGCCCACGTGGTGTCCTTGCCGATGCGGGTGCGCTTCCGCGGCGTCACCCGCCGGGAGGTCCTGCTGCTGGACGGGCCGGTGGGATGGGGCGAGTTCTCGCCCTTCACCGAGTACGACGACGAGGAGTCCGCCCCCTGGCTGCGCTGCGCCGTCGAAGCCGGCTGGACGGGTTTCCCCGCCCCGGTCCGCGACACGGTCCCGGTCAACGCGACAGTGCCCGCCGTCCCCGCTGCCGGCGTCGAGGCGGTGCTCGCCTCCTTCGACGCCGTGCACACGGTGAAGGTCAAGGTCGCCGAACGCGGGCAAACACTGCACGACGACGTGGCCCGGGTTGCGGAGGTCCGTCGCCTGCTGCCCCGGGCAGCCGTGCGCGTGGACGCCAACGCGGGCTGGACCCACGACCAGGCGCTTGCGGGGCTCGCGGCGCTCGCCGGCTTCGACCTGCAGTACGCGGAACAACCCGTGGCCGGCATCGACGGGCTGGGGCGCCTGCGCGCCGAGGTCATCCGGCGCGGCTGGGGGATCCCGATCGCCGCCGACGAATCGGTCCGCAAGGAATCCGACCCGCTCGCCGTGGCCCGGGCCGGGGCGGCCGACCTGATCATCGTCAAGGCCCAGCCGCTGGGCGGCATCCGCTCCGCGCTGGCCCTCGTCGCCGAGGCGGGCCTTCCCGCCGTCGTCTCCTCGGCCCTGGATTCCTCGGTCGGCATCCGGGCCGGGGCAGCGCTCGCCGCGGCCCTGCCCGAACTGCCCCATGCCTGCGGGCTGGGCACCGTCTCCCTATTCGAGGCCGACGTGTCCACCGACCGCTACGAGGCGCGCGACGGGGTCCTGAACCTGCGGACGGTGGCCGCCGACCCGGAGCTGCTCCGCCGCCACGCCGCCACCCCCGACCGCCGGGACTGGTGGATCGAGCGGTTGCGCCGTTGCGCCCGCCTGCTGGAGGCCGCCCAGACCTAGGATGGGTTGCATGGAGCCCGCCGAAACGCCGTTGACCTCGTTCGATGCCGCCCGCTCGGCGGTGCGGACGCTCACCGACGACGGCGTGAGGGAAGTCGTCCTCTGCCCCGGCTCCCGCAGCGCCCCGCTTGCCTACGCACTCGCCGAGGCGGAGCAGCAGGGGAGGGTCCGCGTGCACATCCGAATCGACGAGCGCGACGCCGGGTTCACGGCGCTGGGCCTGTCGTTGGCGACCAGCCGCCCGGTGGCGATCGTGACCACCTCGGGCACCGCCGTTGGCGAGCTGCTGCCGGCGGT
>DATNBS010000226.1:0-7943 GCA_035571895.1 Arthrobacter sp. | reverse complement strand
GGTCCGGGAGACGACGACGGACAGGTCACCGAGCGTCCGCCGTTGCAGCCAGTAGTAGCCCAGCTCGAGGATGTCCTCGCCGAACAGGTCCGACATCAGGCCCTTGGCTTTGGGGCCCTGGATTTGGATGGGCGCGACGTCGACCTCCTTGACGGTCACGTCCCAGTTGCCGGCATGGGCCAGGCCCATCGCCCAGAGGTGGACGTCGCTGTCGGCCAGTGAAAGCCAGAAGCGGTTCTCCTCGACCCGCAGCAGGATGGGGTCGTTGATGATGCCGCCGTCGGCCGCGGTGATGAAGACGTACTTGCACTGGCCGACGGCGCACCGGCCCAGATCGCGCGGAATGAGGTAGTTGGTGAAGTCGAAGGCATCCGGGCCGCTGATCTCCAGCTGCCGTTCGACGCCGACGTCCCACAGGGTGACGTCGTTGAGCAGCGACCAGTACTCGGAGACCGGATCGCCGTAGTGCCGGGGGTGGTAGGTGTGGTTGTAGACGCTGTACGCGGCGACGCCGTGTTCCCGGGATTTCCAGAAGTACGGTGACTTCCGAAGCCGGGTGTAGAGCGTGACCGCGGGATGTGGATTGACGCTGGAGCCGGTGCCGGGTTGCTGGAACGCGCCCGTATCGATGGCCTCGGACATGATCACTCCCTGGTTGATCCTGGCGCCGGCCTGGTGCCATTCGTTGCGCATGGTGCGCAACACTGCGCCATGTGCAACAAGTGTGGACCGCGGCCTAGATGGGGTCAAGGGAAGGTCACGGCCTCACCGCGAGGACCTCCCCTCCCGGCCGGGAGCCGCCGGGGTCGGCGGCCGAAGGCGCTGGTCAGGGGGATTTCAGCTCGTCCGCACGCACGAGGAGAACGCCGCAGACGATGGCCAAGCCACCGGCGAGCTGGACCGGGGCCGGCATCTGGCCCAGCAGCAGCCAGGCCCAGAGGACGGCGAAGAGCACCTCGGTCAAGGAGATGAACGAGGCCACCTTGGAGCCCAGCGCCCGGGCGGCCATGATGCCCGAGACGTATGCGAGCACGGTGGCCAGGACGACCAGGCCGCCGAGGGCGACCCACCACGGGGTCTGGAATCCGGCGAATCCGACCGGCCCGAACGTGGCGGTGAAGGGCAGCAACCGGACCACGCCGAGCAGGACCATCAACAGCGCGCCGACCAGCAGGCCGCCCGCGGCCAGGACGAGCGGGGGCAGCGTTTCATTCGCCTTGGCGGTGACGAAGAAGTAGACGGCGAGCCCGACGGCTGCCCCCAGCCCCCAGAGGATGCCGACCGGGTCGACCTGCCGGGTGCCGGTCAAATCGAGCACCAGCACCAGCCCTGCGAGCGAGACGAGCGTGCCGGCGATCGTGAGCATGCGCGGGACCCTGCGGGTATGCACCCAGAGCGCCAGCACGATCAGCACCGGGGCCATGTACTCCAGCAGCAGGGCCACGCCCACGTCCAGGCGCGCCACCGCCTGGAAGTAGGCGAACTGGCAGACGCCGACGCCAAAGAGGCCGAACAGCGCGATCGGCTTCCAGTTCGCCGCGACCGATCCCCACCGTCCGCGCAGCGCCAGGAGCGTCGGCACGAGCAGGACGATGAACGCGCCGGCCATGCGGGCGGCCACGGCAGCCCCGCTGCTCCATCCGGCCTCGAGCAGCGAGGTCGCGAATGATCCGGAGATGCCGAAGACGGCGGAGGAGAACAGCGCGATCCAGACGCCGGCGAGGGCGGGGTGGGCGGCAGTGCGCGCACGGGTCGCGGCTGGCGTGGACATGGTTCTCCTCCGGGTGCGGACAGGCTGGGGCGCGCGTCAGCAGGTCATGGGCGTCAGCGCGTATACTCGTGACATCAGCATACTCCGCGATACATGCACGGAATAGAAGGAGTCAACCGCATGTTTGCCCCTGACACCGAAACGTCCTTGCAGACCGTCGTCCACCTCATCAACACGCTGCGCGACGGCGTCGACGGGCTCTTGACCACGGCCGATCTGGACGTCTTCGTGGAGCAGGAGGAGTTCACCGGATCGCGCACCCAAGATGCCGCCGAGTTGCGCAGTGTCCGGCACGTCCGCGGCCTGCTGCGTGACCTGTGGACCTCCAGTGAGGACGCGGCGGTGGTGGTGGTCAACAACATCCTGCGCAATGCCCGCGCCCTGCCGCAGCTGGTCAAGCACGACCAGTGGGACTACCACCTCCATGCAACCAGCCCCGCCGCGCCCCTGGCCGAACGGATGGCGGTGGAGGCGGCGATGGCGGTCGTCGACGTCCTGCGCTCGGGTGAACTGGAGCGCCTGCGCATCTGCGCTGCGCGGGATTGCCAGGCAGCGGTGCTGGATCTCTCGCGCAACCGGTCGAAGCTGTACTGCCAGACGGGAAACTGCGCGAACCGGGAACATGTGCGCGCCTATCGCCAGCGCCGGGCGGCCAACCGGACCTAGACTGGTCCCATGCAGCACGCCCGCGGGCACCGGTGCCCAGGAAGGAAGAGACCGTGAACACCTCTGAACAGCCTCAGGAGCACCACGCCTCCGAGAACTACGACGTGGATCTGGAGCATGCCTCGGACGGGACCCTCAAGGCGGCCGGGCGCTGGTTCGTGGGACTGGCCGACGCTGTCCTCGGCGGTGACGGGACGGACGTCATGGGCGCGACCGCGGTGGTCCGGCGCATCGACAACGACGCCGAGATCCTGCGCATCACGGGGAACAACATCGATGAGGCCGAAGGCCTGATCGCCCTCATCCGACGCGACCTGGCCGAGATGACGCGCGAGCAGTTCCTGGAGGAATGGGGCGGCAAGGACGGCGTCGAGACGGTCGGCTGAACGCGTCCCGCGGCACGCCCGCCCGCGCTACTTCTGGCCGGGCTTCTTGTCGGCCGGCTTGTCCGACGAGCGGTTCACGCCCGAGCCCTCGCTGAGCGCGGGGGGATTCTCCTTGCCGGCCATGGTCAGCACGGAGATCACCAGCAGGCTGGCGATGAAGGCCACGCCGAAGGCGATGAGCCCGATGTCGAGACGCAGCGGGTTGTCCCCGCCGCCGGTGGCGGAGATCGAGGCGACGACGCCGGCCACGAGGCCCGCGACCAGGGAGAAGATCAACGGCGCCTTGATGCTCTGCTGCCATGAGCGCTTCTGCTGGGATGGGTTGGAACCCACGGGGATGCCTCCTGAAGAAATTGGGACGGCTCCAGTCTACCGCCCTGCGGCCTCGACCCGGGCATCGTGCCGGTAGCCGAAGGCGGCGATGAGCAGGAACACGGCGGTGATGATCGCCCCGCCACCGGCGACGCCGAAGACCCCGTGCTGGTCCAGGCCCCGCCAGGCCAGCAACAGGATGCCGGTGGCGATCGAGATGGCCCCGGTGAGCAGGAAGTCGCGGACCGGGACCAGTTCGCGGCGGTGGCGCAGGTAGACCGCCAGTTCGAGCACCCCGGCGACGACCAGGCCGATGCCCCCGGCGATCGAGGTGGCCGTCGTGGTGGCGAAGATGAGCATGAACACGGCGCAGAAGGACCAGGCGATGGCGGCTCCGCCCAGCAGGCCTCGCACCGGTGCGGGCACCACCCGTGCCACGGCGAAGTCCCAGGCCGACTTGGAGGTCAGGACGAGGTAGGCGCCGAACGCATACGCGACCACGGCCTCGCTGGGCTGCTGCCAGAACACCGACAGGGCACCGAACGCCGCGGCCACGACGGCACGGAACATCACCGGCTTCCAGACGGCGGCGGCTACTTCACGGGGGGCGGTTACGGCAGGCACCCTACGATCCTAATGGGAATCGCCGACGCCCCGGGACGGGGCCCCGAGGGCCATCCAGTGGTCGTTGCGGATGCGCCAGAGCAGGGTCAGTGCGCGCAGCGCCAGGTAGCCGATGCCGAAGGCACACCACAACCAGAGGATCGGCAGGTCCGGAACCAGCGGCAGCCAGGCCGCGCCGGCCAGCAGCGGCGCGTAGAGCACCAGCGCGATGACCCCGGCCAGGGCCAGATAGCGGGCGTCCCCGGCGCCGATGAGCACGCCGTCCAGCACGAACACCAGCCCCGCCAGCGGTTGGGAGGCCGCCAGTACCCAGAGACCGATGGCCGCCGCGTGCTGGACCGCCGGGTCGGAGGTGAACAGGACCCCCACGACCGGGGCCAGCAGGGCCAGCAGCACGCCGGTCCCCGTCCCGAAGATCAGGCCCCACCGGGTCATCAAGCGGGTCAACGCACTGGCCGTCTCCCGGTCCCCCGCACCGAGTTCCTTGCCGATCAGGGCCTGGGCGGCGATCGCCAGGGCGTCCAGCGCGAAGGCCATGAACGTGAAGATGGTGAAGACCAGCTGGTGCGCCGCCAGGGTCAGTGCGCCGTCGGCGGTGGCCACCCAGACGGTGGCCAGGATCCCGGCGCGCAGGCTCAGGGTGCGCAGCATCAGCCAGCTGCCGACCTTCCCGGTCCCCACGACCCCCGCCAGGTGCGGACGCACGGGGACTCCTGCTGCGCGTAGCCGGGGCACCAGCAGCACCAGGTACACCGCGGCCATCCCCCACTGGGCAATCGAGGTGCCGATGGCCGCCCCCGCGACGGAGAGCCCCGCACCGTAGACCAGGGAGAAGTTGAGCACGATGTTCACCCCGAATCCCGCACCGGCGACGACCAGCGGGGTCTTGGTGTCCTGCAATCCCCGCAGCACGCCCGTCGCGGCCAGGACCAGCAGCATGGCCGGCAATCCCGGCATGGACCAGCGCAGGTAGTCCAGCGCGAATCCCAGCACCGGCCCGTGCGCCCCCATCGAGGCGAGCAGGGCGGGCCCGGAAATCCATCCGGCGACGGCCAGCACAAGGCCCAACGCCAGGGCCAGCCACAGCCCGTCGCGCCCAGCGGCCAGGGCCAGGTCCAACCGCTTGGCCCCCAGCCAGCGGGCCACGGCGGGCGTGGTGGAGTAGGCGAGGAAGACCATGAGGCCGACGGCGGTCTGCAGCACCGTGGTTCCCAGCCCGGCACCGGCCAGCTCGTTGAGCCCGAGGTGCCCGACGATCGCGGTGTCGGCCATGAGGAACAGGGGCTCGGCGATGAGCGCCCCCAGGGCGGGGACGGCGAGCGCCAGGATCGTGCGGCCGAGCCCCGGGGGCGCCTGGGCCGCGGTGCGGTCCTCAGCCATGGGCAGCCGCCGTTCTCGCGGGGCGGGCACCGGATGCGCGCAGGAAGAGCGCGGCCAGCCCGGCCGCCAAGCCCTGCAGGACCAGGACGAAGACCACGGCACCACCCCAGCCGTAGGGGATGAAGGCCAGCCCCACGGCCCAGCCGAACAGGCTGGATCCCGTGTAGTAGGCCAGGTTGTAGAGGCTGGCGGACTGCGCCCGGCCGGTGCGCCCGATGAGCGGGACCCAGCCGCTGGCGACCGCATGGGCGGAGAAGAAGCCGGCGGTGAAGAGCACCAGGCCGAGCAGGACCAGGACGAGGGTCGGGGCCAGGGTCACCGCGAGGCCCGCGGCCATGACGCCGATCGAGCCGAGCAGCGCCGGCAACCGCCCGAAGCGGTTGGCCAGCTGGCCGGCCTGCCGTGAGGACCACGTGCCGGAGAGGTAGGCGATGAAGACCAGCGAGGCCAGCGACGCCGGGACCAGGAAGGGCGGGGCCTCCAGCCGGAAGCCCAGGAAGTTGTAGACCGCCACGAACCCGCCCATGAGCAGCAGGCCCTGGGCATAGAGGGCCAGCAGCCGGATGTTGGCCAGATTCGTCCACAGCTTGCTCGCCAGCCCGGGCTGGCCGGGGGTGCGCCGCGGCACGGGGGTGAAGCCGCGGGGCGCCGGGGCCAGGAGGATGAAGGCCGCGGCGGCGACGGCGGCCAGCAGGGAGACCACCAGGGTGCCGATCCGCCAGCTGGCCAGCTCGCTCAGGGGTCCGGCGATGAGGCGTCCGGCCAGTCCGCCCAGGGTGGTGCCGGAGATGTAGGTCCCGGCCGCGATGGCCGAGTGCATCGCGTGGATTTCCTCGCTCAGGTACGCCAGCGCGGTGGCGGGGATCCCGCCGAGGGCGGCGCCTTCGAGGAAGCGCAGTCCCAGCAGTGCCTCGAAGCCCGGGGCTGCGGGCACCAGCAGGCCGAGGACGACGGCGGCGCCGACTGCCGTCTGCATCGCCCGGAGCCTGCCGATGCGGTCCGCGACGACCGACCAGCCGATCACCGAGACCGCCAGGCCCAGCGTCGCCGCGGAGACGGCGAGGGCGGCCCGCGCTTCCGAAACGCCCTGGGCACGGGACAACGCGGGCAGCACCCCCTGGACGGAGTACAGCTGCGAGAAGGTCGCGACGCCGGCGGCGAAGAGGGCCACGATCATGCGCCGGTAGCCGGCCGAGCCGCGCAGGTGTCCGGCGAAGGGAACCGATCCGCTCATGCCCCGGGGACCAGCGGCAGCAGGAAGTAGGCCACGGTGAGGGCGATGAGGTTGTTCAACAGGTGGATGAGGTAGGAGTAGGCCAGCGACTTGCCGCTGAGCACGTAGGCGACGCTGATGACGGCGCCGAGGCTGACGTAGGGGATGGCCGCCGTCGGGTCGAAGGATCCGGAGCCCAGGAAGTGCATCCCGGCGAACAGGACGATCGAGATCACCACGCAGACCCAGACGTTGACCTTGCGGCTGAGCTTGCCGATCAGCAGGTGGCGGAAGACGTACTCCTCCACGAACGGGCCCATGACCACGGCCATGACCAGCATGGTGGGGAACGGCACGGAGGTCGTCATGCCCTCGATGGCCAGCTGGTTCTCGCTCTTGACCGCACCGCCCAGGGAGACGATGACGATGGTGGTGACGATCAGGTTCGCCACCCAGGCACCGGGCACCATGAACGCCTTCGCCCACGGGTGGTAGGCGAACGTGCGGAAGGAATGGGCCAGGGTGGGGAAGGCCATGATCATGGCACCGGTGAACAACACCGCGTACACGATGAAGTTCACGGCGGCAGCAGCCGTCTCGCCGGTGGCGAAGACCTCGGTGAAGCCGGGGATGAGCGTCAGCAGGGCAGCGGCACCGGCGACGAAGAGCACCACATAGGCCAGCACCATGACGGCATCCCCCACGCGGAAGCGGTCCGGCCCGAAGCGTGACGCCCGGCGCTGGCGCGGGCCGCCGGAGGCAGGGCCCGGCGCGGCCGGATGCTGGGTGGATTGCATGATTCCAGCCTAGCGAATGCTAGAGGACCCTCAGCCCCGCCTCAGCTGCGAGCAGTGGCGCCAGGTCCTGCAACTGCAGGTCGCTGACCGTCGCCCCGCGCACGCCGCTGATCCCGGCCATCCCGCCCAGGCTTGCTCCGCGCAGGTCGACGTCCTTGAGCCGGGCGCCGTTGAGGACCAGCATGCCGATGCGGCAGTCCTCGAAGGCGACCCGTTCGGCCTGGACTTCCCCCAGGTCGAGTTCGTCGACGATCAGCGAGCGGAAGAGGACGTCCTTGAGCTTGGCCCCGCGCAGGTTGACCAGGTCCAGCTTGCCGCCGTCGACCAGGACCGCCCGCAGGCTGGCCCCATGCAGTTCCGCCGATCCGATCCGCGTCCGTTCCAGCACCGTGTTCCACCAGCCGCTGTCCGGGGCCCGCAGGGCCGCCGCCGTGAGGTCCTCGAACCGGCAGTTGCCGAAGGTCGCCCGGTGCAGGTCCGCGCCCATGAGCGAGACACGGCGCAGCGTGCAATCGGTGAAGACGGTGTCCTCGAGGTCCTGGCCGGCGGCGTCGTCGGAGTCGAACAGCAGCCCGTCGCTGCGGCCGTCCAGGTCCAGGGCCGTCAGGTCCCCGGAGGGGCGGCCGGTGCCCGTCTCGAAGTCGGGAAGCCGGGGTGGACGGGGCATCGGGGCGGCGGTCGAGGCAGGCATCCCCCTACTCTAGAACGCGCAACATCCCCGCCGTGGGGGCCGGACGGCCGTCGGGTCGACGGCCATCCGGCATTCACGGCGGGGGCGTTGGACGGTACTCCCG
>DATNBS010000225.1:0-9024 GCA_035571895.1 Arthrobacter sp. | reverse complement strand
CACCGGGCCAGCTGGCCGAGCGATTCCTCGCCGCGGCCGACCCGACCACGCACGTCTCCGTCGAGGACGGTTCCAGCGTGGCCGGGCGCGACGCCTACACGCTCGTGCTCACCCCGAAGACCCGCTCCACCCTGGTCGAGGACGTGACCATCGGCGTCGACGCCGCCACCGGGGTACCGCTGGCCGTCACCGTGGACGCCGTCGGCCAGGACGCCCCCGCATTGTCGGCAGAGTTCACCTCGTTCACCCCCGGGGCGCCGGAGGCGAAACTGTTCGACTTCACCCCGCCGTCCGGTGCCACGGTCCAGGAACGGCCCTTCCCGAAACGGTCCGACGCGGAACACGGCAAGGCCGTCAAGGACAGCACGGAAAAGAACCACACGGGAAAGAACCACACCGGTAAGAACCAAACGGGTAAGGACAGCGCCGGCAAGGACGCCGCCACCGACCACCGCGGCTGGCTGACCGGCACCGGCTGGGACGCGGTCGCCACCCTCCCCGCCGACGAGGTGCCCGCGGCCCTGTCCGACTCCGCCCTGCTCGACCGGCTGGCCACGGACGTGGACGGCGGCAAGCTGCTGCACACCTCGCTGGTGAACATCCTGCTCGCCGACGACGGCCGCGTCCTCGTCGGTTCCGTGCCCGTCGACCGGCTGCAGGCCGCGGCCGACGCGGGGTGAGCGTGGCGCCCGGCGGGGCCGGCCTCGCGATCGAGACCAGCCGGCTGAGCAAGTCGTTCGGCGCCCGGCGCGCCGTGAACAACCTGGACCTCGCCGTCCCGCACGGCTCGGTCTTCGGCTTCCTGGGGCCCAACGGCTCCGGCAAGACCACCACCATCCGCATGCTGCTCGGTTTGGCCACGCCAACCAGCGGATCGATCACCGTGCTCGGCCGCCCCATGCCCGCGGCCGGGCGCGACGTGCTGCCCCGTGTCGGGGCACTGGTCGAGGGCCCGGCGTTCTACCCCTTCCTCTGCGGCCGGGCCAACCTGCTGCGCCTGGACGCCGCCAACCCGCGTGCCAACGCCGCCGACCGACGCCGGCGCGTGGACCGGGCATTGGACACCGTCGGGCTCGGCAAGGCCGCGGGGCTCGCGGTACGCGCCTACTCGCTGGGCATGAAGCAGCGCCTGGGCATCGCCAATGCCCTGGCCACCGACCACGAACTGCTCATCCTGGACGAACCCACCAACGGCCTGGACCCGCAGGGCACCCGCGAGGTCCGCCACCTCATCGCCTCCCTGGCCGGGGCGGGCACCACCGTGTTCATCTCCAGCCACCTGCTCAGCGAGATCGAGCAGGTGTGCACCCACGCCGCGGTGATGAGCAACGGCAACCGCGTCGCCCAGGGCACATTGGCCGACCTGCGCGCCGCCGGCAGCGCCACCGTTGTCATCGATACCCCGGACGACGGCGGTGCCCTCGCCGTGCTCTCGAGGCTCGGTCTGGTGCCCGGTGGAAACGCGGCGGGAGGGGATTCCGGTGGCGCGGGAACCGGTGGCAAGCTCCTGGGTGGCGAGGCAGCGGGAGGCGGTTCCGGCGTCGTGCGTGCCCTGCTGCCCGACGACGGCCCGGCCCCGGAGGCCATCGTCGCGGCCCTGGTGGAGGCGGGGGTGCGGGTGCGCGGGTTCGCGCTCGAGCGGCCCAGCCTGGAGGACCGGTTCGTGGCGTTGACGGGGGAGGGGTTCGACATTGAACGGTAGCGGGTTGCTGGTCTCCGAGCTGGCGCTGGTGTTCCGGCGGCGCAGGACCTGGGCGATGCTGGCTGCCCTCGGAGCCGTCCCGGTGCTGGTGGCGGTCGCGGTGCGGCTGACCTCCGGGCCACCGTCGGGCCGCGGCCCCGCGTTCCTGGACCGGGTCGCCGGCAACGGGTTGTTCGTGGCGATCGTGGGGATGTTCCTGTGCATCCCGTTGTTCCTGCCGTTGACCATCTCGGTGGTCTCGGGTGACACGATCGCGGGGGAGGCCGGACTCGGCACGCTGCGCTACCTGCTCATCGCCCCGGTCTCACGGGCGCGGTTGCTGCTGGTGAAGTACCTGGGCGCCGTGGCGTTCTGCCTGGCTGCGGCGCTGGTGGTCGCCGTGGTCGGGATCGGCATCGGGTTGGCGCTGTTCCCGGCGGGTCCGGTGGCACTGCTCTCCGGGGACACGCTGTCGTTGGGGCAGTCGTACCTGCGGATCGCGCTGATGGCCGTCTACGTGGCGGTGTCGTTGTGCGGGCTGGCGGCGATCGGGTTGTTCATCTCCACGCTGACGGATGTGCCGGTCGGTGCCATGGCCGCGACCGCCGTGCTCTCGGTGGCCGCACAAATCCTCGGCCAGCTGCCGCAGCTGGACTGGTTGCACCCGTGGCTGTTCACCCACCACTGGTTCGGGTTCGCCGACCTGCTGCGCGAGCCGATCCTGTGGACCTCCCTCGGCCAGAATGCGTTGCTGCAGGCAGGGTACGTGCTGGTGTTCGGCGCGCTGGCCTATGGTCGGCTGGGCACCAAGGACATCCTGTCCTAAGAGCCTTCCGACGAACCGGGCAGGTGCTGCAGCGCCCAGGAGTTGCCGTCCGGATCGCCGAGGTAGGCGTACTTGACCCCACCCATGTCCTGGACGCCACTGACCTCTGCTCCCCGGGCAACGAGCTCGTCACGGGCGGCGGCGATGTCGGCCACGACCAGGTGCAGGCCATTGACGGTCCCCTCCTCCGGCTGGTTTCCCATGCCGGTGCCGAAGGCAATGGAGCACGCGGATCCGGGAGGGGTGAGCTGGACGATCCTCATCCCGTTTCCCGGCTGGACATCGTGGTCCAGCGTGAATCCCATGACGTCGACGTAGAAGTCCTTGCTGCGATCGACGTCGGAGACGGGCAAGGGGACGAGCTCGAGTTTCATCTCCATGGGGAATCATTCCTTTGAACGGGCCGGGGTGGGCCTGGTGCGTGGTCGACTTCCCCCTCACAGGGCCGGGGGAGGACAGGTTGTCCCCAGCGCGCGGACCCTGCCTGTCGGCCCTCTTACGGTACTGGCAGAGTTGGCTTATGGAACAGATCACGAGCGAGGTGCACGTCGACGGGTGGAACATTTCCCGCGCAGCGGACCTGCCCGTGGATGGTTCCACCCGACTCAAGGCCGCCGAGGCGCTGATGCGTTTTGCCGAGGCGGAGAAGTTCCGCGCCGCGGCCATGCTCCATGCCGAAGCCCAGCGTTCGGTCCCGTCGCTGCTTGATGATTTGGACGAGGACCCGGGAATGGACATCTCGGTCCGCAGCGGAAACATGTCCTCCTTTGCCGCCACCGAATGCGCAGCCATGGAGGTCGCCCTGGTCTGCAGTATCTCCCCGGGGCAGGGGCTGCGGATCCTGGACCAGGCGGACACCCTGGTCGGGCAGACCCCGGAGGTCCTCGACTCCCTGACGGCGGGGAAAATCGGTGCGGGGCATGTCCAGAAGATCCTCGAGCAGGTCAAGCACATCCTGCCCGAGCAGGTTCCCCTGCCGCCGCGCGGCGCCGATGAGGCCACGCAGGAAGAATGGCGACGTGAGATGGCGACGGCGGCGGCGAAGGCCGATAGGGCCCGCCGTGACTTCGGCGCCGACATGCTCGCGGCGGCACCGGGCAAATCCCCGGCGCAGCTGCGCACCCGCGGTCGCCAACTACTGGAGAAGTTCTACGAGATCTCCTACACCAAGCGCTCGCGCACCGCACTGCGTGACCGCCACATCATGGTCGAAGACGCGGCCGATGGGATGTCCTGGTTCTCCGGCCTGTTGCCCACTTCCGGCTGCCAGGCCATCTATTCCAGGATCGACACCCTGGCCAGGCTCCTCAAGGCCGATCCCAGCTCGCCAGCTTCGCCGGCGAATCCGGAGGCGACCGGGGAAGAAGCGCTCCCCGAGGGTTCCTTAGCGCCCGGCGCACAACCCGTCGATGACCCCACCGAGGAGCGGACGCTGGAACAGCTGCGCGCCGACGTGTTCATGGACGTCCTGCTCGAGGGCCCCACGGGTCAGGGGCTTGCCGCGGTCCAACCAGAGGTGTTTGTGGCGATCCCGGCAACCATGCTTCCCGGGATGCCCGGCGGTCCAATTGGCAGCGACAACACCGCCATTGATGGCGGCGGGACAACCGTCGACAGCAGAGCAGCGCAGACGGGCGAGGGTTCCCTCCGCGTCGGCAACGCCGAACTGGCTCCCGGGTCACTGGTGCCGACGCTGCTCGGCAGCGGCCCCATCGACCAGGAATCGGCAGCAACCTTCATGGCCTCCGCCAAAACCTGGCGGCGGGTCGTCACCGATCCACTCACCGGGGCCATCGTGACCTTCGGCCAGAACAGGTATCGGCCCACCGCTGCACAACGCGCCGCGTTGCGCTTCCGCGACGGAGGATGTTGCACGCCCGGCTGCAATGGAAGGGTGGAGCACTGCGATGCCGATCATGTGCAGGAGTGGCAGGATGGCGGCGGCACGGACCTGGCCAACCTCAGGTTGCGGTGCCGACGCTGCCACCGCCTGAAGTCCCTGGGGCTGCTGGCCTTCGATGAAGGCAGCGACGGGCGCCTTGTGTTGACCAGCCTGTTCGGAACCCAGGTTTCTACGACTCCTGTTCCCCCATGGGCCTGGGGTTCCCCCTCCGCAACCCGCAGAGCCTCGGCGCACAACGCCCACGAAAATCCCGGAACCGGCGACGTCGACGCGGGGGAAGAACCCGGCAACCACACCGCGGCGCCGGGCGAATGGGGGAGGGTCCAGGACGTCCCGGATCCGTCCTGCGAGAATCCGGAGCACGGCCGCTACGCCAAGACCACCCATGCCCGAGCAGCCCGCAAACGCCGTATCAAGCGCAACGCCGGGGGATATGGGCCTTGCAAGCCCAAGCCGCCGGTCGACCGGTGGCCCACCAGCTTCGATCCCTCGATCGACACGGGCGACCTGCCCTTCTAACCCGGCACCAGGCGTCACGCGGCGCCACCGTGGACTCCGACCGCAGAGACGGCCGAGGACCCGGACCCTTACTCCCCGCCCTTGCGAATCAGGACCTCGCCCTCCAAGCCATCGGGGTCGCGGAAGAAGATGCTGAATTCCTTGCCGAAGTCATTGACCTTCCCGTCGCTGGCTCCCGCGTCGATGAGCCGGGTACGGATCGCCTCGAAGGCTTCGTCGGTGGACGCCGCCAACCCCAAGTGATCGATCCGCCCCCGCCCCCACATGGGGCTCTGCCGATCCGCTTCGCCGTTGCCCTCGATCACGAAGACATTGAGCTCGGTGGCCGAACCGATCCTGATGCTGGTCATGGTCTCGCCCGGACCATGGTCGCGGGTCTCACCGACCACCGCATCGAAGACCGTTTCGTAGAAGCGGCCCAGCCGCCCGACATCGTGTGAGAGCAGTGCAACGTGGTTGATTCCCTCGAGAAGCATGCGATCCAGCCTTTGTTTTCGTCCGCGGTGGTCCCTTCCACGCTAGCCACGCCACCCAGCCCGAGCCATGCTCTGTGTATTCAGTCGGATTTCTTCAAGACCCTGGTTTCCAACAGCGCTTCACTGGACAGAAGCAACCCCTCCAGGAAAGGACATGTCATGAGTACCGGCGAGCAGGAAACGACCACTAATCCCGGGGAGAACCCCGAACCAACGGCACCAGCGACCGGCGAACACACCACCCACGGCGTGCCCCACGGATACACCACCCTCACGCCGTTCATCGTCGTCGAACCCGCCAGCGAGGCCATCGAGTTTTACCGCGACGTCTTCGGCGCCACCGTCCTGAGCCAGATGCCCGGCACCTCGCGTCCGGACGGCACTCCCACGATTTCCCACGCGGAACTCGACTTCGGCCAGGGCATCCTCCAGCTCAGCGACGCGCAAGAGGGTTACGGGCTGCACGTCCAGGACGCCGAACACATCAGCGGTTCGATCTGCATCTACGTCCGGGACGTCGACGCCGTCGTCTCCGCCGCCACCAAAAGGGGAGCCACCGTGGCCGCCCCGGCCTCGAATTTCGTCAGCGGCGACCGTTTCGCCAGCATTGTGGACCCCTTCCACCGTCGGTGGAGCGTGATGTGCCGGGTCGAGGACCTGTCCCGGGAGGAGTCCGAGGCACGTGTCACGGCGTGGCTGGCCTCGTTCCAAGCTGGCGCAGATACTGCGTAGGGCTCATCCCCGTGACCGCGGAAAAGTCGCGCGAGAAGTGGGCCTGGTCCGCATAGCCCAGCGCATGTGCCAGGCGTGCCAGATCCGGCCCGGCGCCCTGGGCCAACCGGTAGGCCGCCTCCTGCAGCCGACGGCGCTGGATCAGCCACTTGGGGGTGAGGCCAATCCGGTCGTGCACCAATCGCTGCAGCGTGCGTTCGCCGAGCCCGAAGCGGAAGGCGAGGGCGCGCACTTGCAGCAGCCCGCCGTCGTGCTCGACGGCCTCGGCGACCCGGTTGACCAGCAGGCCCTCGGCGTCGACGCCTGCGGGGAGCCGGGAGGACAGCCACGTTTCGAAGATTTCCAGGTACGACGGCGGTGTTCCCGTCCCCCGGGCTGCTTCCGCGCCACTGGGGGACGGTGGGCGACCGGCAGCACGGGGGAGGTCCTCCCGGCCATCTGCCAAGGCGTCGGCGATCTCCCGGCCGGCCGTGAAGCCGATGGCTTCGGCCGGCCGGCTGCCGTCCACCAGCTCGGGCATGGGGATGTCGGAGAGCAACGCGCCGGCGGCGGGCTGGAACAGGACCCCGAATGCCGAACCTCTGCCGCCCAATCGTCTCCGGCTCAAGCCACCCATCGGACCGAAGAGCCGCCCCTGAGGATCGGGCGAATCGCCGCCGACCTCCACGACCAGGTTGCAAGCGGGATACGCAAGGATGCGCTGTTCATGGCTAGCCTCTGGGGGAATGTCCCATCGGGGAACCCAGTAGTGGCGGACGAGGTCGGCGAGTTCC
Organism: Arthrobacter sp.; assembly: GCA_035571895.1. Taxonomy (GTDB): domain Bacteria; phylum Actinomycetota; class Actinomycetes; order Actinomycetales; family Micrococcaceae; genus Arthrobacter_H. The sequence goes on along the minus strand of DATNBS010000225.1, from coordinate 2,114 downwards.
GGGGACGGGTCGAACCGCGCTAGTTCAACACGTCCTGGCCCGGCGGGGTGCAGGGGACCGCGGCTGGTGGGCATGGTGAAATCATCGCAGGCCCGCGCCCCAGGGAGAACACCCGTCGACGCCTCCGCCGCGGGGCTGGCTACCCCAAGTTCCCGCCGCCCACCGGAAGCACGGTTCCGGTGATGTAGGAAGCCTCGTCCGAGGCCATGAAGAGGATGGGAGTGGCTTGTTCGGCCCAGATGCAGACCTCTGGGGCTAGGGAATGGCAACCCTTGCTAGAGGTGATTGATGACCGTGTTCGTTGGCGCATACTCGTCTCCGTCAGAACGTTCATGGCGAACACACGCCTCACCTGGAGCTCGCGCGGGCAGCCAGCTTCCGGGCCAGCTCCTCTTCGGCCTCAGGGCCGGGCTTGATGCCGCCGGGGATGCGGAAGAAGAACGCTGCACCGGCCACCCACCACAGGCCGAACAGGATCCATGGAGCCGCATCCAGGGAGGCGGGCATTCCGGGCAAGTACAGGCTGGTCAGGCCGAGGCAGAGCACGGCAGCCAGCGCCCCAATGAACAGGCCGCCGTTGCCGCGGCCGCCCACGCGCAGGGGCCGGTCCATGGCCGGTTCGCGCCGGCGCAGGAGCAGGAAGGATACCGCCACCAGGAAGTAGGCGATCACGATGCTCGGGGAGCCGGAATCAACCAGCCAGCCCAGCATGGCCTCGCCGAAGAAGGGGGCCGCCACCGACAGTGCGCCGATGAACAGCAGGGCGTTGGTCGGGGTGCGGAATTTGGGGTGCAGGCGCCCGAACCAAGCCGGCAGCATTTGCGATCGGCCCATCGCGAAGATCAATCGAGACGCGCCGATGAGGAACGAATTCCACGACGTTACGATGCCCGCGATCCCGCCGGCGACCAGCACCTTGCCCATCACCTCGGTGCCCCAGAGGGCTGTCATCCCGTCAGCTGTGGCCAGATCCGCTCCGGCCAGCTCCTTGACGTCCATGGACGACGCGGTGGTCAGGACGACCATGATGTACCAGATGGCGGCCATGATGACCGAGACGACGACGAGTTTGCCCACCTGCCGCGCTGGGATCTTGACCTCCTCGGCGGATTGCGGAATGACATCGAAGCCGACGAAGAGGAACGGCACCACGACGAGAACGGCCACGAACCCCGAGACGCCACCGTTGAAGAGCGGCTGGAGGTTCCCCGTCTCGCCGCCGACAAAGGACCCGGTCACCAGCAGCAACCCGACGATGAGCAGGAAGACGACGGCAAAGGTCTGGGCCGCGCTGGCCAGCTTGATGCCCATGATGTTCAGCACCGTCAGGATCAGCGCGGCACCAGCACCCACCAGCGCCCAGCTGAGGTAGACCTCGGAACCGGCGATCTCCCAGAGCTTGATCGACTTCAGCCCCGGGAACAGGTAGAGGGCGGTCCGGGGCAGGGCCACCGCCTCGAAGGCGACGATGGTGATGTACCCGCCGGTGATCGCCCACGAACAGATGAACGCCCACCGGGCGCCCATGCCGCGGATGACGTAGTTGTGCTCACCCCCGGCCAACGGCATGGCCGCCACGAGTTCCGAATACGTCAACCCCACCAGCGCCATGATCACCCCGCCGGCGGCGAAGGCCAGCACGGCGCCCATGGTCCCGGCGGACTCGAGCCAGCCGCCGGTCAGCACAACCCAGCCGAAGCCGATCATCGCGCCGAACCCGATGGCCAGGGTGTCCCAACTGCCCAGCGCCTTGATCAGGGAGGTGGAGTCGGCAGGTTTTCCATGGTGGTCGACGTCGGTTGCCTCTGGCATGGTGCCTTCTTCTGCACAGTATGTCCCGGCAGCCTACGGTGTGACGTCCGCCATTGGCGAGAGATGCTGGGACGGAGGCGAATCTTCTTCCCGGATGCGCTATTCCTAGTAGTCCGGCGGACCGCGTCCTAGGCTGACCCTAAGGGGCATCGCCCGGCCCTGGGGCCCGGACAGCGGGAACCAAGCCGCGGCTGGAAAGCCCCGTTCCCATCTGCCCGGAGGAGTCAGAACATGTCAGGAAACCTCATCGCCCGTTCCATCCACGACCTCTCGGCGGCCGCCTGGTTCGGCGGTTCGCTCAT
>DATNBS010000224.1:0-4051 GCA_035571895.1 Arthrobacter sp. | reverse complement strand
GTCTTCCCGCCCACCCCGCGCATCTCCTCCTACATCACGGCGCTGATCGCCGGCCCGTACCAGGCGGTGCGCAGCGAGCTGACCAGCGCCGACGGCCGGACGATCCCGCTGGGGGTCTTCGCCCGCGCGTCGATCATGGAGCACCTGGACGCGGAGAACATCTTCACGCTCACCCGCCAGGGCTTCGAGTTCTACGAGGCCCAGTTCGGCACCCCGTACCCGTTCGAGAAGTACGACCAGCTCTTCGTCCCCGAGTTCAACGCCGGGGCCATGGAGAACGCCGGGGCCGTGACGTTCCTGGAGTCCTACGTCTTCCGGTCCCGCCCCACCGATGCCATGGTCGAACGCCGCGCCATCACCGTCCTGCACGAGCTGGCCCACATGTGGTTCGGCGACCTGGTCACCATGCGCTGGTGGAACGACCTGTGGCTGAACGAATCCTTCGCCGAGTTCATGTCGGCCCTCGCCGCGGCGGAGAACACCGAGTTCACGCAGGCCTGGACCACGTTCTCCTCGATGGAGAAATCCTGGGCCTACCGCCAGGACCAGCTGCCCTCCACGCACCCGATCAAGGCGGAGATCAACGACCTGGAGGATGTACAGGTCAACTTCGACGGCATCACCTACGCCAAGGGCGCCTCCGTCCTGCGCCAGCTCGTCGCCTGGGTCGGGCAGGAGGAGTTCATGGCCGGGGTGCGCGAGTACTTCGCCAAGCACGCCTTCTCCAACACCGAGCTGCCGGACCTGATGCGTGAACTCGAGGCCTCCAGTGGCCGCGACCTGGCCGACTGGACGCGCCTGTGGCTGGAGACCGCCGGCGTCAACAAGCTCGAGGCCGAGCTCGGCACGGATGACGACGGCACCATCACCAGCTTCGCCGTCGTGCAGTCCGCCCCCGCCGACTACCCCACCATCCGCCCGCACCGGGCGGCCATCGGCTTCTACTCCATGGACGACGGCGGCAAGCTGGTCCGCACCCACCGCGAGGAACTCGACGTGGCCGGCGAACGCACCGAGGTGGCCGCCCTGGTCGGCATGAAGCGCCCGGACCTGGTGCTGGTGAACGACGACGACCTCGCCTACGCGAAGATCCGCCTGGATGCCGCCTCCCTGCGGGTCGCCACGACGCACCTGAAGGACATCGACGCGTCGCTGCCGCGGACCCTGGTCTGGGGCGCCGCCTGGGACGCGGCCCGCGACGGGGAGACCGCCGCGCGCGACTACGTCGAGCTGGTCCTGCGCAACATCGGCCACGAGTCGGATTCCTCGGTGGTGCTGGTCATCCTGCGCCAACTGAACACCGTGCTGGACTACTACGTCCGGGCCGAAGACCGCGAGCAGATCGCCGCCGCCGCGGCCGATGACCTGTGGGCCCTCGCGAACTCGGCAGAGGCCGGCTCGGACAAGCAGCTGCAGTTCGTGAAGGCCTTCGCCCTGCGCTCGCGCACCGCCGCCCAGCTGGACACGGTCGCCGGCCTGCTCTCCGGCGACGAACGGCTCACGGGCCTTCAGCTCGATGCCGACCTGCGCTGGGAACTGCTGACGGCCCTGGTCGCCGGCGGTCGCGCCGGGCAGGGCGAGATCGACGCGGAGCTTGCCGCCGACGACACCGCCAACGGCCGGCTCGCCGCCCAGCAGGCGCAGGCCGCGATCCCGACCCCGGAAGCCAAGCAGGCCGCCTGGTCAGCCATCGTCGAGAGCCGGGAGCTGTCCAATACCCACCAGCGCAGCGCCATCACCGGGTTCAACCGGGTCCACGACCGCGCGCTGCTGGAACCGTTTGCCGCCCGGTACTTCGAGAGCATCACCGGGGTCTGGGAGTCGCGCAGCTGGGAGATCGCCCAGCAGATCATCGTCGGCCTCTTCCCGCTGGCCCAGACCTCCGAGGAGACCGTCCGGGCCACGGACACGTTCCTGGCGAACCTGGGCACCGACAGCCCGGCACTACGCCGGATGCTGGTGGAAAGCCGCGACGGCGTCGTGCGCGCGCTGGCAGCGCAGGCCGCCGACCGCTAGGCCGTCGCCGGCCGGGGGCGGTCCGGGCAGTGCCCGGAACGCCCCTCGGCCTACAGTGGTGGCATGGACCTGAATTCGCACCGCTACAAGGTCGACATCGAATGGACGGGGAACCGTGGCACGGGAACCTCCGGGTACCGCGACTACGGGCGCGACCACATCGTGCGTGCCGCCGGCTTGCCCGACGTTCCCGGCACGGCGGATCCCTCCTTCCACGGGGACCGCGACCGCTGGAACCCGGAGCAGCTGCTATTGGCTGCGCTCGCCCAATGCCACATGCTCTCCTACTTCCACCTCGCCGTGAAGCACGGCCTCGACGTCGTCGGCTACACCGATGCCGCAACCGGCAGGCTTCGGTTGAACCGCGACGGCAGCGGCGAGTTCACCGAGGCCGTCCTGCATCCGCGGGTCGTGTTGGCCGACGAAGCCCAGCGTGGGCTCGCCGATTCATTGCACGAACAGGCCCACGAAGTCTGCTTCATCGCCCGCTCGGTGAACTTCCCGGTCCGCAACGAACCGGCGCGGCCCTCCGACGCCGAGTCGGCATGACCTCCCCGCTTTCCGGACTGATCACGCAATGCCTGGCAGCAGCGGCAGATCCCCGGACGGCGGCGGAGATGCAGCGGTATATGAAGACCCGGATGCCGTTTCTCGGCGTCCGCGCCCCCATCGCCCAACGCATCGTCCGGGAGACGGTCCGCGAAGCGGGAACCACCCAGTGGGAGGACTTCCATGCTGCAGCGAAAGACCTCTGGGAAGCGGCCGTGCACCGGGAACAGTGGTACGCCGCACAACAGCTGACCGGATACCGGGCCTGCATCGGCCGCATCGAGCTCTTGGCCCTCTACGACCGCATGGTCGTGGACGGGGCGTGGTGGGACATCGTGGACAACTGCCACCGCCGCTTTGGGGCCCTGCTGCGGGAACACCGCGACCAGATCGATCCGCTGCTGCGCTCGTGGGCCGTCCATCCCAACCACTGGAAGCGGCGTTCGGCCATCATCGCCCAGCTCAGTGCCAAGACCGACACCGATGTCGGCCTACTAGAAGCCGCCATCCTGCCCAACCTGGCGGAGCGGGACTTCTTCCTGCGCAAGGCCATTGGCTGGGCACTGCGCGAATACGCCAAGACGGAGCCGGAGTGGGTCAGGGCGTTTGTGGCCCGGAACGAAGCACAGCTGTCGGGCCTGTCCCGGCGCGAGGCGCTGAAGAACCTGCCGGTTCGGTAGTGTGGAATGGGCCGGGATCACCGGCCACGGAAGGAACGAAAACGTGAACGACCAGCACCACCACTCCGGCGAACCCGTCCGCCTGCCCGGCGGGGAATCCCTCGGCATCCACATCGGCCAGGCGCGGCCGGTGTCGTCTCCCTCCGTGCCGCAGGGTGATCCGGCAGCGCAGGCGGGGACCTCCGAAGAGTCCGCCCTGGTCCCCGACCGGTTCGGCGGGACCACTCCCGCCTCGGCGGACGCCGGGGACCACGAGGACCTCTCGCCCTATCTGGGCACCTTCTACGCTGAAGTCGGCGGCTCAAAGACCTTCCAGCGGCTGACCGAGCTCTTCTATGAGGGCGTCGCCAACGATCCCGATTTCCGGGCGATCTACCCGGAAGAGGACCTGAAGCCGGCGGCCATCCGCCTCCAGCTGTTCCTGGAGCAGTACTGGGGCGGGCCCTCGACCTACAGCCAGCACCGCGGCCACCCCCGCCTTCGGATGCGCCACGTCCCCTACGTCGTCGACAGCGCGGCCCGCGATACCTGGCTGCGCCACATGCGCCATGCGTTGGACCAGCTGGAGCTGCCGCCGCTTCAGGAGGCAACGCTGTGGGATTACTTCGACCGGGCGGCCCGTTCCCTGCAGAACGCCACCGACCACTAGCTGACCCGGCCAAACCGTTGGGGTTAGCTGGTGTCGCCGGGTAGGGGTGGTGATTGGGAGCGGTAGGTGTGCCCGGTCGGGGTCGTGGTGGTGGTGGTGTGCCGGTCCCCCTCGATGGTGGCCGCGCTCCAGCCCGGTGCTTCCTTGGAGTAGTTGC
>DATNBS010000223.1:0-5850 GCA_035571895.1 Arthrobacter sp. | reverse complement strand
CCTGGCCGCCACCCACTGCACCGATCTGGCCGACCGCGACGCCGGCACGCTCTCCGGCGGGCAGCGGCAGCGGGCCTGGATGGCCAGCGTCCTGGCCCGCGGGACAGGTGTCCTCCTGCTGGACGAGCCGACGACCCACCTGGACCTGGCCCACCAGCTCGTGCTCCTGGACGCCATCGCGGACCTGAACCGCCGCCACGGCACGACCGTGGCCATGGTCCTGCACGACCTGAACCTCGCCGCCCGCTATGCCGACCACCTGGTGGCCCTGGCCAACGGCGCGATCGTGGCGGCCGGGCGGCCCTCCGAGGTGCTCACGGCCGAGTTCATCCAGGCGGTTTTCGGCCTGCCGGCGCGGGTGATCCCCGACCCCGTGGCCGGCTCGCCCCTGGTCCTGCCGATTGGCCGGCACCGCGTGCTGCGCCCCGAGGTGGCTGACGACGGCGGAGCCCCCCGATTCCGCACCTCGCGCCTCGAGGACGAAGCACCGGCAGCCGGTCACGACACCGCCGGCCCGGAGTCCCCGGCACCTGGCCCCGCCGGACCGGACACATCGGATCAGGAACCTCCAGCCCGCGAGCCGGCGGCAGGGCAGCGCGGCGGGGATTCCGCCGTCGTCCCCGACCTGCGCAAACCGTCGGTCGAGGTGTGCCCGACCCTGGCCTTCAGCCTCACCGCCGTCGACGTCCAGGACCTGGGCCCCAGCTTCCGTCGCCTGACCCTGGCCGGCCCGGAGCTCGAGCACTTCGGCACCGGCGGGCACCCCCTGGACCTTCGGATCAAGGTCCTGGTTCCCCCGGCGGGCGAGGGGGCGGTGGGGCGGATGCGGGACCTCTTCGCCGACCTGGCCCCGGGCGGGACGATCAGCGACGAGGACGCCTCCGGGTGGTACCGCGCCTGGCTGGCCAAGGACCCCTCCGAACGCGGGGCCATGCGCACCTACACCGTGCGCTCCTTCCGGCCCGCCGGGCACCCGGGCAACGCCGGCACCGACCCGGAACTGGACCTGGACTTCGTGCTCCACGTGCGCCGCGAAAACGGCGTGCTGGTCGGCGGCCCGGCCTCGGTGTGGGCCGCCGAGGCGCAGGTCGGCGACGAGGTCATCATCCTCGGGCCGAACCGCGCGCTGTGCGGGCACGACTACGGCGGCATCGAATTCCGGCCCGGGCAGGCCCGTCGGATCCTGCTGGCCGGCGACGAGACCGCGGCACCGGCGATCTGCTCGATCCTGGAGTCGCTGCCGCCGGGCATCACCGGCGACGCGTTCATCGAGGTTCCCTCGGTCGACGACATCCAGGGCTCGTTCACGCGGTCCGGGGTGGCCGTGCAGTGGCTGCCGCGCGGCATGCAGGCCCCGGGGAACCTGCTGGAGGCGGCGGTCCGCTCCGCGGTGGCCATCCCCGGTGCCGGCGCCGTGGACCCGGGCAACGACTACGAGGACGTCAACGTCGACGAGGGCATCCTGTGGGAGACCACCACCGGCTCCGGCCAGCCGTTCTACGCCTGGATCGCCGGGGAGGCCGGGGTCATCAAGTCGATGCGCCGGTACCTGGTGCGCGACGTCGGGATCGACCGCAAGCAGGTGTCCTTCATGGGGTACTGGCGCACCGGCCGCGCCGAGGGGTAGGGGCTCCGGACCGCCTGGAAGTCCGGGATGGCACGCACCTCGGAGCAGACGGCGGCCCGCGGACGTGCGCTTCCGCAGGTCAGTCCCGCGTCGGGTCGTCCAGATAGCTGACGTGCGTGAGTTCCTCGGAGAGCTCCCAGAGACGGCGGGCGGCGATCGGGTCACCGGCAGCCGTGCTGACCCGGGCGATCCGTGGCGCGCCCCGCAACCCGCCGGGGCCACCCGGGCCGAAGTAGTCCCCACCGCGGGCCGCCGGGTCTGTGGCCGCACGCAGGGTCGGGCGGGAACCATGGTGTGGGCGTGGCATCACGGCGTTGAACACCATCCGCGCCGGACGGAGCGAGGGCCGGTCGAACACGTGGCCGAAGAGGTCCGTGCCCACCACACCCGGGTGGGCGGCGACCGCGAGGGTGTCCTGCCCCGCGGCCTTCAGCCGCCGGTCCAACTCGTGGGTGAAGAGCAGGTTGGCCAGCTTCGAGCGCTGGTAGGCGGCCGCAGGGGAGTAGCCGCCGGACGCGAACATCGGATTCGCGAAGTCGATGCCCCGACCACGGTGCGCCAGGCTCGAGAGCGTCACGACGCGCGACCCCGGTGCGGCCTCCAGGGCCCCCAGCAGCAGCCCCGTCAGCGCGAAGTGGCCGAGGTGGTTGGTGCCGAACTGCAGTTCGTGCCCGTCGGCGGTCAGGCCGTAGGGGGTCATCATGATGCCGGCGTTGTTGATGAGCAGATCCAGCCGGTCGTGGACCGCGTGGAACGTGTCGGCGAAGGAGTGCACGGTGGAGAGGATCGACAGGTCCACCGGGATGACCTCGGCTCGGAGCTCGCCGACGGCCTCCACGGCCGCGGGGCGCAGCAGTTCGAGGGCTGTCCGGCCCTTCTCCGCGTTCCGGCAGGCCAGCACCACGTGGGCGCCGTGGCGGAGGAGCTCGCGGGTCGTGGCCAGGCCGAGCCCGTTGTTGGCACCGGTCACGACCGCGGTCTTGCCGGTCAGGTCGCCGATGTCGTCGGTGGTCCAGGGATGGTGACGGGGCATGGGATGCGCTCCTGCCGAGGGGGATGCGTGCTATTCCACCCTAGACCGCTGGCACCCGGGGCTGGTGGGGTTCAAGCCCCGTGCCGGGCGTGCTCCTCCTCGGCCAGCAGGCCCAACAGCCGTCCCAGCTCCGCGCGCTCGCCGGAATCCAGCCGGGCGAAGTACTCATTGGCCTGCTCGCGCCGCGCGCGCTCCACGTCCGCGCGCAGCCGCTGCCCGTTGTCTGTCAGCCGGACCAGCACCGCCCGGCGGTCCTGGGGATCGGGGATCCTCTCGACCAGGCCCTTGGCCTCGAGCTGGTCCACCACCTCGGTGGCCGAACGCGGGGCAATCCGCAGCTGCCCGGCCAGGGCCTTCAACCGCAGTACCCCCTCGGGTGAGGCGACCGCGGCACGCAGGGCCGCCGTCGTGCCCGGCCCGAGTCCCGGTCCGGCACCCGATCCAGGATCGGCGACCCGGGTGCAGGATTCGCCGTGCCGGGCCAGCGTGTTCAGTGCCCGCCACTGGTGGGGCGTCATCTCGAATGGGGCCAGCTCGTGCGCCCACCGGCGACGCAGCCCGCGGAAGGCAGCGTGGAAGAGCTCGCCCAGGTCGGGTTCGGCAGCGGGTCCGGCAGCACGTTCGGCGCCGGGTTCACCCGCGGACTCGGAGGTGGGGGAGCCGGTGGAACGGGAGGTCATGCCCCCAGTGTACCCATTTGTGCGGCAACCACATAGTGAGGTAACCTCTGCATAGTCGGCGCGACACCCGCGCCACACCTTCGACCCCAGGAGGTGGTGCCGATGGCCTCGGCCCAACAACCCACCCCATCCTCCACCGCACCCGCTGCTGGCGGAATGGCCGGCGGCATGGGCGGCGGGCGCCCCGGCGGCCCCGGCCCCGCGAGAGTCAGTGCAGCCGACCGCGACCAGCTCGTCCACCACCCCGTGCGCCTGCGCCGCGTCGCCGCCCTCTTCGCCCCGCACAAGGGCATGATCACCGTGCTGGTGCTGCTGATCAGCCTCGCCTCGGTCGCCGGACTGGCCCAGCCGTTCCTCATCCGCGCCATCATCGACGACGCCATCCCGCACCAGAACATCCCGCTGCTGGGCGGCCTGGCCGGGGCCATGGTCGTCATCGCGGCCATCACCGCGCTGATCGGCGTCGTGCAGACTTGGATGGCCACCGACATGGGCCAACGCGTCATGCACACCCTGCGCTCGGGCATGTTCACCCACCTGCAGGCCCAGTCGCTCTCCTTCTTCACCCGCACCCGCGGCGGCGAGGTCCAATCCCGCCTGACCAGCGACATCGCCGGCATGCAGTCCGTGGTCACCACCACCGCGACGTCCATCGCCTCCAACCTGACCACCGCCGTCGCCACCGCGATCGCCATGGTCGCCCTCTCGCCGATGCTCAGCATCCTCTCGCTCATCGTCGTCCCGCCGGCCGTGGTCCTCAGCCGCCGCGTCGCCCTGCTGCGCCGCGACATCACCGCCGACCGCCAGGCCGAACTCGCGAATCTCTACACGCAGGTCGAACAGGGCCTCTCCGTCTCCGGCGTCCGCCTGGCCAAGACTCTGGGCACCACCGAGCGCGACGCCGCACGCTTCACCGCCAGCTCCCACCGCCTCATCGGCCTGGAACTGCGCTCCCAGCTGGCCGGCCGCTGGCGCATGGCCACCATGCAGATCGTCTTCGCCGCCATCCCCGCGGTGATCTACTTCGCCGGCGGCTTCCCGGCAGCGACGGGCGGGATGACCATCGGCACGATCGTCGCGTTCACCGCCCTGCAGTCGGCGATCTTCCGCCCGATCATGGGCCTGCTCAACGTCGGCGTGCATTGGGTGACGGCCATGGCGCTGTTCAGCCGGATCTTCGAGTACCTGGACCTCGTCCCGGAGATCGCCCCGCCCGAACACCCGGTCGCCATCGACCCGGCCACGGTGCGCGGGGAGCTGCGCTTCGAGGGCGTGGGCTTCTCGTACGACGGCGATGCCCGGGTCTTGTCCGACATCGACCTGCTGGTGCCGGCCGGGTCCGCGACGGCGATCGTCGGGGCCACCGGATCGGGCAAGTCCACCCTGGGCTCGCTGGTCCCGCGCCTGCACGACGCCACGACCGGCCGGGTCACCATCGACGGGATCGACGTGCGGGATCTGTCCCCGGCGGACCTGTCGCGGATCGTCGGCGTCGTCTCGCAGGAGTCCTACCTGGTGCACGCGTCGATCCGGGAGAACCTGCTCATGGCCGATCCCGACGCCGACGAGGACACCTTGTGGGCCGCGTTGGAGGCGGCGCAGATCGACGGCCTGATCGCCTCGCTGCCGGACCAGCTGGAGACGCTGGTGGGTGCCCGGGGGCACCGGTTCTCCGGCGGCGAGCAGCAACGGTTGGCCATCGCCCGCACGATCCTGCGCAACCCGCGGGTCCTCGTGCTGGACGAGGCGACCTCGGCACTGGACAACACCACCGAAGCCCTGGTGCAGGCGGCACTGGACCGGCTCGCCGAGGGGCGGACGACGATCACGATTGCCCACCGGCTCTCCACCGTGGAGCAGGCGGACCAGTTGGTCGTGTTGGACCACGGGCACATCGTCGAGCGTGGGACGCCCGCCGAGCTGCGGGCCGGCGACGGGCCGTTCGCCCAGCTCCTGCGCTCCCGTGCCCAGGCGGATGGGTTGCCGTTGGGGATCAACCGGTAGGTTCGGTCGCATCATCCCCTCCCCAATGGCTGGACTGGGCCGCGATCGCCGTGCCACTGTGGGGCTTCCGGGAATCGAACATCGAGGAGCAGCGATGGGAGACCGATCAAGCGGTCAGATCAGCGCCCGGGGTGGACGTGTTCTTGCCCTCATGTTCAGGGCACTGAAGCAGGTTCGCCCGAAACGGCCGATCCACCCCGAAGGCGTGGCCCTGATCGGAACACTCGAACGGCACGGCCTCGATTCGACGTCAGGCATCTCCTGGGTCGACTCCGCCGGGATCAATCGGGTCACCGCCCGGCTTTCCCGATCCCTGGGCCTTCCGGACGCATGGCCCGACATCCTCGGGCTCGCCCTGCGGAGCCGCGACGGCGACGATCAGGCCGATGTCCTGCTGGCCTCCACTGGTGCTTCCCGCACAGGCCGCTTCCTCCTCATGATGCGCCGCCGAGCGACATCAGCCGTGTTCACAAGCCTCATGCCCTACAAGGGTGCAACCGGCCCGG
>DATNBS010000222.1:0-7071 GCA_035571895.1 Arthrobacter sp. | reverse complement strand
GCTACCCCGGTTGTCAATCACCGCCGCCGGCAGTGCGCCCCGCCACATATTTCCCGCCCACCTCTTGTCCAGCCGGGGCCGGGATGCTGCACTGGTTCCCATGACCACCGTCATCGCCATCGGAACGAAGAAGGGCCTGTGGCTCGCCACGAGCCAGGACCGCCGCACCTACACACTGGGCGAACCCCATTTCCTGAACCTGGAAGTGCCCTCGGTCGCCATCGACACCCGCGGGAGCGCTCCGCGAATCCTCGCCGGCGTGAACGACTGGCATTGGGGACCGGCCGTCGTCTACTCCGACGACCTCGGCGCCACCTGGTCCGAACCGGAGCACGGGGCCATCAAGTTCCCCGAGGACACCGGAGCCGCGCTGGGGCGCGTCTGGCACCTGCATCCGGACACCACCGACCGCCCCGGCGTCGTCTGGGCGGGATGCGAACCGATCTCCGTCTGGAAGTCCACCGACGGCGGGGAGAGTTTCGAGCTCAACCGCGGCCTCTGGGACCACCCCCACCGTCCCGAATGGGGCGCGGGCTTCGGAGGGGCCGCGGCGCACACGATCGTCCCCAATCCCCGCGACGACCAGACGGTGCACGTCGCGATGAGCACCGGGGGCGTGTACCGGACCCGGGACGGGGGCACGTCGTGGGAAGCCACCAACCGCGGCATCGCGGCCGGCTTCCTGCCCGGGGAGGAGCCGGAGTTCGGCCAGTGCGTCCACCGCATCACGGCGGACGCCGCAAACCCCGAACGGCTCTACGCGCAGAACCACGGGGGTGTCTACCGCAGCGACGACGGAGGGGACCGGTGGCTCGACATCGGCCATGGCCTCCCGGCGGACTTCGGCTTCACGTTCCTCGCGCACCCCCGCGCCGCGGACACCGCCTGGACGCTCCCGCTGCAGGCCGACTACCAGCGCATCCCACTCGATGGACGGCTGAGCCTGTACCGCACCACAGATGCCGGCGCGACCTGGACCGAGCAGCACACCGGCCTGCCGGAAAACGAGTTCAACGTCGTGCTCCGCGATGCAGCGGACATCGACCTTCCCGACCCCGAGGGGACGGCGGGGCTCTACTTCGGCACGCGTGGCGGCGAGGTCTATGCCAGCAACGACGAGGGGGCGACCTTCATCCAGGTGGCGGACCGGCTGCCCGATGTCCTCAGCGTCCGCGCCGCCTCCGTGGGGTGAGCAGCATGGCCACCGCAGTCCTCGAGGTCCCGGGAACACTGGCCGCCGTCTGGGGAGGCCGCCGCAGCGCCTCCATCGACTACGCGGCCGGCTCCTCCGTGGCCGCGTTCCTGGACGTGGCCGGGGTGGACCACCCGCGTTTCGGCCGCCGCATCCGCGACGAGACCGGTGCCGTGCGCAGGTACGTCAACGTCTTCGTCGACGGCGAGAACATCCGGGCCATGGCAGGACTGGACACCGTGGTGCCCGATGGCGCCCGCGTCATGGTCATCCAATCCGTCGCCGGAGGCTAAGCCAGGCGACGGGGATAAGCTGGATTTCCGTAGCAGCGACCCGAAGGAGCCGCGTCCATGCCCGCCACGCCGCCACCCCCGCCCGGCTCCGGCCTCCCCGGCACGGCCCCGGGGCGGGCCACCGGCAGGTACCGGTCGGTGGTGGCCGGATTGCCGCCGTCGTGCTTTGCCTTCGTGATGGCCACCGGGATCGTCTCGGCGGCGCTGCGCCAATCCGGGCGCCCGCTGCCCTCCGAGATCCTGTTCTGGATCGCCGCGGCGGCCCTGGTCCTCCTGCTGGCGGCCACCTGCTGGCGGGCGACCGCCTTCCGCCGTGAATTCGCCGCCGATGCGCTCTCGCCGGCCAAGAACTTCGGGAACTTCACCTTCGTGGCCGGCCTGAACGTGGTGGGGCTCCACTTCGACATGACCGGCCGCCCGGCGGCGGGCCTGGCATTGGCCTGCGTCGCCCTGCTGGCGTGGCTGGCGCTGACGTACCTCATCCCGGCCGTGCTCCTGCTGCGGGTGCACAACCGTCCGGTGCTCGAGGACGCGAACGGCAGCTGGTTCCTCTGGGTCGTGGCCACCCAATCCATGTCCACTGCCGCATCCTCGGCCGCCCGGGTCAACGACAGTGGCGGATTCGCCGTGGCCGGAGCGGCCCTGTGGGGCATCGGGGTGGTGCTGTACCTGCTCATCGGCACGATGGTGACCCTTCGCCTGATCACCCAACCCAACCGGCCGGAGGGCCTGAGCCCCACCTACTGGATCTTCATGGGCGCCACCGCCATCTCCGTGTTGGCCGGCAGCAACCTGCTGAAGCTGCCGGATGCGTTCCCGGCGATCGCCGGGATGCGCGGCTTCGTCTCCGGGGCCAGCTTCGTCCTCTGGTCCACCGGCCTGTGGTGGGTGCCCCTGCTGGTTGTCTTCGGCATCTGGCGCCACGTCGTGCACCACTACCACCTGCGCTACGAGACCGCCCTGTGGTCCATCGTCTTCCCCTTGGGCATGCTGGCCACCTCCTCCATGGTGTTCGGCCGGGTCCAGGGCATGCCGGAGGTCGAGGCCATCGGGGAGGCGGTCGTGTGGGTCGCCGTCCCAGCCTGGGCGATCGCCGTGTGCCTCATGCTGGCAGCCGCCCTCCGGTGGATCCGCCGGGGCACCGCTGACCGCCGTGCGGCCACGGCCTAGGCTGTCCCCATGAGCAACCTCGAAACCGATCCGGACGAACTCGTGTGCGACGGCGAACGGCGCGGGGCCGACGGGTCGACCCCCTTCGAATTGCTGGTCCCCCGCGACGTCCCGCTCGGCGGTCCGCGGGCGATGAGCGTGCGCCGAACCCTGCCCCAACGGCGGCGCAGCCTCATCGGCGCCTGGTGCTTCCTGGACCACTACGGCCCCCAGGACATCACCGGCCGCGCCGGGATGACCGTGCCCCGGCACCCGCATACGGGGTTGCAGACCGTCAGCTGGCTGTTCACCGGCGAGATCGAGCATCGGGACTCCACCGGGGCCCACGCCATGGTCCGGCCCGGGGAGCTGAACCTCATGACCGCAGGTAGCGGGATCAGCCACTCGGAGTTCTCCACCCCGGACACCACCGTCCTGCACGGGGCCCAGCTGTGGGTCGCCCTACCCGATGCCAGCCGCGGCACCGCACCGCGGTTCGAGCACTACCGTCCCGAACCGGTCACCGGCGAGGGCTGGACCGCGCGCGTCTTCCTCGGCTCGCTGCTGGGAAGCACCTCACCCGTGGCCACGCACAGCCCGCTGCTCGGCGCCGAGATCCTGCTCGACGACGGTGCCTGCCTCTCCGTGGAACTGGACCCGGGATTCGAGCACGGCGTCCTGCTCGACTCCGGTGCCCTGCGCCTGGACGGCGAGGAGGTCCCGGCCGACCACCTTGCCTACCTGGCCCCCGGTTCCGGGCGGATCGTCCTCGAGGGACACGGCGGCCGGACCCGGCTGCTGGTCATCGGCGGAAAGCCGCTGGGCGAGCAGATCGTCATGTGGTGGAACTTCGTGGGACGCTCGCACGAGGAGATCGTCGAATACCGCAGGGCCTGGCAGGAGGAGATCAACGCGCCGCTCGGCACCGATCCACTGGCCGGCACGGCGCGGGAACAGGTCCCCGCACCCGATCGCCCAGTGCCGCACTTCGGACCGTTTCCGCCGGGCGAACCGGACGCCTTGCCGGCACCGGCCCTGCCAAACGCGCGCATGCGGCCCCGCCGCTGACCCGCCGGCGCACCACCCCGGCCGGCCAGCCGCGCGGCGGGCGGGCGCGGGGCACCTGTCAGAACCCGCCGCCACCTTCGGTGGCCATGTTGTTGAAGCGCTGGTAGTGCCCCTGGAAGGCCACGACGATCGTCTTGGTGGGGCCGTTGCGGTTCTTGGCCACGATGATGTCCGCCTCGCCGGCCCGCGCCGATTCCTTGTCGTAGATGTCCTCGCGGTGCAGCAGGATGACCAGGTCGGCGTCCTGCTCGATGGATCCCGATTCGCGCAGGTCCGAGACCATCGGCTTCTTGTCCGTACGCTGCTCCGAGCCACGGTTCAGCTGGGACAGGGCCACGACGGGGACGTCGAGTTCCTTGGCCAGCAGCTTGAGGGCACGGGAGAACTCGGAGACCTCCTGCTGGCGTGATTCCACGCGCTTGCCCGAGCTCATCAGCTGCAGGTAGTCCAGCACCACGAGCTTGAGGTCGTGCCGCTGCTTCAGCCGGCGGCACTTGGCGCGGATTTCCATCAGGGACATGTTGGGCGAGTCGTCGATGAACAGCGGCGCCTCGTTCAGCCGCCCCATCGTGGTGGCGATCTTGCCCCACTGTTCGTCCTTGATGGTGCCCTTGCGTAGGTCCTGCAGGCCGATGCTGGCCTCGGCGGAGAGCAGTCGCATGGCGATCTCGTTGCGTCCCATCTCCAGGGAGAAGACCACGGTGGTCAGGTTGTTCTTGATCGCCGCGGAGCGGGCGATGTCCAGGGAGAAGACCGACTTGCCGACCGCGGGGCGCGCAGCGACGACAATCATCTGGCCGCCGTGCAGGCCCTGGGTGAGCTCGTCGAGCTCGTACAGTCCGGTGGGGACCCCGATCATCCCCTCCCCGCGCTGGCCGGCCGACTCGATCTCGTCGACGGTGCCCTCGATGATGTCGCGCAGGGGGACGTAGTCCTCCGCGGAGCGGCGCTCGGCGACGGCATAGATCTGGGCCTGCGCGTCGTTGACGATCGCGTCCACCTCGCCGTCCTGGCTGTAGCCCATCTGCACGATCTTGGTGCCGGCCTCCACCAGGCGCCGCAGGACGGCGCGTTCACGGACGATCT
This sequence comes from Arthrobacter sp., assembly GCA_035571895.1. GTDB lineage: Bacteria > Actinomycetota > Actinomycetes > Actinomycetales > Micrococcaceae > Arthrobacter_H. The sequence continues at coordinate 2,283 of DATNBS010000222.1, read as the reverse complement.
CCGCATAGAAGCCGGCGTTGGCCGCGGTGGGAACCGATTGGATCAGCGTGTGCAGGTAGGCGGGGCCGCCCACCCGGGAGATCTCCCCGCGCTTGGTCAGCAGGTCCGAGACGGTCACGGCATCGGCGGGCTCTCCGCGGCCGTAGAGGTCGATGATGGCCTCGAAGATGGACTCGTGGGCCGGCCGGTAGAAGTCCACGCCCCGCAGGACCTCCACGCAGTCGGCGATGGCGTCCTTGGAGAGCATCATGCCTCCGAGGACACTCTGCTCCGCGACCAGGTCCTGCGGGGGCGTGCGCCCCATGTCCGATGAATTCGATGAGCCTGGTTCGGTGTGCGTGAGCGTCACGTCCGGTTCCTTCCCTTTCGGCGCGGTGCAGGTGGAGCGGGCACCGCCGCGTCCCTCCAGTATCCCAGCGATGTCGGCCCGCCGGCGCAGCGGTGGAGGGGTGGTTGCCGAGCGGGAAGTGCGGCCCGGATGGACCCGGGGACCCTGCCACCTTATGCCCAACCACGGCAGAACCAAAGGGACTTATCCACAGGTCGTGTGGACAACCTGTGGGCTATGCGGCGTGTTGTGTGCACAGACTGGGGACGAGGCTGTGGATTACCATGTCCAAAACCCGGAATTATGCGCCTGACTAGGCATTACAAGAGTGGATAACTTTGGGCGGAAGAACTTTTTCCCCCAACGTTCACCCCCTGCTTGCAGGTTGCGTCCTGCCCCGATGAGATGTACACAGCGGTTATCCACAGGTGGGGACAGTTTCTCCACAGACACGCCGCCGACAGCGCTCGACGTTGACACCCGCGGCTTCCACCGGGACGGGCTGCCATCTTGTCGGCCCCTCGGGCCCCTGCCATACTGTCGCCATGCCAGCACCGAAAACCCTGCCGACCGCCGTCGATCCCCGGGCATTCATCGAGGCCCTTGAGCACCCGGTCCGCCGCGCCGACGGGATGGCCCTCCTGGGGATCATGCAGGAATCCACCGGGCAGCCGGCGGTCATGTGGGGGCCCACGATCGTCGGCTTCGGATCCTACCGCTACCGCAACGCCAGCGGGCGGGAAGCAGAAACCCCGGCTGTCGGGTTCTCCCCCCGCAAGGCCTCGCTGTCGTTCTACGGGCTCACCGCAGAGCCCCGTGCGGCGGACCTGCTGGGCGGGCTCGGCAAGCACCGCGTGGGGGCGTCCTGCTTGTACGTCAACCAGCTCGGCGACGTCGACCTGGCCGTCCTGCGCGAACTCATCGTGCGGGGGTACCGCTACATGGTGGCACAGTCCTCCGCAGGGTGAACCGCCCTCCCCGGCACCTGCCCACGGTGGCATGATGGGGAGGGAGCCGGCAGTGCGGCGGCGGGCGGCGATCCAGGAGGAGACATGCTAGAGGCCAATGGCGGGGCCGTCCTCGTCGTCATCATCACCGCCGTGGTCCTGCTCGTTGTCTTCGGTGCCCTGTCGTGGGTCTTCACCACCCGTCCGGCCCGGGCGAGTGAGGCGGAGCAATACATCGCCCGGCTCAATGACGCCGCGGCGCGCCAACGGCAACTCGATGCCCAAAAGGCGGAGAAGCTCCGGGCCGCCACGACCGCACGTGCCGCCCAAGCAGCCAGCCGCTCCCCGGGACGCACGGGACAGAGCTCCACGGCCGGGCACCCAGGCGCCGCGCCGGGGCCGATGTCCAACCCCGACTACGAAAAGGTGTTGCAACTCGTCCGCGGCGGAAACCCCGTGGCGGCCATCCGGAAGATCCGTCGCGACACGGGCATCGGCCTGCTCGAGGCCAAGCAATACGTGGATTCGCTGCGCGGCAGGTGAAACGGCAGCGGAGCTAGACGAACGCCTCGGCTTTCAGCGTCCGGAAGGCCGAGCCGTGGAAGACCAGCGGTGCGTGGGCGCCGTCGTGGGTGGCGTGGCCGTGCACGCGCAGCAACACGACATGGTGGTCCCCGGCAGGAATCTCCTGTTCGACGCTGCAATCGAGCCACAGGGCGGCCTCGTGCAGGAACAGGGCGCCGTCGTCCGTGGAGTCCAGGCGCAACCCCGCGAAGCGGTCCCCGGACTTCGAGGCGATCTGCCGGCAGACGCCATCGTGCCCCTCGCCCAGGACCGAGACGCCAATCCGGCCGGCCCCCCGGACAATCGGCCATGTGCGGGAGGTGTTCTGCACGGCGAACATCACCAGCGGCGGATCCATGGAGACCCCGACGGTGAACGAGGAGGCGACGATGCCCTGCGGCTCCCCGTCGATGATCGTGCACAGCGCGGCGACTCCCGAGGGAT
>DATNBS010000221.1:0-15792 GCA_035571895.1 Arthrobacter sp. | reverse complement strand
CGGCGGGGCGGCAACCACGACCAGGGTGGGCTCCGGGGAGGATCCCGGCACGTGGATCGTTCCGGCGCCGATGTCCTGGGCGACCTGTTGGGCGGTCGGCGAGGTGTCCGAGAGCAGCACGGACAGGCCCAGGCGGCTGAGGCCCAGGCCGATGCTGGTTCCGAGCAGGCCGGTGCCGACCACCAGGACCGGGCCGGCGAGGTGCGTGGCCCCCATCGGCTACATGCCCACGCGGGAGAGCAGGTGGCCGACTTCGTGCTGGCCGAGCTGGCGGATGGTCCCCTGCTTCTGGTCGCCGAGCTTGATGGGCCCCATCTGCACGCGCACCAGCCGCTTGACCGGGTGGCCGACGGCGTCGAAGAGCCGGCGGACGATGCGGTTGCGCCCGGAGTGGAGGACCACCTCGACCAGCACCTTGCCCGGGGTGGAGTCCACCAGCTTGAACGAATCGACCGAGGCGATGCCGTCCTCGAGGACGATGCCTTCCTTCATCTGGGCGCCGATGCCGTGGGCCATGGGCCCGGGGACCTGCACCAGGTAGGTCTTGGGGATCTCGTAGGAGGGGTGCGTCAGGCGGTTGGCCAGTTCGCCGTCGTTGGTCAGCAGCAGCAGCCCCTCGGTGTTCACGTCGAGCCGGCCGACGTGGAAAAGGCGTTCGCTCTTCTTGCGCAGGTAGTCGCTGACGCAGGGGCGCCCCTCCGGGTCCTCCATGGTGGAGACGACGCCGCGGGGCTTGTTGAAGACGTAGTAGCGCATGGTCTCGTTCAGCTGGATGCGCATGCCGTCGACGTGGATGCTCACGGCGCCGGGATCCACGCGGACGCCAAGTTCGGTGACGACTTCGCCGTTGACCTCCACGCGGCCGGCGGTGATCATCTCCTCGCTCACCCGCCGGGAGGCGACCCCGGCATTGGCGAGGACCTTCTGCAGGCGGACGCCGTCCTGGTCCTGGCCGGCATCGGTGCGCGGGGTGGTGCGGCTTTGGGGTGCCGGGCGGTTCTGCTTCACCGGTCCGAGGTTGCGCCCGAACCGCTCGCCGCCGAAAGCCTGCGGACCCTGCGGCTTACCGCCCTGCCGGCCGCCCTTGGCCGGGCCCTGCTTCTTGGCTCCGAAACTGCCGCCGGACTTGCCGCCCTTGCCCGCTCCACCCTGGCGGCCGGCGCCGGCACCGGGCTTGCCCCCGGAGGCGCCACGGCCTGAACCTGCACCGCGGCCGGCACCCTGGCCGGGCGTGGACCGGCGCTGGTTGCCGCGGCCTGCGCCTGAATTGGATCCCTGGTTCATGTCGATTCCTTCGTTGCTGCTGCCGGTGGTGGCGGCCTAGAACGGGACGTCGTCGAAGTGCTCGAGGTCGTCCAGGCCGGGTAGGTGGGGCGAGAGCTGCGGGAGGTCCGCCAAGCTGTCTACCCCCAATCTTTCCAGAAAATACGGGGTGGTCCGGTACAGCACGGCTCCGGACTGCGGATCGGTGCCCTCTTCGACGACCAATCCGCGCATGCCCAGGGTGCGCACCACCGAGTCCACGTTCACCCCGCGGATCGCCGCGATCCGGGCCCGGGAGACGGGTTGGCGGTAGGCGATGATGGCCAGCGTCTCCAGGGCTGCCTGCGACAGGCGGGCCGTGGCCCCGTCCAGGACGAACCGGGAGACGACGGGAGCAAAGTCACGTTTGGAGTAGACCCGCCAGCCGCCGGCCAGTTCCCTCAGTTCGAACCCGTGGTGCGCCGCGTAGTCCTGCCGCAGTTCCCCCAGCAGGGTCTCGACCGCCGCCGGTTCGGCCTCGAGCACCTCCGCCAGCCGCGGGACCGCCACCGGCTCGTCGGCGACCATGAGCACCGCCTCGATGGCGGCGCGCAGTCCCCCGGGCAGCCCGGCCACCCCGAAGGGGGCACCGTCGTCGTCCCCGGTCATGGGCCCTCCTCCTGCATCTCGTCTGCCACCGCGTCCGCGGCGGACGCGCCCTGGTATTCCTCGGCGACCCGGTCGGGGTGCCAGGGGCCGGCGTCGGCGTTCCAGCCCACCCGCAGCTCGCCCAGCGGCCCGTCCTGCTCGAATCCAACATATTTGTCGCGGAACATTTCCAACAGGGCCAGGAAACGGGCGATCACGACCAGCGTCTGCCCGGCGTCGGCCACCAGGTCCGCGAAGCTGACCGCCGTGCCCGCCTCGAGCCGGGCGGCGATGATCCCGGCCTGCTCGCGCACGCTCACCGCGGGGGCGTGCAGGTGCTCGACGCCGACGCCCTCGGGTTCGGCCGGCTTGGGTTCCAGCGCCCGTCGGGCCAGTTCGGCCAGCTTCCCGGGGCTCGTGGTGAACACCAGCTCGGGCAGCAGGGCGGCGATGCCCGGGTCCACGGCCACCCGGCGCGGATGCCGTTCGCCCTCCTCGGCGAGGCGCTCGGAGAGCTGCCCGGCGATGGCCTTGAACGCACGGTACTGCAGCAGCCGGGCAAAGAGCAGGTCCCGGGCCTCCAGCAGGGCGATGTCCTCGTCGGATTCGACCTCGCCGCTGGGCAGCAGCCGGGCGGCCTTCAGGTCCAGCAGGGTGGAGGCCACCACCAGGAACGACGTCGTCTCCTCCAGGGCCCGCTCCCCCGCGGTGCCGCGCAGCTCGCGCAGGTAGGCGATGAACTCGTCGGTGACCTGCGCGAGGGCGACCTCGGTGATGTCCAGCTGGTGCTTGCCGATGAGGTTCAGCAGCACGTCGAAGGGGCCGGAGAAGTTCTCCAGCGAGACGGCGAAGCCGCCGGCCGGTTCCGTTTCCTGGGCGACGGACGGCGGCGCGGTGTCCGCCTGGCCCGCCGCGGTCATTACGGGGCGCCGCCGCGGCTGATGAGCTCGCGGGCCAGCATCCGGTAGGAATCGGCCCCGGGGTGGTTGCTGGCGTAGCTGGTGATCGGCTCGGCGGCGACGTTCGCGTCGGCGAACTTGATGGTGCGCTTGATGACGGTCTCGAAGACCTGGTCGCCGAACGCCTCGATGAGCCGGCCGATGACCTCGCGCGAATGCAGGGTCCGGGCGTCGTACATGGTGGCCAGGACGCCGTCGACCTGCAGGGACGGGTTCAGCCGGTCCTGGACCTTGTCGATGGTCTCGACCAGCAGCGCCACGGCGCGCAGGGCGAAGAACTCGGCGGTCAGCGGGATGATCACGCCGTGGGCGGCGGTGAGCGCGTTGACGGTCAGCAGTCCCAGCGAGGGCTGGCAGTCGATGAGGATGACGTCGTAGTCGTCGGAGACCTTGCGCAGCGCCCGTTCCAGGACCTGTTCCCGGGCGACCTCGTTGACCAGCTGGACCTCGGCGGCCGAGAGGTCGATGTTCGCCGGCAGCAGGTCGATGTTCTCGATCTCGGTGTGCAGGATCGCGTCGGTGACGCTGGTCTTGCGCTCCATGAGCACGTTGTACACGGTGATGTCCAGCTCGTGCGGGTTCGTGCCGAACCCGGCGCTGAGGGCGCCCTGGGGGTCGAAGTCGACCAGCAGCACCTTGCGCCCGTATTCGGCGAGCGCGGCGGCGAGGTTGATGGTGGAGGTGGTCTTGCCGACGCCGCCCTTCTGGTTCACCATGGCGATGACGCGTGCCGGGCCGTGGCCGTCGAGCGGCTGCGGTTCCGGGAACACCGTCAGGGGTCGGCCGGTCGGCCCGAGGGCCGGCGGCTCCTTCAGCAATCCGGCCGTACGAGTCCTCGAACCCTTTTCCTCGCTCACGGTATGAACCACACTTCCGTTCGTTGCTTGCTGTCTCACTGCCTCGCCTCAAGGCTATCGCCGTCCGGACCCGCAACCGTGCAGGTTTGCCGGGGAACGGCGAGCCTTTACCTTGAAGCTGAACTCGAGGGTTGCGCCCGTCACGGGAGCGGACCCGCGCGCCGGGGGAAAGGACGACGCCGGTGCCGCCCGGGGTGGGCGGCACCGGCATCGTCCGGGGTTGAGGCTAGCGGGTCCCGGCCGCGGCAGCCGCCTGGTCCGTCGCGGTCGTCGGCGCGGCGTGCGCCTCCGGTTCCAGGGAGAGCTCGTCGAACGGGCGCTCGCCGGCGAGCACGGCGCGGGTCTGCTCCATGTCGATCTCGCGGGTCCACTTGCCGATCAGCAGCGTGGCCACGGCGTTGCCGGTGAAGTTGGTCAGCGCACGGCACTCGGACATGAACTTGTCGATGCCCACGATGACGCCCATGCCGTCGAGCAGTTCGGGGCGGTGCGACTGCAGCCCGGCGGCCAGGGTCGCCAGCCCGGCCCCGGTGACGCCGGCGGCCCCCTTGGAGGCGATGATCATGAACACCAGCAGCGAGATCTGCTCGCCGAGGTTCATCGGCATGCCCATGGCCGTGGAGACGAACAGCGAGGCCATGGTCAGGTAGATGGCCGTGCCGTCCAGGTTGAACGAGTAGCCGGTGGGTACGGTGATGCCCACGACCGGCTTGGAGACCCCGGCGTGCTCCATCTTGGCGATCAGGCGCGGCAGCGCCGACTCAGAGGAGGAGGTGGAGAAGATCAGCAGGTACTCGCGGGCCAGGTACTTCAGCAGGGCGAAGATGTTCAGGCCGGTGACGGCCTTGAGGATGCCGCCCAGGACCACGACGATGAACAGCGCGCAGGTCAGGTAGAAGGCGCCCATGAGGATGGCCATCGAGCCGATGGCGGCCCAGCCGGTGGCGCCGACGACGGCGGCGATGGCACCGAAGGCCCCGATCGGGGCTGCCCACATGATCATCATCATGAGCTTGAAGACGACGGCCTGGATGTTCTGGATTCCGTGCAGCACCGGCTCACCGGCCTTGCCCATGGACTGCAGGGCGAAGCCGACGAGCAGTGCCAGGACCAGGGTGGGGAGCACGGGGATGTCGCCCGGGATCAGGCTCATCAGGAACTCGACGAATCCGCCGTCCGAGCCTCCGGCGGCTGCCTTGTAGGGCTGCAGGTGCAACCCGGCGCCGGGGTGGATCAGGTTGCCGACCACCAGGCCGATGGCCAGGGCGAAGGTGGACATGGTGATGAAGTAGCCCAGGGCCAGGCCGCCGACCTTGCCGACGGTTGCGGCGCGGGCCACGGAGCCGACGCCGAGCACGATGGTGCAGAAGATCACCGGGGCGATGATCATCTTGATCAGCGCCACGAAGGCGGTCCCCAGGGGCTTGAGCGACTTGCCGGCTTCGGGGAAGACCAGGCCGATGGCCGCCCCGAGCACGACCGCGACGATGACCATGATGTACAGCCAGTGGGTCCTGTCCTTCTTGCGTGCCGGCGGTTGGCCTTCGCCGCTCGGGCCCATCGCGGGCTTGGGTTCTCCTGGCTGCACTGCCATGACGACTCCTTGGAATTGGTGTTCTGCTTCCCCTCCATGGTGGTCGTGGACGTGACGCCCCTCACGCTTGCGTTCATATTGTTCACACCCCCGCCGGCCGTGGGACGCTTAACGGTGGACGCAAGGGAGGACCGGCATGGCAGCGACGGCGCATCCGGCGGCGACCCCTCGGGGCGCCTATTCGCTGGCCACCCGGCTGTTCCTGGTCCAGCTCTTCCTCGTGGCCGTGGTGACCGCCGCCCTGAGCGCCACCAGCTATGCCAACGCCCAGTCCCGGGCCCACGAGGCCACCGCCGACCGGGTCCTGAGCATCGCCGAGACCCTGGCCAACGACCCGTACGTGAAGTCCGCGGTCACCTCGGCGCACCCCTCGACGCTCCTGCAGCCGTACGCGCGGGAAGTCAACGCCATGGCCCACGTGGACTTCGTGACCATCATGGCCCCGGACCGCACGCGCTACACCCATCCGAACCCCGAGCAGCTGGGCCGGCACTACATCGGCAGCATCGACAGCGCCCTGGCCGGGAAGAGCCAGGTCGAGCAGTATTCCGGGACGCTGGGGCCCTCGGTCCGCGCGATCGCGCCGGTGTTCGACGACGACGGCACGGTGGTCGCCATGGTCGCCGTGGGCATCACCCTCGAGACCCTGTCCCTGGCCCAGGCCGCCTCCCTGCCGGCGATCCTCTGGGTCGCGGCCGCCGCCGTCGTCCTCGGGGGCGCCGGCTCGTGGCTGCTGAGCCGGTACCTGCGCCGCGTCACGCTCGGCTACGGTCCGGAGGAACTGCGCAGCTTCTTCGCCTACTACGATTCGGCGCTGCATTCGCTGCGCGAGGGCCTGGTGCTCATCGACGAGAAGGGCCGCCTGGTGCTCTACAACGACCAGGCGGCCGACCTGCTGGGCCTGCCGCCGGCCGGTGCCCTGAAGCCGGTTCCGGTCTCCGGGCTGGGCCTGCCCGAGTCCGTTGCGGACCTCTTCGCCTCCGGGCGGCGGGCCACCGACGAGATCCACCTGACCCGGGAGCGCATCCTGGTGATCAGCCAGCAGCGGGCCACCCAGCCCGACGCCGGGCCCACCGCCCGCTTCCCGTTCCGCTGGGCCCCGTCGTTGCGGCGGGGCAACCGCCCGGGCCAAGGGACGTCCCGCTACCTGGGGACGGTGGCCACGCTGCGCGACCACACCGAACTGCAGGCCCTGGCCGGGGAGCTGGAGTCGATGAAGACGCTGTCCGAGGCCCTGCGGGCCCAGACGCACGAGCACGCCAACCGGCTGCACACGGTGGCCACGATGATCGAGCTCGGCCGGGAGCAGGAGGCCCTGCAATTCGCCGTCCAGGACCGGCAGGAATCGCAGCGCCTGACCGACGAGTTCGTGCAGTCCATCGACGAGCCGTTCCTCACGGCGCTGATGATCGGCAAGGCGGCCCAGGCCCACGAGCGGGGCATCCGGTTGACCATCACGGCCAGCGGCGACCTGCTGCCCGGCTCGGTGGACGCCCGGGACCTGGTCACCGTGACGGGCAACCTGCTGGACAACGCCTTCGACGCGGCCGCCGCGTCCGAGCAGCGCAGCGTCTGGGCCGATTTCTCGGCCGCCGACGGCATGCTGATCATCTCCGTGGCCGATTCGGGTCCGGGCGTGGACACGGACAACCTGGACGGGATCTTCCGCCTCGGCGCCTCGTCGAAGGCTGGCGGGGATGCCCCGGGCGGCCGGGGCCTGGGTCTGGCCCTGGTCCGGCAGGCCGTGGCCCGGCTGGGCGGTACCCTCGAGGTGGAATCCGACGGCGGGGCGATCTTCACGGTCACCCTGCCCCTGGTGCCGCAGGTTCCCGGCATGAAAACCCCTGGAGGTGCCGGCGATGCCCGGTGAACGCGATTTGCGGGTCCTGGTCGTCGACGACGAGCCCCTGACCGCGCAGGCGCACTCCGACTACGTGCGCCGGGTCCCCGGCTACAGCGTCGACGCGGTGGTGCTCACCGGCAACGCGGCACTGGCCCGGCTGGAGGAGGCGGCCGGCGGCCCCGAGCCGGTGGACCTGGTCCTGCTGGACATGAACCTGGGTGACCTGCACGGCCTCGATGTCGCCCGGCGGATCCGCGGGCGGGGATACACGGTGGACATCATGGCGATCACGGCCGTGCGGGACCTGTACGTGGTCAAGACGGCCTTGTCGGCGGGGGTGACGCAGTACCTGATCAAGCCGTTCACGTTCGCGACCTTCCGCGAGAAGCTGGAGAACCACCGGCGGTTCCGGCTCAACCTCGCCGACGAGGGCGGCCCGGCGACGCAGGCCTCGATCGACAACGCCCTGGCGGCCCTGCGCACGGTCGGGCCGACACGGCTGCCCAAGGGGCTGCTGGAGGAAACGCTGGCGGCGATCTCCCGCGAGCTGCGGTCCGCCGACGGCGCCCTTTCGGCCACGGAGGTGGCCGAGCGGCTGGAGCTGTCCCGGGTGACCGCACGACGGTACCTGGAGTACCTGGCGGGGCTGGAGCAGGCCGTCAAGTCCCCGCGGCACGGCACCCCGGGTCGGCCGGAATACGAATACCGCTGGAAGTAGCCGCGGTCCCGGCTGTCGTTTTGCCCGCGGTCCGGCCCCGGTCCCCTGTGCCGGGCCGAGGGCCACGGGCCAGGCGACCGGGGAGAAGGCCACCACGCAGTTCTGCCCGCCGAAGCCAAAGGCGTTGGTCACGGCGTGGATCCCGCGGCCTCGGCCACGGGCCGGTGATCCCGGACGGCGGCCGGGTAGCAGCAGACTATTCCGTTCGGGGCCGGTTCCCGAGGGGTGCCCCGGAAGCGTTCAGGAGGCGCGCAGGAACGGCAGCAGGGCCTCGATGACGGCCGGGTCCTCGACGGTCGAGGGCACGGAGTAGGCCTTGCCGTCGGCGATCTGGCGCATGGTCTTGCGCAGGATCTTCCCCGAGCGGGTCTTGGGCAGCGCGTCCACCACCCGGACGTGGCGGAAGTCGGCGACGGGGCCGATCTTCTGGCGCACCAGGGCCACGAGCTCGGCGGCGAGCTGCTCCTCGGTGGCCTCGACCCCCGATTTCAGCACCACGAAGCCGCACGCCCGCTGGCCCTTGAGCTCGTCGGCGACGCCGATGACCGCGCATTCGGCCACGGCGGCGTGGGAGCCCAGGACCTGTTCGATCGCCCCGGTGGACAGGCGGTGCCCGGCCACGTTGATGACGTCGTCGGTGCGGCCCATGACGAACAGGTAGCCGTCCTCGTCCAGGTAGCCGGAATCGCCGGTGGCGTAAAACCCCGGGAACTGCTCGAGGTAGGCGGTGCGGTAGCGCTCGTCGTTGCCCCAGAGGGTGCGCAGCGTGCCGGGCGGCAACGGCAGCTCCAGGGCGATGTTGCCCTCCTCCCCCGTGCCGACGGGGTCGCCGAGCGCGTCGAGGATCCGCACGTGGTAGCCGGGGACCGGGACGGTCGGCGAGCCGGCCTTGATCGGCAGCTCCTGCAGGCCCAGCGGGTTGGCCGCGATGGGCCAGCCGGTCTCGGTCTGCCACCAGTTGTCCACCACCGGCACCCCAAGCACCCGTCCGGCCCAGTCGAAGGTGTCGGGGTCCAGGCGCTCGCCGGCCACGAAGAGCGCACGCAGCCGGGAGGTGTCGTACCGGGTCAGCAGACCGGCCTCGGGGTCGGCCTTGCGGATCGCGCGCAGGGCCGTCGGGGCGGTGAACATGACGTCGACCCGGTGCTCGGCGACGACGCGCCAGAAGGCCCCGGCATCGGGCGTCCCGACCGGCTTGCCCTCGTAGAGCACGGTGGTGGCCCCGGCGATCAGCGGGCCGTAGACGATGTAGGAGTGGCCCACGACCCAGCCGACATCGGAGGCCGTGAACATGGTGTCCCCGGCGTTGACCCCGTAGATGTTGCGCATCGACCAGGCCATCGCCACCGCATGGCCGCCGGTGTCGCGGACCACGCCCTTGGGCGAGCCGGTCGTGCCGGAGGTGTAGAGCACGTAGAGCGGGTCCCCGGCCGCCACGTCGACGGGCCCTGCAGGTTCGGCGGCCGCGGCCAGTTCGTTCCAGTCGTGCCATCCGGCGGCCGTTCCGCCGAATTCGCCGCGGTCGTGGTCGAACCCGTCCCGATGGTGCACGACGACGGTGCCCACCTGGTGCGCGGCCGTTTCCACCGCCTCGGCGACAGCGGGCAGGTACTCCACCCGCCGTGCCGGCTCGATCCCGCCGGTGGCGGTGACGATCGCCGTCGGGCGGCAGTCGTCGATGCGGGACGCCAGTTCCTTCGCCGCGAAGCCTCCGAAGACCACCGAGTGCACCGCGCCGATCCGGGCGCAGGCCAGCATGGCGATCGCCGCCTGCGGGATCATCGGCAGGTAGAGGATGACGCGGTCCCCCGCCTCGACGCCCTGCCCGCGCAGCACCCCGGCGAACCGGGCCACCTCCTCCAGCAGTTCGGCGTAGGTGTAGGTGCGGGTGGTGCCCAGCACGGCGGAGTCGTAGATGAGCGCCGCCTGGTCCCCGCGGCCGGCGGCGACGTGGCGGTCCAGTGCGTTGACCGTGATGTTCAGCCGGCCGTCGGGGTACCACCCGTACAACGGGGCCCGGGAGTCGTCCAGCCCGCGGCTCGGCGCCGTGTCCCAGTCCACGAGCCCGGAGGCCTCGAGCCAGAAGGCGGCCGGATCCTCGGTGCTGGCGGCATACGTCTGTCGGTAATCCGGTGTCATCGCGACTCCCACGTCGTCGGGCTGGTATGGGGCTCACTCTAGGGGGAGCATCACATCAATTCAAGAGTTTGTATACACAACGGCCGAATCAGCGACGATCCTTCCGGGGAAAACGGCGGCAGATATGGCCATTCCCCCGGCATTCTGTATACACTTGCGGCATGAAGGCAAGCGACAAGGCCTATGCGGCACTGCGGCAGGACATCGTCTCGTGGGCCCTGCCGCCGGGCACCGTGCTGGGGGAGGTCGAACAGGCCGAGCGCCTCGGCGTCTCCCGCACCCCGCTGCGCGAAGCCCTCTCCCGGCTGGCCGCCGACGGCCTGGCCGTGGCCCAACGCGGCCGCGGGGTCGTCGTCTCGGATGTCTCGCTGGACCACGTCGACGACTTGTTCTCGCTGCGCCGCGCCCTGGAAGTCGAAGCCGCCCGGAGCGCGGCGCGCACCGGGGACCCGGAGGAGTTCGAGGACCTCGCCCGGGACTTCGACGCGGCGGCCGAGGCGCTCGACGCGCCGGCCGAGCGCGACGCGTACTACGCCCTGGCCGGCCGCCTGGACGCCGCCATCGAGCACGCTGCCGCCAACGCCTACCTGACCCAGGCCCTGCACGGCCTGCGTGTCCACCTGGCCCGGCTCCGCCGACTCTCCCACGACGCCCCGGACCGCCTGCGGGAATCGGCGCGCGAACACGCGCAGATCGCCCGGGCCATCGCCACCGGCGACCCCGGGCTGGCCGCCGCCGCGACGATGCTGCACCTGCACCACAGCCTTGACCACATCAGATCCCACGCCCTACCGAAAGAGGCCACCGCATGATCAACCACCCCGTCCGCGTCTACCGCTCCGAGGAAAACCTGCCCCGCGAGGACCAGCTGGCGCACAAGATCGCCGTGGTCGCCGCCGATCCGGTCGACGTCACCGCCGAGGTCACCGACATGGTCATCAACCGCGTGATCGACAACGCCTCGGTGGCCATCGCCTCGCTGAATCGCGGCCCCATCATCGCCGCCCGCGCCCAGGCGCTGGCCCACGCACCAAGCTCGGGCGGCAACGGCGCCTCGATCTTCGGGATCACCGAGAAGGCCTCCCCCGAATGGGCCGCCTGGGCCAACGGCGTGGCCGTGCGCGAACTCGACTACCACGACACCTTCCTGGCCGCCGAGTACTCCCACCCCGGGGACAACATCCCGCCGATCCTGGCCGTCGCCCAGCACACCGGCGCCTCCGGCAAGGACCTGGTCCGCGCCATCGCCACCGGTTACGAGATCCAGGTCGACCTGGTCAAGGCCATCTGCCTGCACGCGCACAAGATCGACCACGTCGCCCACCTGGGCCCCTCGGCCGCCGCCGGCATCGGGACGCTGCTGGGCCTGGACGTGGAGACCATCTTCCAGGCCGTCGGCCAGGGGCTGCACACCACCACCGCGACCCGCCAGTCACGCAAGGGCGAGATCTCCACCTGGAAGGCCCACGCCCCGGCCTTCGCCGGAAAGATGGCCGTCGAGGCCGCCGACCGTGCGATGCGCGGGCAGACCTCCCCGGTGCCGATCTACGAAGGCGAGGACGGCGTGATCGCCTGGCTGCTGGACGGCCCCGACGCCGCCTACGAGGTCCCGCTGCCCGAGGCCGGCGAGGCCAAGCGCGCGATCCTGGATACCTACACCAAGGAGCACTCGGCCGAATACCAGGCGCAGGCGTGGATCGACCTGGCCCGCAAGCTGCACCGCGAGCACCCCGAGGCCACGGACCCGGCGAACGTGGCGAGCGTGCTGATCAAGACCAGCCACCACACCCACTTCGTCATCGGCTCCGGCGCCAACGACCCGCAGAAGTACGATCCCACCGCCTCGCGCGAGACCCTGGACCACTCGATCCCGTACATCTTCACCGTTGCCCTGCAGGACGGTGCCTGGCACCATGTGGACTCCTACTCGCCCGAACGCGCCGGCCGCCCCGACACCGTCGAGCTCTGGCACAAGGTCACCACGGAGGAGGATCCCGAGTGGACCCGCCGCTACCACTCGCTGGACATCTCCGAAAAGGCGTTCGGCGGCTCGGTGGAGATCACCCTACAGGACGGCACGGTCATCACCGACGAGATCGCCGTCGCCGACGCCCACCCGCTGGGTGCCCGCCCGTTCGCCCGGGAGCAGTACATCACCAAGTTCCGCACCCTCGCCGAGGGCCTGGTCGAGCCGGCGGAGATCGACCGGTTCATCGCCGCCGCCGAGCGCCTCCCGGAGCTGGCCGCCGGAGAACTCGACCAGCTGAACATCGTCGCCGCGCCCGGGGTCATCGACGCGGCCGCCGCACCGAAGGGACTGTTCTAGATGCTGTATTCCACCACCACCCCCGAGGCCAAGCGGCGCACGCTGCGCGAGCTGCTGGTCCCGGGCACCGCCCGCCAGTTCCCCGGCGCGTTCAACCCCCTCTCGGCCCGGCTGATCGGCGAAAAGGGTTTCGACGGCGTCTACATCTCCGGCGCCGTGCTCGCCAACGACCTGGGCCTGCCCGACGTCGGCCTGACGACCCTCACGGAGGTCGCCTCCCGCGCCGGGCAGATCGCCCGGATGACCGACCTGCCGGCCATCGTCGATGCCGACACCGGTTTCGGCGAGCCGATGAACGTGGCGCGCACCATCCAGGAACTGGAGAACGCCGGGCTGGCCGGCTGCCATATCGAGGACCAGTTCAACCCGAAGCGGTGCGGGCACCTCGACGGCAAGAACGTCGTCGACCTGGACACCATGGTCAAGCGCATCGCCGCCGCGGCCGATGCCCGGCGCGACCCGAACTTCCTGATCATGGCCCGGACCGACATCCGGGCCGTCGACGGGCTGGACGCGGCGATCGACCGGGCCAAGGCACTGGTCGACGCCGGCGCGGACGCCATCTTCCCGGAGGCCATGAAGGACCTCTCGGAGTTCGAGGCCGTCTGCCGGGCCGTGGACGTGCCGGTACTGGCCAACATGACCGAGTTCGGCAAGTCCGACCTCTTCACGCGCCAGGACCTGGCCGACGCCGGCGTCGCACTGGTGATCTACCCGGTCACCCTGCTGCGCAGCGCCATGGGTGCTGCCGAACGCGTCCTGGAGGCCATTGCCGCCGACGGCACCCAGCAGGCCCAGGTCGGCCAGATGCTGACGCGGGCCCGGTTGTATGATCTGGTGGACTACGAGGCCTACAACCGCTTCGATACCGGGATCTTCAATTTCCAGGTCCCCGGACTGGACATCGACGGCAACAACGCAAACCTTCCCGCGGGTGCAAAGGAGCAGCAACCATGAGCGAGACCGAGACCGAGATCAAGAAGGGCCTGGCCGGCGTCGTCGTCGACTACACGGCCGTGTCCAAGGTGAACCCGGACACCAACTCGCTGCTCTACCGCGGCTACCCGGTCCAGGACCTGGCCGCCTCCAAGAGCTTCGAGGAGGTCGCACTGCTGCTCTGGACCGGCGAGCTGCCCGGCGCCGACGAGCTGCAGGAGTTCGTGGCCTACGAGCGCGCCAACCGGGCCCTGGAGGAGAACGTGAAGGCGGCGGTGGACCTGCTGCCGCTAGACTGCCACCCGATGGACGTCGCCCGCACTGCAGTCTCGGTCCTGGGGGCGAACCACCCGCTGGCCGAGGACTCGTCCCCGGAGGCCGAACTCGAGAAGGCCAAGTCCCTGCTCGCCCGCTTCCCCGCGGTCGTGGCCTACGACCAGCGCCGCCGCCGGCAGCAGGAGCCGATCGAGCCGCGCGAGGACCTGGACTACTCGCAGAACTTCCTGTGGATGACCAACGGCGAGGAGGCCGCGCCCGAGGTCGTGGACGCCTTCCGCGTCTCGATGGTGCTCTACGCCGAGCACTCCTTCAACGCCTCCACGTTCACCGCGCGGGTCATCACCTCGACCCTGTCCGACATGCATTCGGCCATCGTCGGGGCCATCGGCGCGCTGAAGGGCCCGCTGCACGGCGGGGCCAACGAGGCGGTCATGCACACCTTCGAGGAAATCGGCATCCGCAAGGACGAATCCCGCGACGAGGCCGCCGCGCGCGCCAAAACGTGGATGGAGGAGGCCCTGGCCGCGAAGAAGAAGGTCATGGGCTTCGGCCACCGCGTCTACAAGAACGGCGATTCGCGCGTGCCCACCATGAAGGCGGCGCTGGATGCAATGATCGAGTACTTCGGCCGCGACGAGATCCTGGGCCTCTACGACGGGCTCGAGACCGCCATGGGCGAGGCGAAGAACATCAAGCCGAACCTGGACTACCCGGCCGGGCCCACGTACCACCTGATGGGCTTCGACACCCAGATGTTCACCCCGCTGTTCATCGCCTCGCGGATCTCGGGCTGGACCGCGCACATCATGGAGCAGCGCGCCAACAACGCGCTGATCCGCCCGCTCTCGGCCTACAACGGCCCCGAGCAGCGCGAACTCTGAGCCCGTCGGGCCTTCCCGGCACCACGGCCCCACCGGCGCCCGCGGCACCCGCCGCGGGCGCCGTCGTGTCCGGGCGGTGCCGTCTCCGGACGGTGTCGTGTCCGGGCGCCGTCAGGGCGTGGACGGAGTGGGTCCGGGCGTCGGGCCGGCGCCGGGAGCCCGGGGCCCGGGGCGCGGTCCCGCGGTGTAGCGGGCCACCGCCAGGTTGTCCTCGGCCAGCACGACCTCGGCGTCCAGTTCCCCGCCGTGCAGCAACGGCTGCAGCCAGCGCGGTGAATCGTCCCACATGTGCTCCACCGGTAGCCGGTCCACCGGATGCCACACCGGCTCGAGCTCGTCGGAGGGGGCCGCCGTCCCGCTGAAGACCGCGGCCCGGAACACGGTGCAGTGCATGTCGGAGAGCGGGCTGGCCGGGAAGGTGAAGCGGATGGTGGCGACATCGGCCAGGTCCGCGGGTTCGGCCACGAGCCCGGTCTCCTCTTCGAGCTCGCGCACGGCGGCATCCACGGCCCGCTCCCCCGGCTCGATCTTGCCACCGGGCAGCACGAACTTGCCGTGCCCGAAGCCGCGCAGCTTGTGCCCCAGCAGGACCTCACGGCGCGTGCCCGCGCCCCGCAGGAGCAGGCAGAGCACGACGGCGGTCCCCGGCTGGCCCGCGGCCGCGGACTCAGCCACGGGCCCGGGGATGGGCGGCGGCGTAGACCTCGCGCAGGGTCTGGGCGTTGAGCATCGTGTAGACCTGCGTGGTGGTCACCGAGGCGTGGCCCAGCAGTTCCTGGACCACGCGCACGTCGGCTCCGCCTTCGAGCAGGTGCGTGGCGAAGGAGTGGCGCAGCGTGTGCGGGGAGACGTCCTTGCCGATGCCGGAGCGTTCAGCCGCGGCCTTCAGCACGGACCAGGCCGACTGCCGGCTCAGCCGTCCGCCGCGCCGGTTCAGGAACAAGCCCGGAGTCCCCTGCCCCTTGGCGGCCATGCCGGGCCGGCCGCGGACCAGGTAGGCCTCCAGCGCCTCGGCCGCGTAGGACCCCAGCGGCACCACGCGCTCCTTGGAGCCCTTGCCGAACAGCCGGACGACGGCGGGTCCGTCGGCGGGGCGTTCCAGGTGCAGGTCGTCGACGTCGAGCCCGACGGCCTCGCTGATGCGGGCCCCGGTCGAATAGAGGAATTCCAACAGCGCCCGGTCGCGCAGCCCGGCCGGCGTATCGGTGGGGACCGATTCGAGCAGTGCGGAGACCTCGGCGATGCTGATGGCCTTGGGTAGCCGTTGCCCGGTCGCCGGCGGATGCAGGTCGACGGCCGGGTTGTCGGCCGTCAGGCCCTCGAGGGCCCAGAACCGGTGCAGCCCCCGCACGGCGACGATGCACCGGGCC
>DATNBS010000220.1:0-12284 GCA_035571895.1 Arthrobacter sp. | reverse complement strand
CCGTCCTTGAGGAAGAAGAACATGATGACCAGCAGCAAGACCAGCCCGGTGAAGAAGCTGCTGGCCGCCGAGAGCCCACTCAGGGCGCCGGCGCCGAACTGCTTGCTGGTCAGGAAATCGGTGACCGTCTTCACGCCCTCGTCGATCTGGCTCTGGCTGATCTGGAACGGCAGGTCCTTGGCCATGCCCTGGAGCTGGTGGAAGCCCTGTACGGCCTGGTCGACCAGCCCGGGCCACTGGGCGCGTACGGCGAAGACGATGGCGGTGCCAACGCCGCCGAGGACGACGAACGATCCGAGGAAAACGGTCCACGCGGCGAGCAGGGGCGAAACAACCCGGCGCATCCCCGTCACCAGGGGCCACAGGGCGCTGCTGAGTATCAGGGCGATCAGCAACGGGAGGACGACCAGGCTCACGCGGGCCAATCCGAAAATTGCCGCGCCGGCCAGGACCACCAGCAACAGGACCTGGCCGGCGCGGGTGGAACTGCGTCCCAGTGCGCTGGACCACAACAGGGCGACCCGGTCCGTCGGGGCCACGCGGGCATCCGCGGGTCCGAGGGCAGCTGCCCTCACGTGGCTTCCGGCAGGGTCCGCGGCCGCGGAGACGGCGGATGGCCGCCGGTCCGGTCCGCGGAAGAGCCGGGACCTCATCACAGTGCCTCAATCGTCATGGTCTCCACTCTAGGGGAAGCGCCACGGGCGGTCCCGCTATTCCGCGATGTAGAACAGGCGCTTGTTGACGAACTCGTCCATGCCCAGGGGTCCGAGTTCGCGGCCGAAGCCCGAGCGCTTGACGCCGCCGAAGGGAAGATCCGCGCCTTCGCCGATGCCGTTGACGTTGGCCATGCCGACCTGCAGGCCCTGCGCGAGCTTGCCCGCGCGTTCCGGATCAGTGCTGAAGACGGCCCCGCCGAGTCCGTAGCGGGTGTCGTTGGCCAGTTTGAGCGCCTCCTCGTCGGAGGAGACCTTGTAGACGACGGCTACGGGCCCGAACAGTTCCTCGCGGTAGGCGCGCATGTCCTCGGTGATGCCGGAGAGGACTGCGGGGGCGTAGTACGACGCCGGTCCCTCGTGCAAGGTGCCACCGGCGTGGAGCGTGGCGCCCTTGGCCACGGCGTCCTGGACCTGTTCGTGGATGGCTTCGGCGGCGGCCCGGGAGGACAGCGGACCGAAGGTGCCATCCTCCTCGGTGGCAGGGTCGCCCGGGACCAGGCCGGTCGCCTGTTCGGTGAGGCCCGCGACGAAGTCGTCGAAGATGTCCTCCATGACGATCATGCGCTTGTTGGAGTTGCAGGCTTGCCCGGTGTTCTCGATGCGGGTGGCCCACGCCAGCTCGGCGTCCTTCTTGACGTCGGCGGAGTCCAGGACCACGTACGGATCGGAACCCCCGAGCTCCAGAACGGCCTTCTTCAGGTTCTTCCCCGCCAGCTGGCCGATGATGGCGCCGGCCCGTTCCGACCCGGTCAGGGAGACGCCCTGGACGCGTGGGTCCGCGATGATGTCGGCGATCTGCTCGTGCGAGGCAAACAGGTTCACATAGGCACCTGCCGGGACACCGGCGTCGTCCATGATCTTCTGGATGGCCAGGGCGGAGCGCGGGCAGGATTCGGCGTGCTTGAGGATGATCGTGTTGCCCAGCATCAGGTTCGGGGCAGCGAAGCGGGCGACCTGGTAGTAGGGGTAGTTCCACGGCATGATGCCCAGCAGCGGGCCGACGGGCAGGCGCTGGACCATCGCACGCCCGCCGCCGATGGCCTTGATCTCCTGGTCGGCGGCCAGGGTCGGGCCCTCGTCGGCGAAGTAGTTGAAGATGTCGGTGCAAAACTCGGCCTCGCCCTTGGACTCCGAGAAGGGCTTGCCCATTTCCTCGGTGATCGTGGCGGCCAGTTCGTCGGCGCGTTCGGTGAACAGCTCGGCCACGCGCTTGACGATGGGCGCGCGGTCGGTGATGGGCATGGCACCCCAGGACTCGTACGCGGACTGGGCGGCGGCCAGGGCCTCGCCGACCTGCTCATCGGTGGCGGTTTCGAAGGTCTCGACGACCTCGCCCGTGGCGGGGTTCAGCACGCGGTAACCGGGCTGGTTGGACTGCGGGGCGGTGGTGGTCACTGCCTGACTCCTCTTCGTTGAAACTAGGGGGCGCGCTCGGTGGAGCGGCACACGAAACCATCATGTCCCGGATGCGCTGGTTTGTGAATCGGGTCACTGCACCTGCACATTTTGGTGGCCGCCCAACAGTGCAGGGGACCGGAACCGCGGCGATCCCCCGTCGACGGCGGGACCGGGGCGGCTGCCCTGGACTCCATTCCTCTGGGCTGGTCTAGGAGTCGGAGAACTGGCGCCAGAGATCCACGCTGTCGGCGCCGCTGGTGATCCCGTCAACCAGCTCGAGTTCACGCGCGGTGAAGGAGGTGTTGCCGACGGCGGCGAGGTTCTCGTCGAGCTGGCGGGTGGAGGAGGCCCCGACGAGCACGGAGGTCACCCCTCCCTCGCGCAGCAGCCAGGAGATGGCCAGCTGGGCCAGGGTCTGGCCGCGCTGTTCGGCCAGTTTCGCCAGCTCACGGGCCTTGCCCAGGTTCTCTTCGGTCAACCCGGCCAGCGAGGAGCGCCCACCGGAGGGGACTGCGTCCTTGTCGTCGAGGTACTTGCCGGTGAGTAGGCCCTGGGCCAGCGGGGTGAAGGCAATCGAGCCCATGCCGGCCTTCGCGAGGGTGTCCAGCAGGCCGTCCTCGACCCAGCGGTTGAGCATCGAGTAGGAAGGCTGGTGGATGACCAGCGGGGTGCCGAGCTCATCGGCGACCTTCTTCGCCGCCGCGGTGCGTTCGGGGGAGTAGGAGGAGATCCCCACGTAGAGCGCCTTGCCTTGGCGCACCAGCGTGTCCAGGGCACCGACGGTCTCCTCGATGGGTGTCTCCGAGTCGGGGCGGTGGGAGTAGAAGATGTCGACGTAGTCCAGCCCCAGTCGCTGCAGGGACTCCTCGGCGGAGGCGATGAGGTACTTGCGCGAGGCCCAGTTCCCGTACGGGCCCGGCCACATGTCGTACCCGGCCTTGGAGGAGACGACCAGCTCGTTCCGGTACGCCTTGAAGTCGGTGCGCAGCATCCGCCCGAAGTTCTCCTCGGCCGAGCCGTAGGGCGGGCCATAGTTGTTGGCCAGGTCGAAGTGGGTGATGCCGTGGTCGAACGCGTGGCGCAGGACCTCGCGTTGGGTGTCGAACGGCCGGTTGTCCCCGAAGTTCCACCACAGCCCCAGGCTCAGCGGCGGCAGCAGCAGGCCGGAGTTGCCGACCCTGCGGTAGCCGAGCGAGTCGTACCGGTCCTCGGAGGCGGTGTATGGACGGTGGCCTTCAAAGGCGCGGTCGAAACGGATGTCCTGGGCCAAGGCGGATCTCCTCACGGGATGACGGATGGGTTCAGCCCCATGCTACGCGGTGGCCGCCAGCACGTCCCGGGCCAGGCGCTCGCCGACCAGCGGCCCCATGGTCAACCCGGCGGGGCCGAAGCCGGCATTCGCCCACACCCCCGGGGCCAGCTGCCGGGCGACGGGCAGGGCCTGCGGGCTCATGGGGCGGATGCCGACCCGCGTCTCCAGCACGGTCGCCTCGGCCAGGCCCGGTGCCAGGTCCAGCACGCCGTCGTAGAGCCTGCGCTGGCCGGAGGCCGTGCGGCGCACGTCGATGCCGGAGCCGTCCTCGCGGGTGGCCCCGAAGACGACGCGCGATCCACCGAAGGAGACCATGTAGACGTCGGAGAGCGGGTGGACGCTGGGCCAGTCGTCGGTGGTGTGCCCGTCGGCGCGCAGGTGCAGGATCTGCCCGCGTTGGGGCACGACGCCGGTGCCCACTCCCAGCGGGGCCAGGACCTGGTCGGTCCACACGCCCGCGGCGACGACGACCGCGTCCGGTGCCAGGGTGAGCTCGCCGGCGAGCACCGTGGGGACGCCGGAGGACGTGGTGGGCGGCGCCAGCCGGGCGGTGGCCTCGATGGCCCCGGCCCCACAGGCTGCCGCCGCGCGCAGGAGGCCGCTGCGCAGGGAACGCCCGTCCACCCGGGCGCCGCCGGACAGGTGTAGGCCGGAGAGCCCGGGGCGCAGGGGAGGGAACAGCGCGTGCGCCTCGTCGGCGTCGACGCGGCGCAGGGTCCCGGCCACCGCGGAAGCGGAGATGCGTGCGGAGAGGCGCTCCGCCGTCGTGCGCAGGAGTTCGGCGTCATCGTTGACGATCAGTCCGCCGGTGACGCGGTAGTCGACGTCCGCGACGCCGACCGCCGCCAGCTCGGCGAGCAGCCGCGGGTAGTATTCGGCGCCGGCGGCATAGAGGTCGTAGAAGGCGCCGGTGCCGTGCGAGGAGGCCCAGGGCATGATGATGCCGGCTCCGGCGGGGGTGGCGGAGCCGTCCAGCCGGGCGTCGACGATGTCCACGCGGGCGCCGGAGCGGGCCAGGGCGAAGGCGGTGGAGGCACCGGCGACGCCGGAACCGATGACGACGATGTGCGGGGAAGTGGGGGCTGCCATGGACCTCAGGCTACTGCGGGCGTCCGCCGGGTGGAGACCCGGCGACGCGATCCGGGCCGCCCGCTTAACGGGTGAAGCACCGGCCATAGCGGACAAGGAGGCGACAAACCGCTATAACCGGTGCTTCTGATCACTCGCACCTTTGAGAAGGTTCCACCAGCCTAACCAGCGATCCTTGGAACCACCTGTGCGTCCCGTGTCAGCTCCGTGGGAGCTGGCGGGGACGGTCGGGGACTGGTCCAGGGAGGCCGGTCGGCGCTCAGTAGTTCGACGGCGGATCGGAGGCCGGGAAGGATTCCTCCTCCCACTCGTCGACCCGCTCGTCGTCGTGGTCGTGCCGGGCCCGGGTGGCCTTGGCGGCGTCGGTCTCGGTGTCCTCGGGGTCGACGGCTTCGCCTGCGTCGGGTTGCGCGAACGGGTTCTCGCTCATGGGGTCCTCCCTCGTTGATGCTCCTAGGACTTGATGCTCCTATGTTCCCAGTCTCGCCCCGAACCGGGGGCCTGTCGAGGGGACGGCCGAGCCCTGGGGCGGTGATGGCTTAACGACACGGGTTAACGAGACGAGCACCGGCTGGTCGATAGTTGGGGGGAATCATCGATCATCCAGCCGGTGCTCTCATCACTCGCACCTTCATGAGGTACTTAAGTACTGTAGCGTCCGAAGCTTGGCGTTTGCTGAATACGATCGGCACGATGCCGGTCCGGATGCCCTGGCCGATGCCGGCGGGTGTCTGGTGCCGGCGGCGATACCCTGATCCCATGGCCGAAACACGCAACGCCGAAACACGCAACGCCCTGGACGGGACGACCATCTCCTACGACATCTCCGGGACGGGACCCGCCGTCGTCCTGCTGCACGGCTCGGCCCTCTCGCGGGCGATCTGGCGCGGCCTGGGCTACGTGAAGGCGCTGGACGGGTTCACCGTGGTTCGGATCGACCTGCGCGGCCACGGCCGCAGCGCCAAGCCCCGCGAGAGCGCGGCGTATGCGATGGACCTGCTGGTGGCCGACGTCGTCGCGGTGCTCGACGCCGCGGACCTGGCACGTGCCGCCGTCGTTGGGTATTCCTTCGGTGCGCGGGTCGGTTTCTCGCTGGCGGCGACGGCCCCGGAGCGGGTGCAGAAGATGGTGACCCTCGGCGGGACGTTCCGCCCGCAGTCCGGGCAGGTCGCGAAGGTGTTCTTCGACGGCTACCTCGATGCCCTGCGCACCGGCGGCATGCAGGCCTTCGTCGACGGGCAGCGGCTGGACCCGCAGACCCGGGCCGCGTTCATGGCCAACGATCCAGGGGCGCTGGTGGCCTACTTCGAGCGGACCGAGGCCGAACCCGGGCTCGACGAATCGGTGCTGCCGGAGCTGGACCTGCCTGCCCTGCTGCTGGCCGGCACCCGCGACCGGGAGCGCTACCTGGACTCGCGTCGGGCCGCCGAGCTGATGCCCGACGCCCGGTTCGTGCCCTTGGAAGGCAGGACCCACGGCTCGACGCTGTTCCCGCCGGACGAGGTGCTGGCCGAAATGCTGCCGTTCCTGCGGTCGTGAGCATCCCGCGGCTGCTGTGCCGCTACTTGTTGAAGGCCGAGACGCCGGTGATCGAACGCCCGATGATCAGCGCCTGGACGGTCTCGGTGCCCTCATAGGTGTGCACGGCCTCGATGTCCGCCAGGTGGCGCGCGACGCGGTTCTTGAGCAGGATGCCGTTGCCGCCGAGCAGGTCGCGGGCATTGGAGGCGATCTGCCGCGCGGTGCGCGTGCAGGTGTACTTGGCCAGCGAGGCCTGCACGGGGGAGAGCTCGCCGCGCTCCTCGCGATGGGTCATCTGCATGACCATCAGCTGCATGGTCGCCAGCTCCGAGTGCATGCGGGCCAGCCGCTCCTGGACCACCTGGGCGGAGGCCAGGCTCCGGCCGAACTGGGTGCGCTGGGAGGCGTATTGCACGGCCGACTCGTAGCAGGCCATGGCGTGGCCGACGGCGGACCAGGCCACACCGAGCCGGGTGGCGAAGAGGACCTTGGAGGTGTCCTTGAACGAGTTCGCCCCGGGCATGACGTGCGAGTCGGGGACGAAGACGTTTTCCATCCGGATGTGGGCCTGCCAGATGGCCCGCAGGCTGAGCTTGCCGGGAATCGTGGTGCCGGTGTAGCCCTTCCACTCCTGCTGGACGATGAACCCGCGGATGCTTCCCTCGTCGTCGCGGGCCCAGACGACGGTGATGCCGCCGGTGGAGCCGTTCCCGATCCACTTCTTCTCGCCGTTGAGCACGTATCCGCCGTCGACGCGGGTCGCCCGGGTCTCCAGCGACACCGAATCCGAGCCGTGGGTGGGCTCGGTCAGCGCGAAGGCGCCCAGGACCTCCGCGCGGGCCAGCTGCGGGACCCACCGGGCGACCTGCTCCTCGGAGCCGCAGTAGGCGATCGAGCGCAGCGCCAGTCCGGCCTGCACGGCGCCGATGGTGCCCACGGAGCCGTCGGCGCGCGAGAGCTCCATGTTGACCAGCCCGGCGGCCAGGGTGCTCATCGCGGGGTAGCCCTCGACGTCGATGCCGTCGCGCAGCAGGTCCAGTTCGCCCAGCCGCGTGGCCAGCTGGAAGGGGTAGTCCGAGCGGTCCCAGTAGTCGTCGATGACCGGGCGCACCTCCTCGAGCCCGAAGCGGCGGGCGCGGTCCCAGTAGGCGCGGTCCGCGGCCGGGATGGCCTCTTCGCCGAAGAGGCCCGCCGGGTCGACGTCGACCTCGCCCCAGAGCTGGTACTCCGGTTCGACGACGCCCAGGGGGAATTCGGCCAGCGGGGGTTCGGCCAGCGGGGGTTCGGCCAGCGGGGATTCGGCAGGGCCGGATCCGGCCGAGGGGGATCCGGTCGCGGGGGTGGTTTGCGGAGTGCTCACGGGATGTCCTTCGGCTCGACCTGGCCGGGCGTGCGGGCACCGACGGTCATCGGGGTGTTTCCCCCCAGCATCTCTGAAACCGAGTTCCACGTCAAGACACCCAGTGTCAGGCGGAGTGGTCCTGCCCCTCGAGCGCGTGGCGGACGGCGGCGAGGACCGCATCGGTCCCGGCGCCGGACGTGGAGACCGTGACGACGACGGCGGGGCCCGGCTGGGCTGCCCCGAGGCCCGGGTCCGCGCCGGTCCCCTCCAGCCGCGGGCGGTGCAGCGCCGCCAGCGCGGCGAGTTCCGCGGCGAGCCGGGTCCGCAAGCCGTCGTCCTGCGCGGTCAGCCAGCTGCGCAGGAACGCGTTGTGCACCGCAACGACGGAGGCGGCATAGGCGGTGATAGCCAGGTTGGCCGCATCCATGCCGGGCTCGACCCCGAGGGCGGCGCGCATCCCGTGCCGGAAGGCCCGTTCGTAGCGGTGGGTGCTGACCAGTTCGCGGTCGCGCAGGGCGGGGACCTCGCGCAGCAGGCGGAAGCGCAGCAGGGAAGCCCCGCGGCGGCTTAGGTGGTGGTCGAAGACCGCCAGCGCCGCAGCGGCCACCCGGTCCTCCAGCCCGCGGCCCGGCGCGGCCAGGACGGCGTGCACCGCCTCGATGACCCCGTCCATGTCGGCGAAGACCATGTCCTCCTTGGAACCGTACCGGCGGAAGAACGTGCTGCGGCTCATCCCGAGGACCTCGGCGAGCTGGTCCACGCTGGTGGCGTCGAAGCCACGCTCGACGAGCAGCCGCAGGGCGGCTTCGGGCACGGCTACTGGCTGGTCCATGCCGGTGAATCTAGCACGCGGCGGACCCGGCCACGGGGCCGGCTCAGCCGCGGGGCGGGGTGGACGCGGCCGGGCGCCGGAAGAACAGGCAGACCAGGGCGGCGAACACGGCGACCAGGCCCGGCAGCAGCAGCGACTGGCCCAACGCCGTGGAGAAGGCCCCGTGCAGGAATTCCGGGATCGCCTGGCCCATGGTGGCCTCCGATCCCGCCCCCGTCGCGGCTCCCGCGTCGCCGGAGTGCGGCATCGATTCTAGCACCGCGGTGGATTCGACGCTGATGCGGGCCTCCATGAGGAAGGCGATCAGTGCCGAGCCCAGGACCGCCCCGACCTGGCGGGTGGTGTTGTAGACCCCGGAACCGGCGCCGGCGTCGGCCTGGCCCAGGTCGCGGGTGGCGGTCAGCGAGACGGAAGGCCAGATGCCGGCGCTGCCGATGCCCATCACCACCGGCGGGAGCAGCAGGACCCAGAACGGCACGTCCGGACTCAGCAGCAGCCCGTAGGCGACGATCCCACCGCCGAAGAGCAGGAACCCCGGCACGGCCAGCAGCTTGGGGTCGATCTTGTTGGTCATCCGCCCGGCGAAGGGCGCCAGCACGCCGGACACCACGGCCATCGGCGCGATCATCAGCGCCGACATCGTCGGCGACATCCCGCGCACGGACTGCAGGTACAGGATCATCGGGAAGCTCATCGCCGTGATCGTCAGGCCCATCGCGGTGATGGCCACGTTGGCCAGCGAGAAGTTCGCGTTGCGGAACAGGCCCAGCGGCAGCAGCGGCTCGCTCCGGTTGAAGTGCTGCCAGACGACGAACGCCACCAGCACGATGACCCCGGCGATGATCAGGGACCAGACGGTCACGGGCCCGGCAATGGTGCCCCAGTCGTAGGTGTTGGCCTCCTGGATGCCGAAGACGATCAGGAACATCGCCACCGCGGAGAGCGCCACGCCCAGCCAGTCGAAGCTGTGGCTGTGCCGGGGCAGCTGCGGGACCTTGCCCCAGACCCGCCACATGGCCAGCAGTCCCACGGGGACGTTGACGAAGAAGATCCATTCCCAGCCCAGCGTGTCCACCAGCACGCCGCCGATGATCGGCCCGGCCAGCGTTGCCACGCCGGCGACCGCGCCCCAGACGCCCATGGCGGCCCCGCGCCGCTGCGCGGGGAACATGCGGGTGATGAACGTCATCGTCTGCGGGGTCATCATGGCCGCGCCCAGGCCCTGGGCCACGCGGGCGGCAATGAGCATCCCGATGGTCGGGGAGAGCCCGCACCAGAGCGAGGAGGCGGTGAACAGGGCGAGCCCGATGAGGTAGAGGTTCTTGGGGCCGAACCGGTCGCCGAGCCGCCCGGTGACCAGCAGCGGCACCGCGAAGGCCAGCAGGTAGGCGCTGTTGACCCAGATGACCCCGTTGATCCCGGTGTCCAGCCCGCGCATGATCGCGGGCATGGCCGTGGAAACGATCGTGGAGTCGACCAGGATCATGAAGAAGCCGATGACCAGCGCCCAGAGCGCGGTCCAGGCGGCGCGGTCGTCGGGGGCGGTCTCGGTGGCGGGGGTGCGGGTGTTGGTCACCGGTAGAGACTACTCTCCGCCCGGCAGCTTGGGATCCCCGGAACCGGTGATCTGGGCGACACCGCACCCGCCGCTCAGCCGATGCGGACCGTGCCCTCGATGCAGGTGGTGACCTGCCCGGAGACCCAGATGCCGCCGTCGTGCCCGGAGAGCCCGACGTGCCCGGCCCGGCCCAGCCGGGTTCCCTGGCGCACGGTGTACGACGACGGGGCGAGGCCGGCGGGGATCATCCACTGGGCGATGCCCGCGTTCAGGCTCCCGGTCACCGGGTCCTCGGGCAGGCCCTCGCCGGGGCAGAACGCGCGGACCTCGAAGTCGGCCGGCACGCCGGCGACCGCCGTCTCGAAGGCGGGCCCGGTGCCGGCCGGACGCAGCGGCTCGAGTTCCGCGCGGGTGCCCTTGGGCCGCGGCCCGGCACCGCGGGCGGAGGGCCCGGCGTCCACGCCGGCGGCCAGGTGCGGGCCGATGACGCCGACCTCGAGGCCCTCCAGCACGCCGAAGTCCGGTTCCAAGGCCAGGACGGCGTCGGCGTCGCGCAGGACCAGCACCGCCCACTGCGGGCCGTTGGCCACCCACTGGTGGTCCAGCACGTCGGCTGCGTCCAGCCGCAGCCCGGCCAGCGCCCACTCCAGGACATCGTCCTCCAGCGGCCCGGTGCGTTGCAGGGTCGGGGCGCGGAATCCCCACCGGTTCGCCCCGTCCCCGTCCCGGTCCTCGGTGCGGACCTCGACGAGCCCGGCCCCGCATTCCTGCACGACGACCCCCGGTCGGCGGGGCCGGCCGCCGGCCTCGAGCCAGGCGTGCGCCGTGCCCAGGGTGGGGTGCCCGGCGAAGGGGAGTTCCGTCGTCGTGGTGAAGATCCGCACCCGGTAGTCCGCCTCCGGGTCGGTGGGCGGGAGCACGAAGGTGGTCTCGGCCAGATTCGTCCAGTTCGCGAAGCGGAGCATCTCCGCCTCGTCCAGCCCGTCGGCCTCGAGGACGACGGCGAGCGCGTTGCCCAGATAGGGGGTGGCGGTGAAGACGTCGACCTGGCGGAACGGGCGAAGGGTCATGGCGCCATCGTGGCACACCGGACCCGGCGGGGGAGTCCCCCGCCGGGTTCATGACGTGATGTTTACCCTGCGCCGGCATCACCACCGGTGGGCGACGTCGATGACCAGGCGCGAACCGGTCCCCGGGCCGTCGAGGATGAAGGTGCGGAACGGCAGCCGGGCGCGCACGCCGAGCCCGAACGAGGTCTGGCCCTCGAAGCTGCCCAGGTAGGCCACCTGCTCGAACGTGCGGAAGCCGGAGACGTTCACCGCGCGCGTGCGGCTGGCCGGGGCGTACGTGCTGTTGCCGGTGCGCACGATGATCCGCAGGTCGGCGGCGCCGTCGAGTGGAACCCGCTTGCCCTGGCCCTCGGTGTAGACGGCGCTGACATAGCGCACGTCGTAGCCGCGGACCTTCCCCTTGAGGTCGAGGACGAGCCGGTCGTAGCAGGTGTGCTGTCCGGCGCGCGCGTTGACCACGCGCGCGGTGGACGTGGCGGAGGCGGAATCGGCGAGCGATCCCCAGGTGATGCCGCAATACGGTGCGGCGGCCGCCGGCGCTGCCGGGGCCAGCCCCAACCCCGCAACGAGGAGGGCGCTGGCCAGGCCCGCTTTCAGTGTCTTCATGGTTCCTTCACTCCCAAGGGTGCTTCTGTGGCTGGTGCCCCCTGATGCCCCATGATGCGCCCCCGGCCACCCCGGGAAAAGGGATAAATCACCTTGGTGCATGAATGTGATGAAGAGGCCGCTTCACGCCGGTCCGGCGTCGATCCGGGCAGCATCTGATGGAATTTTGGCTACGATGTGCAGCCCACCGCCCGGGACGATCACGATCACGTTCCGATGACCGGGGTCATCCCACGGGAGGACACCGCCCCCGCGGATTCAGCTCCGGGGTGGATCCGCCGCGGGCACGGTGGGCGGAAGACTGGAACCATGCCAGAAAACCCCACGCACTCCGCACCCCCATCCACCGGTCCGGCCGGCGCCACCGACTCCGCCGGGCGACCCGACGCCGGCGCACCGCCCGTCCTCGCCGCGCGCGGCCTGGTCCGCGCGTTCGGCAGCACGATCGCCCTGGATGCGCTGTCCCTGGACATCCGGCGCGGCGAATCGCTCGCCATCATGGGCCCCTCCGGCTCGGGCAAGTCCACGCTGCTGCACACCCTGGCCGGCATCGAGCGCCCCGACGCCGGATCGGTGCTCTTCCAGGACCCGTCCGGCGGAACCGGTCCGGTGGAGGTCACCGCCCTGGGCGAATCCGCCCGCTCGAGCCTGCGCCGCGGCAGCTTCGGGTTCGTCTTCCAATCCGGCCTGCTCATCCCCGAGCTCACCGCGATCGAGAACGTCGCAATGGCCCTGATGATCACCGGCGTCCCCCGCTCGGCGGCCCTGCCGCGCGCCGCGGAATGGCTCCGGGCCCTGGGCCTGGCCGGGATGGAGGACCGGCGCATCGGCCAGCTCTCC
>DATNBS010000219.1:0-2227 GCA_035571895.1 Arthrobacter sp. | reverse complement strand
TGGCGAGCTGCTGCCGGCGGTGATGGAAGCCAACCACGCCGCCGTCCCGCTCGTCGTCGTCTCCGCCGACCGGCCCATCGAACTGCGCGGCAGCGGGGCGAACCAGACCACGCACCAGGTCGGCCTGTTCGGCACGCACGTCCGCTGCAGCGTCGACGTCCCGGCGGGGGAGGACCCGGCGCCCGATGTCCGCAGGGCGCTGATGGCCAGCGAGGGCATGGCACTGACCGGCGGCGATGCCGAGAGCCCCCCGGGGAACCTGGGCGTGCCCACGCTGCCACCGGCGGGCGGCCACACCCACCTCCAGCACTCCGTCCGGGGGCCGGTGCAGGTCAACCTGGCGTTCCGCGACCCGCTGGTCCCCGGGGGCGGCGAGGCCGCACCGCCCAGTCCAGGAGGAGAAGCCGCCGGCCCGTCGCCGACGCGGCACCAGCCGTCGGGCATTGCCAGCGGCGACCAGCTGATGGATCTGGTCAACGGAGCCGACCTGCCCGAACGGCGCACGGTCGTGGTTGCGGGGCACGACGCCACGCCCCTGGCCGAGCGGTTCGCCCGCGCCCTGGGACTGCCCCTGCTGGCAGAGCCGAGCTCCAACGCCCGCTTCGGCCCCCAGGCCATCGGGCCGTACCGGGTGCTGCTGGCCGGTTTCGACGCGCGGATCGAACGCGTCGTCGTCTTCGGCCGGCCGACCCTGAGCCGCCCCGTGGCCCGCCTGCTGGCCAACCACGACCGCCCCTCGGCCCTCTATGTGCCCGAACCCGTGGCCTGGTTCGAGCCCGGGCGGCGCGAGGACCGGGTGGTCACCGAGCTGAATGAACTCGCCGCCTTCGCCGGACGGGCGCCCGGCGGGTGGCTCGGTGACTGGAAGGCCGCAGCGGAGCGCGCCTCCGGCATCATCGACGAGGCCACCCACTCCGCGGTGCTGACCGGTCTGGACCTGGCCCGCCTGGTCTGGGAGGCGGATACCGGTCCGCTGGTCCTGGGTTCCTCCAACGCCATCCGCGACGCCGACCTCGCGGCGGTCCCCGGGTCCACAAGCCGCCCGGTCTACGCCAACCGGGGACTGGCCGGCATCGACGGGACCGTGTCCACCGCGACGGGCATCGCCCTGGGAACAGGGGAGGGGCCGGGCCGGCGCACTACGGTGCTGGTCGGGGACGTGACCTTCCTGCACGACGTCGGGGGCTTGTTCCTGGGCGACGGGGAGCAGATCCCGCCCATGGATCTGGTGGTCCTCAACGACGGCGGCGGCGCCATCTTCTCCACGCTTGAGCATGGTGCCCTGGCCGCACAGCCGGCCTACGCGGCGACCGTGGAGCGGTATTTCGCCACGCCGCATGCCGTCGACCTGCGCGCGTTGGCAGCGGCCTACGGGCTCGACTACGTCCGGGTCGACGAACGCCGCGCCCTGGAAGCGGTCCTCGCCGCGGGACCCGCGGCCGGCTCGCACGTGCGCCGGCGCATCGTCGATGTGCGGATCGACCGTTCCGGGCTACGCGACTTCCACCAGGGCATCATCGGCCGCGTCGCCGCCACCGCGTGAAAAGGCGTGGCCCCCGCCGAAGCGTGGGCCACGCCATCCCAGATCGGCCCTTCAGACCTTAGAGGACCTTGGAGAGGAACGACTGCGTCCGCTCGTGCTGCGGATTCCCCAGCACATCCCCCGGTTTGCCCTGTTCGACGACGACGCCGCCGTCCATGAACACGACGCGGTCACCGACCTCGCGGGCGAAGCCCATCTCATGGGTCACCACCATCATGGTCATGCCCTCGTCGGCCAGCTGGCGCATGACGGCGAGGACGTCTCCGACGAGCTCGGGGTCAAGTGCCGACGTCGGCTCATCGAAGAGCATCATGTCCGGGTCCATCGACAACGCCCGTGCGATGGCCACCCGTTGCTGCTGCCCACCCGAAAGCTGCGAGGGGAAGGCATCGCCACGATCCCCCAGACCGACCTTCTCCAGGTTTCCCTGGGCGATCCGCTGGGCCTCCGCCTTGCCACGCTTCTTGGCCCGTCGCTGCGCCAAGGTCAGGTTGTCCAAGACGTTCAGGTGCGGGAAGAGGTTGAACTGCTGGAAGACCATCCCGATCCGTGTGCGGACCTTGTCCAGGTCTGTTTCGGGGTCGGTGATGTCGATTCCCTCGACGAGGATCGTGCCCTGGGTGGGCTCCTCGAGGCGGTTGACGCAACGCAGCAGCGTCGACTTGCCCGAGCCGGAGGGCCCGA
>DATNBS010000218.1:0-4565 GCA_035571895.1 Arthrobacter sp. | reverse complement strand
TCCTTCACGGTCGAGATCTTCGACTCGACGATGAGGATGTAGGCGTCCTCGAGGGACGCCTCCATGCGCTCGGCGTCGGTCCAGAAGTAGGGCGAGATGTAGCCCTTGTCGAAGCGCATGCCCTCGGTGAGCTCGAGCTCGAGGCCGAAGGTGTTGCTCTCCTCGACGGTGATGACGCCGTCCTTGCCGACCTTGTCCATCGCCTCGGCGATGAGCGAGCCGATCGAGGTGTCGGCGGCGGAGATCGACGCCGTGGCGGAGATCTGCTCCTTCGTCTCGACCTCGACGGCCTGGGCGAGCAGCTCGTTGCTCACGGCCTCGACGGCCTTCTCGATGCCGCGCTTGAGCGACAGCGGGTCGGCACCGGCGGCAACGTTGCGCAGGCCTTCCTTGACCAGGGCCTGGGCCAGCACGGTGGCGGTGGTGGTGCCGTCGCCCGCGATGTCGTCGGTCTTCTTGGCGACCTCCTTGACCAGCTCGGCGCCGATCTTCTCGTACGGGTCGTCCAGCTCGATTTCCTTGGCGATGGAGACGCCGTCGTTCGTGATGGTGGGGGCGCCCCACTTCTTCTCGAGGACGACGTTGCGCCCGCGCGGGCCGAGGGTCACCTTGACGGCGTCGGCCAGGGTGTTCAGACCCCGTTCGAGGCCGCGGCGTGCTTCCTCGTCAAATGCAATCATCTTGGCCATGGTGGCTAGTGGTCCTTTCGGGACAGTCATGCGAGTTCATGAACCAGCTGAAACGCCCGCGACGGACGGGCGGGACCCGGCGTTGTCTGAACGCCGTGCCCCCACCCTCGCTGCAACTGATCCGGGGTTCACCCGGTGCGTGCGACCGCCGGTGCCGGGCGGATCGCTCCGCACCATGCTTAGCAGTCTCTACACCCGAGTGCTAAGTCAATTATTGGCACTCACCAGCCGAGAGTGCAAGCCGTGGACCGGTATTGGCGGAAACTCATGTCGCCCGGGAGGGGACGGCGTGGCTCTGGGGCCGGTGACGGCCTAGTAGCCCGAGCCGAGGACGACGGCGATGCGCCCGGGGATGTTCGCGGTCTGGTAGACCGTGCCGATCCCCAGCGCGTCGGCGGCCTGCTGGGCGGTGGCCTGGTCGGCCTCCGACTTGTAGTAGACCACCGAGTTGGCGACCTTCTTGGTCCAGTTGCCCGCGGTGACGTTGGTGAACCCGGCCCCGACCAGCTTGCTGCGGCCCGTCCCGGCCAGGCCGGAACGGGTCGAGGCGTTGTACACGCCGACGCTGGTGGACAGGTCCGGCTCGGCGGCTGCGGCGCTCGATTCCGCGGCGGCCGAGCTGGCGGCCGCGGCGCTGGACGAGGCGGCGGCCTCCGAGGCAGCGGTGGCTGATTCCTCGGCGGCGCGCGATGATTCGGCTGCAGCGCTCTCGGCGGCGCCGGCGTCGTCCGAGGCTGTGGTGGAGGGTTCCTGCGAGGAGGCACCGGCGTCGTCCTGGGTGGGCGAGGCCGGGGCGCTGGTGGAGCTGGACGGTGGCGCGGGGGTGGCGACCGGCTGGCCGGTGAGCTGCGGCAGGACGAAGTAGCTGAAGAGCCCGACGACCAGGGCCAGGATGCCGAAGGCCACGATCCATCCCAACGGCGAACGGCGGACTGCCTCCCCGGCGACGGCCTGGCGGTGGACACCCTTGCGGTTCGTGAATTCGGGGACCCTGTCGAATTCGTCGTGCGGGTACTTCGTCATCGCAGTCCTTGGTTCCTTTGGTGCATCAGGCAGGTGGTGGCGGGGCAGCGGCCCTACGCGTTGCCTGCCAGGCGGCGGGCGCTGCGCGCGCGGTGCCTCGTCGATCGAAGTCTACGCAATCTTTTGACAAGCATCGGGTCATGCGCCAGCGCGGCGTCCGTGTCGATCAACGCGTTGAGCAGCTGGTAGTAGTTCGCCGCCGAGAGGTCGAAGAGCTCGCGGATGGCCTGCTCCTTGGCCCCGGCGTACTTCCACCACTGCCGTTCGAGGGCCAGGATCCGCTGGTCGCGTTCGTCCAAGTCGCTGGATTCGTCGATGTCGAACTCCAGCTCGCCGGCCTGAACTGCCATGATGTGCCTCCTCGGCCCGTCTCCGATCCTGCATGCCCCCGCGGCCGGACATGGCCGGGCCCGGGGTTCTTCCCCACCCTCCATGGTAGTGGCGAATGACAACGCTGTCATTTGGCGCCGGGCGTGTGCCGGCGGGCAGAATGGCCCCATGGACAACGATGCGCAGGCGACCTGGCCGATGGCCGCGGATTGGGCCCGGGCGCTGGAGCCGGTGCTGCCCCGGCTGCGGGCCGTGGAAGCCGAACTGGATCGGCGCCGCGCCGGCGGGGAGCTGGTCCTGCCCGCTGCGGGGAACGTCCTGCGGGCCTTCCACCGGCCGATGTCGGACGTGCGCGTGCTCATCCTCGGACAGGACCCGTATCCGACCCCGGGGCACTCGATCGGGCTGGCGTTCGCCGTCGATGCCGCGGTCCGGCCGCTGCCGCGCAGCCTGGCCAACATCTTCGCCGAATACGTCGCCGACACGGGCCACCCCTTCCCCGCCACCGGGGACCTGACCCCGTGGGCGGACCAGGGCGTGCTGCTGCTGAACCCGGTCCTCACGGTGGCCGCCGGGGAGACCGGCTCGCACGGCAAGCTCGGCTGGCAGGAGATCACGACCGCGGCGCTCACGGCCCTGGCCGGTCGGGAGGCGCCGCTGGTCTCGATCCTGTGGGGCCGGCATGCCCAGCGCTTCGAACCCCTGTTGGGGACGACGCCGGTGATCACCAGCCCGCACCCCTCTCCCCTGTCGGCCCGGCGCGGCTTCTTCGGCTCGCGGCCCTTCACCGGGGCGAACGAACTGCTAGAAGCCCAGGGCGCCGCCCCGGTGGACTGGCGGCTGCCCGCGGCCGACGATGCCGCGCCTGCCGACGACGCCGTGCCCGCCGGGGTTCCGGGCGGCGGCGCGGGGCGGTCTCCGCGCGGGTCCGTTCCGGAGGGGCCGCGGGACGAACCGTTGCCCGGGCTGTAGGCCTTAGCGGCCCCGTTTCGCGCGTTCTGCCGCCGGGCCGGCCGGTGGATGTCCGGGAAATGGCGGGTTGAGGTTGCTGCAAGCCGCAAGAACCCGGACATCAGGCAAGCGGCAGCCGGTGCGGAACGGGTCGGGGGACGGGCTGGGGACCAGGTGCCGGTCAGCGGCGGCGGATGCGCCGGCGTTCGTGGGTGATCCACCCCTTGGTGAACGGCCGGGCCACGGTATCGCCGAGCACGACGCCGCCACCGATGGCCAGGATGATCATGAAGGCGTTGAACATCTGGATCAGGCCGACCGAGACCTGGCCGGAGTCGATCGTGATCCCGTACATCGCGCGGAAGATCATCAGACCGGGCAGCAGGAACGTCACCGCGGGAACGGCGACCACCAGCTGCGGGGCACCCATCTTCATCGCCACCCAGCGGCCGAATCCGCCGACGACCACCGCGGCCACGGCGGGGGTCAGCCGCTCCCCCACGCCGAGCTGGTCGGCCAGCAGGTAGGCCAGGTAGCCGGCCAACGCGACGCCTGCGGTGGGCAGCACCAGCGAATGCGAGGTCTGCTCGAACACGCCCACGCAAATCACCGCGACCACGACCAGGAACACCAGGAACGGCGTCGGGTAGTCGATCTGGGCGACGTTGGCCACGTCCAGCCGCTCCATCCCCAGCAAGGCGCCGGCCACCAGGGCGGCGGTGATGCCGGCGACGATGGCCCCGTAGATCAACAGCGAGGAGAAGAAGCGGCCGGCGGCGGTGACGGGGAAGCCGTTGATGGCATCCTGCACGGCCGAGACGAATCTCGACGAGGGCAGCAGCAGCATGATCCCGCCGGCCACGACCACCGCCGGGGAGATCGGGGCATGGACCGCCCACAGGAACATGGCGATCGCCGTCGTGACCGCCGACCCGAGGCCGATGGTGAAGAACTCCGGGACGCGCCAGCGACCGACCACGTTCATGATCTTGGTGATCAGGATGAAGGAGCCGAATCCCAGCAGGGCGCCGAGCCAGTTGCCGCCGATGAACAGGACGAAGGCAGCGGTGAACCCGCCACCGCCGGCCGTGGCCATCCAGCGCGGGAAGGGCTTGGGTTGGCGGAGGATCTCGTGCAGCCGGGCGGCGGCCTGCGTCCGCGTGACCCCGCCGGCAACGATCTCCGAGACCAGCCGGTGGAGGTTGGCCAGCCCGCGGTAGTTCCCGGTCCAGGACCGCACCACGCGCAGCAGCGAGACCGGGTTCTGGTCCTGCGGGGCGTAGTTGATGTGGATGGACTGGTTGGTGATCTCCACGTCGACGTTGCGCAGCCCCAGCGAGGCGGTCACGGCGATGACGCTGGTCTCGGCCTGCAGGGCACCGGCCCCGAAGCGGAACATGGACTCGGCCAGGTCCAGGGCGAACTCGAGGGTCTGCCGGGCGTTGGCGTCGTACTCGGCGGGCTGCTGGATGGTCGGGTTCGCATACGGGCTGCCCACCAGCCGGTCCACGATCGAGAACGCCTGGGTGGGCGGCGACTCGGTCTGCATGATCTTGGAGAACATGCGCCGGG
>DATNBS010000217.1:0-3691 GCA_035571895.1 Arthrobacter sp. | reverse complement strand
GCCGTGGCCATCCACAACCTCATGGAGGACGCCGCCACGGCGGAGATCTCCCGGTCGCAGGTCTGGCAGCAGATCCGCAACCAGGTCGTCGCCGAGGACACCGGCAACACGATCACCGCGGAGCTGGCCGCCACCATCCTGGCCGAGGAGGTCGAGCGACTCCGCGGCGAGGTGGACAACGCGGAGGCCTTCGCGGCCTACTACCAGCCGGCCGCCGAACTCATCGGCCGCCTGGTCACCGGCCGGGACGAGGACTTCGAGGATTTCCTGACGCTGCCGGCGTACCGGCTGCTGTCCACCGAGCTGGTGGCACCGTGACCGGGCCCGGCGTGCTGGACGACGGCGCCCGCTCCGCGGTGGAGGTCCGGCTGGCCGCCACCGACCGGCTGCTCGCCCGCGCCTACCCCGGCCCGTCCCCGGCCCGCCAGCCCGTCCACACCGCCTACGTCCCGGCCGATGCGTTCACCGCCGACCTGGCCGCCGACTGGGGCCGCCGCGCCCTGGACGCCGCCGCCGCGGCCGGCGGGGTGGCCGCCCTGACCCGTGCGATCGGCGTCGACGTCGCCGCCGACCTGGTCGAGACCAAGCTCACCGCCGAACCGATCGAGGACCTCCGGCTGGACTTCGAGGACGGCTACGGCCACCGCCCCGATGCGGAGGAGGACGCCGATGCCGTGCGCGCCGCCCAGGAGGTCAACCGCGCCGTCGCCGCCGGCACCGCCCCGCCGTTCATCGGGATCCGGTTCAAGTGCCTGGAGGCGCCCACGCGGGCGCGGGGCCTGCGCACGCTGGACCTGTTCATCGGCGCCCTGGTGGAGAGCGGGGGCCTGCCCGACGGGCTGGTCCTCACCCTGCCCAAGGTCAGCACCGTCGCCCAGGTCGAGGCCATGGTCTACGTCTGCGAACGCCTCGAGGCCGCGCACCGGCTCACGCCCCGGCGGCTGCGCTTCGAGGTCCAGATGGAGACCCCGCAGCTGATCCTCGGGGCCGACGGGACGGTGCCATGTGCCCAGGTCATCCACGCCGGTGCCGGCCGGGTGAGCTCCCTGCACTACGGCACCTACGACTACTCGGCGTCCCTGGGCATCGCCGCGGCGTACCAGTCCATGGAGCACCCCGCCGCCGACTACGCCAAGTCGGTCATGCAGGTCGCCGTGGCCGGCACCGGCGTCCACCTCTCCGACGGGTCCACCAACATCCTGCCCGTCGGCGACCCCGAGCACGCGCTCGAGGCCTGGAAGCTGCACGCACGGCTGGTCCGCCGCCACCTCGAACGCGGGATCTACCAGGGCTGGGACCTCCACCCGGCGCAGTTGCCGACCCGTTTCCTGGCCACCTACGCGTTCTACCGCGACGGGTTCGCCGCCGCGGCGGCCCGCCTGCGCAACTACGTGCACCGGATCGAGTCCTCCATCATGGACGAACCGGCCACGGCGAAGGCGCTCGCCGACTTCATCCACCGCGGCCTGGCCTGCGGCGCCCTGACCGAGGCGGAGGTCGAATCCGCCGTCGAGATCGACGTCGACCAGCTGCGCACCCTGGCCCTCGGCCGCCCCACGCAACCAGCAAAGGAATCCCATGTCTGAGACCAGCGTCGCCCGTGCAACCATCGTTTCGTCGTCGTACTCCGGAGCCCAGGGCGGACACCCGCCCCAGACGGACCTGCTGACCGACCGGGCCATCGTCACCGAGGCCTACACCGTCATCCCGCGCGGGGTGCTGCGCGACATCGTCACCTCGGTGCTGCCCGAATGGACCGCCACCCGCGCCTGGGTGCTGAACCGCCCGGTCGCCGGCGGGGCCACGACGTTCTCCCAGACCATCATGGAGGTCGCCGCGGGCGGGGGCTCGGAGCACCCCGAACCGCAGCCGGAGGTCGAGGGCTTCCTCTTCGTCATGGAGGGCGAGCTCAAGCTCGTCATCGACGGCGAACGCCACGTCCTCACCCCGGGCGGCTTCGCCTTCGTCCCCGCCGGCACCGTGTGGAGCGCGCAGAACGACGGCGTCGACCCCACCCAGTTCCACTGGATCCGCAAGCGCTACCAGCCCCTGGCCGGGCACGCGGCGCACCCGGTGGTCGGCAACGAACGCGACCTCGCCCCCAGCGCCATGCCCGGCACCGACAACAAATGGCGCACCACCCGCATGCTGGACCCGCAGGACCTGGCGTTCGACATGCACGTCAACATCGTCACGTTCGAACCCGGGGCCTCGATCCCGTTCGCGGAAACGCACGTGATGGAACACGGCCTCTACGTGCTCGAGGGCAAGGCGGTCTACCGCCTCAACGCCGACTGGGTCGAGGTCGAGGCCGGCGACTACATGTCGCTGCGCGCCTTCTGCCCCCAGGCCTGCTACGCCGGCGGGCCGTCCAACTTCCGCTACCTGCTCTACAAGGACGTGAACCGCCAGGTCGCGCTGTAGGCGCCGCCCCGCCGACAGCGCACGACGGCGGAACCACAGCAGCCGGGCACCCCACCTGAGGGGACGCGCGGCTGCTGGGCCATGGGCTCGTTTGCGGCCGCAGGGGGACTTCCTCCACGGTGTTATCCGCCCTCAGTCGCCGGTCACCAGGACGGCAGTTCCGGCAGCGGGCCGTCGGCCTCGACGTGCCCGTCGTCGCCGCGGGCCAGCCAGGCCAGCAGGCCCTCGCGGTCCGACTCCACCTTCTGGGCGCCGTCGCCGATGACCCACTCGTCGCCTTCCTCGGTCACCAGGGTCAGGCCCGGGGCGTGCTTTGCGCGCATGGTCCGCACCGCTGCCTCGATGCCGTAGAGCTGCGAGTCCAGGTCCGCTTCCTCCAGGGTCCAGGTCGTATCCAGGTCGTGGTGGTGGATGACGACCTCGGCGATGCGCAGCGCCACGATGGACGTGGCGGGGATCTGCTTGCCGTGCAGGTTGACCGCCTCGACGGCCAGTTCGCCGGAGAGCCGCTGGGCCTGCTCGGCGAAGTACGCGGCGGACTCTCGGAAACGTTCGACCAGTTCGGCGCGGGGCAGTGCGCCGAGCTCGGCGATCTCCGCATTGCGCGCCTCCCGGGAAGCGTAGGGCTGCTGCTCCTCGCCGGTGGTCGCCCAGTCGATGAGCTTGACGAGCGCGCGCCCGTTGGAGGCGAGGTGGGCGATGACGTCTGCCCGGGTCCAGCCCTCGCACAACGAGGCAACGGTCATTTCGTCGTCTGCGAGGGATTCGACGGTGGCCTGCATCATGCCGGTTTCGCGGCCCAGCAGGGAGAGGTCGGAACGGAGGCGGGCGGTGTTGATCATGGGGTCACCCTACCGGCCCCCCAGGTGGCGTGGGCCACTCCGGCCGATACATATCGAACGGGTACCAACCCAGACGCACGAGGTCCTGGCCTGCGGGAGATCCGGATTCAGCGGCGGCCCACCAGGGCCACACCACCGCCCAGAAGGCACCATCCGGCCGCGACTGCAGCCAGCAACACCGGGTTGGCGGTTGCCTGGGCGAGGCCGAAACCAGCGGAGCCCGCCGCCTGGCCGGTTGCCACGGCAATGAACAGGACCGAGGTGCCGGCGCCGGGATGGCGCGGCCACGCGCGCCGCGCCCACAGGA
Organism: Arthrobacter sp.; assembly: GCA_035571895.1. Taxonomy (GTDB): domain Bacteria; phylum Actinomycetota; class Actinomycetes; order Actinomycetales; family Micrococcaceae; genus Arthrobacter_H. Next base: position 118 of record DATNBS010000217.1, on the reverse strand, counting down.
TGAGCACTGCGGTCAGGCCCATGTATCCGGCGCCGAACAGCGACAAGGCGGCGATGGCCACCCAGGGGGCGCCCGGGCCGATGGCCCAGGCCACTGCGGCACTGGCGAGGGCCAGTGC
>DATNBS010000216.1:0-7800 GCA_035571895.1 Arthrobacter sp. | reverse complement strand
GCGGTCCTACCGCAGGGAGGGCGCCGGGAGGGCCTCATCCGTGTCCTCCGCCGGGGTCCTCCCCGTTGCGGCGGGAACCAGCGTCATCAGGGCGGTCTCGACCGTCAGGCCGGGCCCGAACGCCATCGAGCACACGCGTTCCCCGTCGGCACCGGCACGCGAGCCCGCACCCTCCAGGATGTCCTTGAGCACGAACAGGACCGTCGCGCTGGACATGTTCCCGTAGTCGTGCAGGACCCGCCGGGCCGGGACGAGCTGCTCCTCGCGGAGGCCCAGGCGCTTTTCGACCCGGTCGAGGATCGCCCGCCCGCCGGGGTGGATGCCCCAATGCTCGATGTCGGCGTAGTCGCCGCGGATCGAGGGATCGTTGGCCAGCAGCGGTTCCAGCGCGCCGACGATGTGGTCGTCGATGATGTGCGGGACGTAGCTGCCCAGCACCATCTCGAATCCCTCGTCCCCGATGTTCCACGCCATCGCATCCTCGCCGACCGGGGTCAGCACCGTTTCGAAGAAGTCCATCTGCAGTCCCGCCTGCGCCCCCAGCCCGGCCGGCCGGGCGGTGACGAGGGCCGCCGCGGCGCCATCGGCGAAGAGGGCGGAGCCCATGATGGTGTCGGGGTCGTTGGAACTGCGGACGTGCAGCGAGCACAATTCGGCGCAGACCACCAGGACGACGGCGTCCGGCTCGGCCTCGCAGAAGCTCTTGGCCGCCCGCAGGGCCGGGAAGGCCGCGTAGCAGCCCATGAAGCCGAGATGCGAGCGCTTGGTCGACGGGTTCAGGCCCAGGGCCCGGACGATCTGGTAATCCGGCCCGGGGTTGTAGAAGCCGGTGCAGGAGACCGTGATGACATGGGTGACATCCGCGGCGGAGAGATCCGGGCAGGATTCCAGGGCCCGCCGGGCGGAATCGATGAACAACGGCCCGGCCTCGCGGGCGAAGACCTCGTTGCGCACCTTGGTGCTGGGGCTGAAGAGCCGGCGGCTCTCGGCGTCGAAGAACACCGGATCGTCCACCCGCGAATCCAACGACATTTCCGGCACCGCCGTGCGCCGGGTGGAAATGGCGGAGGAGTCGAAGGACGTGGCGATGAGCCGCTGTCCCAGCCGGGTCAGCCCCGGCTGCGCCGCGAAGACGTCACGGGCCTGGTCCTGATGCAGGACGGTCGGCGGGATGGCGGTCTGGATGGTCCTGATCATTACGGGCATGGGCCGAGCGTAGCCCGGGCCGAAACCGTGGTAAAGGAAACCCGGGGGCCGGCCTAGAGTCCCCGCTCGTGGCGGAAGACATGGACCAGCGCGTTGGCGTGGCCGTGCCCGAAGCCGTGCTCGTCCTTGAGCCAGGCCACCTGTTCCATGTGCTTCTTCCCGCGTACGGCCTCTAGCGCCGTCATCCAGTGCTCGATGGGCTGGCCGTAGGCCGCTTCGATGGAGGGAAAGTAGGACGCCGGGCCCTTCGGGGTGGGTTTCATGCCTTCATCACAGCACCGCCGCGCGGGCCCGGCAAGGGGTGCCCGGGCCGATCGTGGGTGCCGGGACCAGTGGTCCCGGCGCCGACTTCGTGAAACGATGATTCCACGGTGCGACATTTCGTGCCTAAGGTGGGAGGCATAGGCCAGTACCGGCAGCAGCGGCCGCACCATCGACCCCAGGGAGCCACCATGCAGCAGATCGTCCCCACCCGCCACCTCTTCGGCCCGGGCCCCTGCAACCCCTACCCGGAGGCCACCGCGGCCCTGGGCCTGCCGCTGCTGGGCCACCTGGACCCGGAGTTCATCGCCCGCATGGACCGGACTTGCGAGGGGCTGCGCACGCTGTGGGGCACGCGGAACGCCCGGACGCTGCCGCTGAGCGCCACCGGTTCGGCCGGCATGGAGGCGGCGTTCGTCAACACGATCGCCCCCGGCGACGTCGCCGTGATCGCCGTCAACGGCCTCTTCGGCGAGCGGATGTGCGAGGTCGCCTCCCGCGTCGGCGCCGAGGTGGTGCGCGTGGACCACGACTACGGCACCCCGGTGGACGCCGAACGCGTCGCCGCAGCGCACCCGAACCCGAAGGTCATCGCCGCCGTCCACGCCGAGACGAGCACCGGCGTCCTGTCCGACATCGCCGCCCTGGGTGCCCTCAAGCGCGATGCCCTGCTGATCGCCGACGCGGTGACCTCCATCGGCGGCATGCCCGTGCTCGCGGACGACTGGGGGATCGACATCGGCTACGCCGGCACGCAGAAGTGCATCGGCGTCGCCCCCGGCCTGGCACCCTTCACCATCTCCGACCGGGCCTTCGAACGCCGCGTGCAGAAGCCGCAGTCCTGGTACCTGGACCTCGGGCTCCTCGGCGGCTACACCACCGGTGCCGCGGGAGGCCAGCGGACCTACCACCACACCGCCCCCGTGGGCATGGTCGCCTCGCTGGAGGCGGGAATCGACCGGATCCTGGCCGAGGGGCTCGACGCCGTGGCCGAGCGCCACCGCGCGGCCGGCAGCGCCCTGCAGGAGGGCCTGCAGGAGATGGGCCTGGAGCTCTTCGCCGCCGAGGGCCACCGGCTGCCCCAGCTGACGACCGTCAAGGTCCCCGAGGGCGTGGACTCCGCGGCAGTGCGCCAGCACCTGTTGGAGCGCTACACCATCGAGATCGGCGGCGGCGTCGGCCAGTACGCCTCCACGGTCTGGCGGATCGGGCTCATGGGACCGAACGCCAACCAGGATTCGGTGGCGCTGATCCTCGCCGCGCTGCAGGACGCGATCGACGCCACCCGCTGAGCACGACGGCGGTGGCCCGGTGCCGGGGAAACAGTCCCGGTGCCGGGGAAACAGTCCCCGTGCCGGGGAAAGCAGTCCCGGCGCCGTGCTACTTCTTGAGCCGGGTCAGTGCCGGGCCCTTGTGCATGGCGACGTGATCGGTCTTGTCGCTGCGGATCTCGTATTGCGGCTCGTCCGGGCTGCACCGGCGCATGTGGCCCTTGAACTCGACGTCCCGGGTGTGCTTCTTGACGATCACCCCGGAGACGCGTCCGGCCTCCGAGTCCCAGGAGACGTGGTCGCCGGTGGAAAAGGTCGCGGACATGGTTCCTCCTCGAGCAGTGGTGGGACAGCGTGATGTGCCCGATGCTACCCGCGCTGCCGCGATACCGCAGCCGCACAGGACGGGCCGGGAGCGGATGTGCCTGTACGGGATGCGCCCGGGCAGGACGCACCGGACAGGTCGCGGCTCAGCCGGCGAGGTGCCCGATCCAGTAGCCCAGCCCGGCCGCGACGACGCAGAGTGCGGCCATGCCCGGCCCGTTGGCCAGCGAGGCGAGGTACCGGCGTTCCTGCAGCAGGCGGACCGATTCGAAGCTGGCGGTGCTGAACGTCGTGTAGCCGCCGAGCAAGCCGGTCCCGGCCACGAGGTAGACCGTTCCGGGTGCCACGACGGCCAACACGAGCCCGGCCAGCAGTCCCAGCGCCGCCGACCCGGAGACGTTGATCAGCCAGGTCCCCACGGGGAAGGCGACCCGGGTGTGGGCCTTGACCCACCCGTCGACGACGAAGCGCAGCGCCGCGCCGAAGCCGCCAGCCACGGACAGGGCGGCAAACAGCAGCGGCGTCACGATCCGGCCCCCGGACGGGGGCGGAACCGGCTCGCCAGGGCGATTCCGGCCCAGGAGGCCGCTGCGCCGACCAACACCGTGGCCAGGACCAGGAGGACACCGGCGACCGGCTGGGACAGGCCCGACCCGGGGACGCCCCAGAGTTCGACGACGTCGACGGCGAACGTGCTGTAGGTGGTGAAGCCGCCCAGGAACCCCGTGCCCAGCATGAGGCGCAGCGAGCGCCGGGCACCGACGTCGTGCCCGGCCCGCAGCAGGGATTCCAGCAGCAACCCGAGCAGGAATGCCCCGAGGATGTTGACGGCCAGGATCGTGGTGGGGAATCCGCCGAGGCCGGGCACCGCCAGGGTCAGGCCCTCGCGGGCGGCCGTGCCGAGGATCCCGCCCAGCAGGACCAGGCCCACATGCGGCAGGCTCAGGTGCAGGGGGCGTTCTGACTGCCGCGGATGCAGGGTCTGGCCTGGCAGGCGCCGGCGGGTCGTCCGCGGCGGGATCTCGAGGGCGTCGGTGTCGGTGTCGACGGGCAGCTCGGGGTGCGGATCGTGGTGTGGGTCGCGGTGGTTCGTTCCCTCGGCGCCGGTCATGTCCAGACGCCCGAGCTGCCGCGGCGGTGGCTGTCCACCAAGTGCGTGTCGACGATGCCGACGGCTTCCATGAGCGCGAACATGGTCGTGGGCCCGACGAAGCGGAAGCCCTTCCGGCGCAGCGCCTTGGACAGGGCGATGGATTCCGGCGAGGTGGTGGGGACCTCGGCCATGGTCGTCGGCGCCGGCGTCGCCTCGGGCTGGAAGGACCAGATGAAGTCCGGCAGCCCGCCCTCGGCACGCAGCGCCAGGGTGGCGGAGGCGTTGTCGATCGTCGCGCGGATCTTGGCCCGGTTGCGGATGATGCCAGCATCACCGAGCAGGCGCTCGACGTCGTCCTCGCCGAAGGCGGCGACCGCCTCCGGATCGAACCCGGCGAAGGCGGCGCGGAAGTTGTCGCGTTTGCGCAGGATCGTCGCCCAGGACAGGCCGGACTGGAACGCCTCGAGGCTGAGCCGTTCGAACAGGCCCTGCTCGTCGCGCACGGGCAGGCCCCATTCGGTGTCGTAGTACTCGCGCATCAGACCCTCGGCGGCCCAGGCAGGGCGCAGCAGGCCGTCGTCGCCGAGGACGACGCCGGGGGCGGGGGCGGGGGCACCGGATGCCGGGGAGCCGGGTCCGGGGGTGCGCGGGGTGCCGGGGGCGGTGTCCGTGCGTGCCGCGTCCTGTGCCATGTGGTGGGCCTTTCCGTGTGCTGTGAGCCGATTCCACAGTACCGTCCCGCATGCGGGCCGTGGCCGGGAAAGGTCCTGCCGCCGCTCCGCCGCCGTGGCGCCCGCCGTCCGGGATGGCGGGACGACACGGCAGGCAGCGCCGAGGGCCCCGACTCCGATATGCTGCGGCAAATGCTTTCCACCTTCGTGCACGTCTGGCTCAAGCCCCTGGCGGTCAACATCGCGGGCTGGCTGTTGCTTGCCGTCGGCGTGCTCGCGCTGGTCCTGCCCGGACCGGGCCTGCTGTGCATCGTTGCCGGGCTGGCCGTGCTCTCCACGCGTTACCGGTGGGCCGAGCGGCTGATGCACCCGGTGAAGGCGCGCGCCTACCACCTGGCCGCGGAGGGCGTGAAGACCCGGTCACGGATCGTCATGAGCTCGCTCGGTGCGGCCTGCCTGTTCGCCCTCGGGCTCATCTGGGGCCTGCGCCCGCCGGCGCCGGGCTGGTGGACGTGGCCGGAGGACTGGTGGCTGCTCGGCGGCTGGGGGACGGCGATCACCATCATGGGCTCCGCCGGGTTCGCCGTCGGGTTGATCATCTACAGCCACCGGCGTTTCGGTCTGCCGGCGAAGGCCCGGCGCACCGCCGAGGTCCGGCTGCGCCACCGGCGCGGCGGCCTGCCGAAGCCCGACCGCGGGGAGTCCTAGGCCAACCGCTCCTTGACCAGCGTGCTCGTGGCCTTGCCGTCGAACCGGCCGGCGACCTCCGCGTTGACGGTCTTCATGACCTGGCCCATCTGGCGCATGCCCGGCTTCGCGCCGTCGACGGTGTGCTCGGCGATCGCCCGTTCGACGATGGCGACCACATCGTCCTTGGTCAGCGGTTCGGGAAGGTAGGACTCGATGAATTCGGCTTCGGCGGTCTCCTGCGCAGCGCGTTCGTCCTGGCCGGCGTCGGCGTAGGTCTGGGCTGTCTCGCGCCGACGGCCGGCTTCCTTCTGCAACAAGGCGGTCACCTGCTGGTCGTCGAGGTCCACGGGGGCCTTGCCGCCCTTTTCCCGGGTGTTGATCTCGCCGAGGACATTGCGCAGCGTCATCAGGGCGAGCTTGTTGCCCGATTTCAGGTGCGCGGTCATGTCGGTGCGGAGTTGTTCCTTCAGCGTGCTCATTCTGCTGCCTTTCGTGGCGGTGGTGCCGAAGCGGATGCTGGGACCATTATCGCCCACCACTTGAGCCCGCAACCGCGCCACCCGGGGACGACGCCGGGGCCTGGCTCAGCGCGGCGCCTCGCCTGCCGCGCTGCTCCCCAGGGCGTCGACGGTCGTGGCCAGCCGGTAGAGGCCCACGATGGCGGCGATCCAACCGGCGAGGGTCAGCACGCTGCCCAGGGCCAGCAGCAGCAGCGCCCCGCCGCCGGGTCCCTCGAGGATCCCGTAGTAGCTGGCGACCATGGTCGAGGCCGCCGTGGCCAGACCGGCCAGGACGGCCAGCGGCCCGACGACCACCGCTGCCAGCAGGCCGCCGACCAGCAACGGGGCCGAGCGGCGGGCCCGGCGGCTCACGCAGGGACCCCCGACCGGTCCATGGTCGCGAGGAGGCCGCCGGCGACGAAGAGGACGAAGATGGCCAGCAGGACCCACCCCACCAGCATCAGGCCGTTGAGGATCAGCCCCGCGGTGGCCATGCCCTTGCCCGCGGGCTCGCGCTTGATGCCCAGGATGCCGAAGACCAGCCCGACGATGGGCACTAACAGGGTGAAACCGGCGAAGATGGAGACCAGGCCCAGCACGAGCGAGGTGATGCTCATCCCGCGGGGCGGCGGGGCGTAGGGCTGGCCGTACCCCGCGGCATACGAGCCGGGGTACCCCTGCTGCGGATACTGCTGCTGCGGATACTGCGGTTCGGGATAGCGGCGCTGGGGATACTGCCCCGGGTCTGTCATGTGTCCTCCGTCGGTGCTGGTGCGTGGGCTGTCTCGCCTCCACGGTAGACGGGCCCCGCCCCGGCCACCAACAGGAACCGCATCGTCCCGTCAGTGGGTGATGGTGGTCTGCTGGTAGAGGACCAGACGCGGGACGCCGTCGACGAGCCGGTAGGTGCTCGTCATCAGCGCAGTGAACGGTGCCGGGTCCCCGCGGCGGCTGGCCCGGGCCCGGTAGAGCAACGCGGCGCTGTCCGCCCCGGTGTCCACCCGCCGGGGCGCGGTCAGCTCGTAGGTGTCCCACGGCGGTGCATCGTCCAGACCCGCGATGACCGCCGGGCGGTCCAGGACCATGCCGTTGACCAGGACCATGCGGGCATCCGGCAGCATCAACCGGCCGTAGAAGCGGCCGCCGCGTGACTGGCACAGCGCCGTCCAGCCGGTATGTTCGGCCTCCAAGAGCCGGTCCAGGGCCAGGCTCACCGGGCGGGGGCGGCCGCCGGGGCGTCGACCTTCTCCAGGCGCACCAGCACCGCCTTCGACACGGGGGTGTTGCTGCCCTCGGCGACCAGCGACAGCGGCACCAGCACGTTCGCCTCGGGGTAGTAGGCGGCAACGCACCCGCGAGGGGTGGGGTACTCGACGAGCCGGCACCGGCGCATGACCCGGGGAACGCCGTCGTCGTGCACTCCGTGGACATCGGCGTAGTCGCCGTCCTTCAGGCCCAGTTCGGCGAGGTCGGCTCCATTGACGAAGACGACGTCGCGGCCCTTGTGGATGCCGCGGTAGCGGTCGTTGAAGGAGTAGATGGTGGTGTTGAACTGGTCATGCGAGCGCAAGGACTGCAGGATCAGCGTGCCCGCCGGACGCTCGAGGTATTCGAGCTCGTTGACCGTCAGCAGGGCCTTGCCGGAGGGGGTGGGGAAGGTCCGGGTATCGCGGGGGCCGTGGGCCAGGATGAACCCGCCTTCGCGGCGGACCCGCTGGTTGTAGTTCGCGCAGCCGGGCACGACGCGCGAGATGTGGTCGCGGATCAGGTCGTAGTCCTTCTCG
>DATNBS010000215.1:0-17137 GCA_035571895.1 Arthrobacter sp. | reverse complement strand
TGCTGCGTATTGCTCCCGAGGACACGGTGGCGTACTTGCACACCCTGCCGGTCGGGGCCCTATGGGGTGTCGGTGCCAAAACCGCGGAAGTCCTGGGACGCGCCGGCATTTCGATGGTCAGCGAACTGGCACAGACGCCCGTGTCCACCTTGGAACGCCTGCTCGGTTCCAACGGGCTGCATCTCTACGAGCTCGCCTGGGGCAGGGACCCGCGCCCCGTCGAGCCGGTGCGGGAGGAAAAAAGCATCGGGGCGGAGGAGACCTTCGCCGATGACATCCACGACAGCACGGTACTGCGGCGGGAGCTCTTGCGTCTGGCACATCGTGTCGCCCAGCGGCTGCGCGAGTCCCAGCGCCAGGGGCATACCGTGGCCCTGAAACTGCGATACGCCGACTTCACGACCATGACGCGCAGCCGGCGACTGGTCCAGCCGACAAACTCGGCCCATGCCCTGTTGGAGGCGGCAGAGTCCCTGCTCGCGAGCCTCGGCCCCCGCCCGCAGGCAGTTCGACTGATTGGGATCCGGGCCGAACAACTCTCGACGGCCGATGGCGGGTTCCAACCGAGTTTTGAACGCAGCGACGGGAACTGGCGCCAAGCCGAGGAGGCCATGGACCTCATCCGCCGCCGATACCCAACGGGATCGCTGCAGCCCGCCGCCTTGATTCGCCGCTCAAACACCGAAAAGGGTACCCAGCGGTAGCGCCGCTTCCCGGGGGTCGCCAAGCGGACTATCCTAGGAAGAGACGGATATCGACGACGACGTTGGAGATACCGGAAAAAGCGGGAACAATGTAATCACGGGAACCGTTGATTCCTATATAGGGGTTTCCACCGCAGGAAGCCTATGGACACGAGGGATTGGGGAAGGGATCATGCCACTTTCCGAACACGAGCAGCACTTGCTCGAGCAGCTGGAGAAGCAACTGCACGAGGACCACAAGTTTGCTTCCTCGATGAAATCCAATGCTTCCCCCGGGGGCTATTCGACGCGCAACATCGCGATCGGTGCCCTGGTCGCCATCGTCGGCGTGGTCGTCTTGCTGGTGGGCGTCTCGAACCAATGGATTCCGCTGGGTGTTCTGGGCTTCGCGCTGATGTGCGTCGGGGTATACGTCGCCTTCTCCAAGAATGCGCTGGGCAAGCTCGGCAGGGGACGAAACAAGGGCGGCCAGCAGAAGAGTTCGTTCATGGCGGACCTCGAATCGAAATGGGAAGCACGCCACCGCGACGAGCGCTGACGATCCGCCGGGCTCGAGGAGCCCGACTCCCCACCCTCAGGGCGCAGGCCGAAATCGGCCGGCGCCCTTTGTGCTGTTCGCGGGTCTTCTGGCATTTCCCCTACGGGCTGGTCGGCCCCTGCGGTGAAGGTAGCGGCGCAGTGAACCTCCGCGGGCGTTGACGGCAGCCCGTTTCCGCTGCTGCTGCGCCCAGCCCAGGGGGCGCCCACCCCTGTTGCGCACCGCGTCCGGGATCTGCCCCCACACCCCACCACGCTCTCCTCCACCTTCCCCCGAAAAGCCCTCCACTTCGCCCCACCACCCGTCCCGGCACCGCTAATGCCAAGCGATGGGGTCCCTTGGGAGCGCTTTTCGCCCGCTGGCGGTGCGGCGCGCCACATTTTCCCTCCACTCTCCTCCACAGGCTTCGATCCCAGCACTGGCGCGGAAACCAGGGGAACAAATCGTCCGCAAAACACCGGCACGTCATTGACAGTGGGGGGAAGTGGAGTAAAGTGGTGGACTGTAGAGGTGAATGGGGTGGACGGGGTGATCGCGACTCCTTGATGACGGGAAGGCGGTGCGTATGTTCCTCGGGACGTACACGCCGCGCCTAGATGAAAAGGGACGCATCATCCTCCCGGCCAAATACCGCGACGAATTGGCCAATGGCCTGGTCTTGACGCGGGGGCAGGAACGCTGCATCTACGTCTTCAGTCAGCGGGAGTTCGAGAACGTGCATGAACAGATGCGCCAGGCCCCATTGGCATCGAGGCAGGCAAGGGATTACATCCGCGTCTTCCTCTCCGGCGCCTCGGACGAGATGCCGGACAAACAGGGCAGGGTCACCATTCCGGGGGCACTGCGCAGCTACGCCGGACTGGACCGTGAGGTCACCGTCATCGGCGCGGGGTCTCGGGCCGAGATCTGGGATACCCAGGCTTGGAACGCGTACCTCGAGGAGCAGGAGAACACGTTCTCCGAGACCGACGAAGAAGTACTGCCGGGCATCTTCTAGCAAATGCTGGAAGCTCCCGGCGGGGGTTGGATCAGATCTCCAGCCGCCCGAAGGCACCATCCTGGCTTCACTTCCCCGGAGCCAGGCCGGAGCAGATCGGGTCGGAGGGGGATCTGGCCCAATCCCTACACCACGATTGCAAGCTGTGACACGCTGAAAGGGGACAGGGCATGACCGACGACAACACGCCCCGTCCCACATCCGAGCGGCACGTTCCCGTGCTGCTCGAACGTTGTGTAGGGCTGTTGGCGCCGTCGATCCAGGCAGGGATCGACAAGCGCGAACGGGCCGTCGTCGTGGACTGCACCCTCGGCATGGGTGGGCACTCCGAAGCGCTCCTGCGCCGCTTTGACCGTTTGCACCTGGTCGGCCTGGACCGCGATGAACAAGCGCTCTCCCTTGCCGGGGAACGGCTGGCGCCGTTCTCCGGCAGGACCGACCTGGTCCACGCCGTCTACGACGAGGTGGGTGACGTCGTCGCCGATCTCGGGTTCGATGGCGTAGACGGGATCCTCTTCGACCTGGGGGTCTCCTCCCTTCAGCTTGACGAACGCGAGCGCGGTTTCGCCTATTCGTTCGACGCGCCCCTGGACATGAGGATGGATACGTCCACTGGCCCGACAGCCGCTGATGTCGTAAACGAATACGACGAATCCGAGCTCGTACGCATCATCCGCTCTTGGGGCGAGGAGAAGTTCGCGGGCCGTATTGCATCCGCCATAGTCAGGGACCGCTCGCGTCAGCCGTTCACGACCACGGGGCAACTGGTGGAGAGCATCAGAAGCGTCGTCCCGGCAGCCGCTGCACGGACGGGCGGACACCCGGCCAAGCGCACCTTCCAGGCCCTTCGCATCGAGGTCAACGAGGAGCTCGATGTCCTGGACCGAGCCCTGCCGGCGGCGATGGACGCGCTGGAAGTCGGGGGACGGGTTGTCGTGATGAGCTACCACTCGCTCGAGGACAAGTTGACCAAGAAGCACTTCTCGGCCGGTTCCAAGTCGTCTGCACCTGCCGGGTTCCCGGTGGAACTCGAGGAGCACAAGGCCCGCTTCCGGAGCCTGACCAAGGGGACCGAGAAGCCCACTGAACTTGAAATCGACGAAAACCCCCGCGCGGCCTCTGCGAAATTGCGTGCCGTCGAACGAATCCTGAGGAGGAGCTGACCATGAGCATCGCCACCCCGACGCGTGCGGTCCGTACCGGCCACGCCCTGGCCGACGGCACAGCGGCCCGCGAACTCTCGACAGCGCCTCTCCAGGCCCCAGCGGCCAAGCCCCGTACGCCTCTTTCCCTGGTGCCGGCGACCAAGCGGAGCCGTCGGGCCGGATTCGCGGCCTTCTGCTTTGGGCTGCTGCTTGCGGCCCTGGTGGGCGTTCTCGTGATCAACGTCAACGTGGCCAGTTCCCAATACGACATCGTGGGCCTGCACGCAGACGAGCAGGCGCTCAAACAGGAGAACGAAGCCCTGACACAGGAGCTGCAAAACCTCCAAGCTCCCCAAAATGTGGCCGCCAAGGCTGCAGAATTGGGTATGGTCACGCCAGGTACGGTGGCCTCGATCAATCTGGACACGCAGAAGATCACCGGGAAGGCCACTGCGGCGGAGAAGGGCAAGCAGCCCACCTCCCTCGTCGCGGCCCCCGAGGTCCCTGCCGACCACTCAGCCAGCAAGGGCGCCGACGAGCGGGCGGCCGCGGACGGCCAGTCCGCGGGCGTCGGCGAGGCCGGTGCTCCTGTGGACGGTGGAACGGCAGCGGACGAGAAAGAGACAACCGAGAACACCCAGGAATCTTCGACGCAGGACCTGAACGGCGGAACCATCCCGGCTCCGGCCCAACAGGGCTCCGGACAATAGGGCACCCAGCCTGTTCGGCCCGGCGTCCCGGAAGAACCGATCAGCTACGCAAGGAATGAACTATGGCCAGGCCGCCCGCCAGGAGTCGCACCAGCAAACCCCCGCGCGCTGAACCCCGACGACTCCGAACGGGGTTGGCGATAGCCATGGTCCTGCTGGTTCTGCTCGGCGGCCGGCTCTTCTTGGTCCAGGGTCTGGATCCGACGGCTGCCGCGGAACGGGCGACCGGCCAGCGCATCCGCGAGGTCGCCGAACAACCGGTTCGCGGCAGCATCCTCGACTCATCCGGCAAGATCCTGGCAGCCAGCTTCGAGCGCTACGACCTCGTGGTAGACCAGCGGCAGGTCAAGACCGAATTCAAGCGCCGCAACGCCCAAGGCGAGCGCGAACTCGTCCAGACCACCGATGCCATCAAGGAGCTGGCCCCGATCCTGGACATCGACGAGGAGACCCTGAAGACCTCCATCATGGGTGAGGAGGGCGCCAAGAAGAAGGGCTACTCCGTCATCGCCAAGGGAATCACCCCTGAAACGCGCAACCAGGTGCTCGATGTGGCCCTGCCCTGGATCAGCAGCCAAGAGCGGTTCGAGCGGGAGTACCCCAGTGGCAGCGTCGCCGGGTCGGTGCTTGGTTTCCTGCGCTCAAGCGACAATGGCACCTCGCAAACCGGCGCCGAGGGCCTGGAACTGAGCCAGAACCGGGCCCTGTCCGGCACCCCCGGAACGAAGACGTACGAGATCGGGGCCGACGGGATCCGGATCCCGATGGCCACGCTCAAGGAAAAGCCCGCCGTCGACGGCAAGGACGTCAAGCTCACCATCAACAGCGACATCCAGTGGGCTGCACAGGAGGCCGTGATGGCCAAGCAGAAGCAGTTCAACGCCGAATGGGTCAACGCGGTGGTCATCGAGGTCGAAACGGGCAAGATCCGCGCCCTGGCCGATTCCACCACCGTGGACCCGAACGACCCCGGGGCCACGGAAGCCAAATTCCGGCGATCGACCACCGTGTCGCAATCGTTCGAACCCGGATCGACCGGCAAGGCCGCGACGTTTGCCGCGGCTCTGCAGGAAGGCGTCGTGAAACCACTGGATCACTTCAAGGTCCCGCACGAGTTCAAGATCGGCGGCGAGGTCATCCACGACTCGCTCAAACACCAGACGTTCAACATGACCGCGGCCGGGATCTTCGCCCGGTCGTACAACACCGGTACCACGATGATCGGCAGCAAGCTGACCAACGAACAGCGCTACGCGTGGATGAAGAAGTTCGGCATCGGCGAGGACATCGATATCGGCCTGCCGGTGAACCGGGGCATCTTCGTACCGCCGGAGCGCTGGGACCGGCGACAGCAGTACACGACGATGTTCGGCCAGGGGTACAGCCAGACGGCGCTGCATACGGCCAAGATCTTCCAGGCCATCGCCAATGGGGGCGTGCAGGTCGAGCCGTCCTTGATCGAGTCCTACATCGACCCCGACGGCACCGAGCACGAACGAAAGAATACGGAGAAGAAGCGCATCATCTCGGAGAAGACCTCCAAGGAGATGCGCCGGATGATGGAGACCGTGGTGACGGACGGCACGGGCTGGGACATGGGCATCGACGGATACCGCATCGGCGGCAAGTCGGGCACGGGCCAAGCGGCCGGCCCGACGGGCAAACTCGACGGGTACACCAGTTCGTTCGCCGGCATGGCGCCGATTGACGATCCCAAGTACCTGGTCGTGGTCACGATGCAGCGGCCCAAGGGCAACTGGCGCAGCTTCAGCGTCGCCGACACCTTCAAGAAGATCATGGCCCAGACCCTCAACAGCTACAACGTTCCACCGACGACCGAGAAGCCGAACCCCTACAACGTCTTCGTCGGCAGCAAGCAGGACTACGGATGGTAGACACAGTGCAGCCCACACCCCAGGACGCTGAGCGGGCGTTCCGACCTGAAAGGCCGCCCCGGCTGCGCCTGCAGGAACTGCTCGACCAGTTGCACGATCGCGGCCTGCCCGCCCGCGTCGAAGGGCAGGCACAGACTGTGGTTTCCGGGGTCTGCATGGATTCCCGGGCCGTCCTGCCGGGCGACATCTACGCAGCCGTCCCGGGGGCACGAAGCCACGGCGCGGACTTCGTGGCGGCCGCCGCCCGCGCTGGTGCCGCAGCGGTCCTGGCCGACGAGGGAGGGACAGCACGGGCAGCTGCCAGCGGGCTGCCGGTCCTGGTCGTCGATTCCGTACGTGCCGCTGTCGGCCCCCTGGCCGCCGCCCTCTATGGCTCCGATAAACCAGGACTCGGGCTGATCGGGGTGACCGGAACCAACGGAAAGACCACGACGACCTACTTCGCGGCCTCGCTCCTGCGCGGCCTCGGCCAGCGGACCGGCTTGATCGGCACCATCGAGATCGTGGCGGACGGAACACGCATCCCCAGCGTGCTCACCACACCGGAAGCACCCCAGCTGCACGCCCTGCTGTCGCGCATGCGCGCAGCGGGAGTCGACACGGTCGCCATGGAGGTCTCCTCCCACTCCATCGACTACGAGCGGGTCGGCGGCATGCGCTTCGGGGTCTCCGGATTCACGAACCTGACCCAAGACCACCTGGACCTGCACGGAAGCATGCAGGCCTACTTCGAGGCCAAGGCGCGCCTCTTCGAAGCCGGCCGCAGCGACACCGCGGTGATCACGGTCGACGACAAATGGGGCCAGCGCATGGCCCGTGCTGCCGGGGGACACGTTCTGACCCTGCGCACCGCACCCGCAGACGGGGCCACCCCGGAGCGGGAACTGCCTGGCGAGGCCTGGCGGGTGGACGCCGTTGCCCCTCACGGCCTCGGCCACGACTTCGAACTCCATGGCCCCCATGGCGCCCTGCTGCGGGCGCACACCGGCCTGCCCGGGCTGTTCAACGTCTCCAACGCGGCCTTGGCGATCCTGATGGTCCATGCCACCGGGGTGGGGCTGGACGAGATCCAGCAGGTCCTGGATGTGGCCGACCCGCTGACCGTTGCCGTGCCGGGCCGCATGCAGGTGGTCTGCGAGGAACCCGCGGCAGTGGTCGACTTCGCGCACAACTCCGATGCCCTGGAACGGGCCATCGGCGCCGTCCGTGGCCAACACCCCGGGGCGCGCGTGATCGTCGTCTTCGGGGCCACCGGCGACCGGGACTCCACCAAACGCGCCGCCATGGGCGCCGTCGCTGCGCGACACGCCGACGTCGTCATCGTCACGGATGATGATCCCCACACAGAGGAACCCGGGGGAATCCGCCGCCAGGTCCTGGGGGGCGCCCTTGCGGCCATCGAGGCCGAAGGCCTCTCCAGCCAGGTTTCCGAAGTCTACCCGCGCGCCAAGGCCATCATGGCGGCGGTGGACATGGCCCGGCCTCAGGACACCATCCTGGTCGCCGGTCGCGGCCACGAAATCTGGCAGGATGTCGCCGGCACCAACGTCCCCTTGGACGACCGGGTCGAATTGCGGCGGGCCCTGGAAGCGGCCGGCCACGCACCCCGCTCCGTCGAGGGTGATTCCACCGAGCCGACGGCCAACGGGTAAAGTCGGAGAGCCATGATTGAACTGACTGCAGCCGAAATCGCGTCCATCACCGGGGGGCGCATCACGGCCACCGCCGTACCCGGGACCCCGGTGTCCGGCGTGGCCACGGACTCGCGCGAGTGCGCCCCCGGCTGGCTCTTCGTCGCCAAACCCGGAGAGGTGTCCGACGGACACCACTTCATCGACCGCGCCTTCAACGCCGGGGCGGTTCTGGCCCTGGCCGAACGCGAGACGCTGGATGCCTCCGGTTCCGTGCACCCCGCCATCGTCGTCGAGGACGCGGTCATCGCCATGGGCCGGCTCGCCTCGCACGTCGTGGGGTTGCTGCGCGCGGGCGGGACGCAGGTGGTGGGCATCACCGGGTCCGCCGGCAAGACCACGACCAAGGACCTGCTCGCGGCGATCCTCTCCACCGCCGGCCCGACCGTGGCACCCATCGGCTCCTACAACGGCGAAGTCGGCGTGCCGCTGACCGTGTTCAATGCCACCGCCGAGACACGCTACCTGGTCATCGAGATGGGGGCCACCGGCATCGGGCACATCACCTACCTCACGGACATGGTCGGGCCCGAGACCGGCGTCGTGCTGTGCGTGGGAACCGCCCATGCCGGGGAGTTCGGCGGCGTGGAGAACATCGCCCGCGCCAAGGGCGAACTGGTCGAGGCCCTGCCGGCCGACGGCACCGCCATCCTGAACCTGGACGACCCGCGCGTCGCCGCCATGGCCTCGCGAACCAGCGCCACGGTCCTCGGATTCGGCATGGACGACGGCGGAACACCCGCCGCGGTGGCGGCCTCCGACGTCGTCATCGGCGACGGCGGCTACCCGGAGTTCACCCTGTCCTTGCCCGACGGCAGCAGCCACCACGTACGCGGTGGACTCATCGGCCGCCACCACATCTCGAACATGTTGGCCGCCGCCGCCGCGGCCTACAGCATGGGCATCGACGGCGACACCATCGCCGCCACGCTGCAGGACCGGGGACCGGCCAGCCGCTGGCGCATGGAACGCACCGAACGGGCCGATGGCGTCAGCATCATCAACGATGCCTACAACGCGAACCCCGAATCCATGCGTGCCGCTCTGCGCACCCTGGCCGAGCTGGGCCTGCCCGGCCCCGACGGCACGGCCCGCCGGACCTGGGCCGTCCTCGGCGAAATGCTCGAACTCGGCGACGAATCCGTGCACGAACACGACCTCGTCGGCCGCCTCGCGGTGCGGCTGAACATCAAGAAGCTGGTGGTGGTCGGCCCGGGGGCTAAGCCCGCCCACAACTCCGCCGTACTCGAAGGCAGCTGGGGGGACGAGGCGTACTACGTCGAGTCCGTCGACGACGCCGAGCGGTTGTTGCGCGACCAGCTGGAACCCGGAGACATCGTCCTGTTCAAGTCCTCGAACTCCTCCGGCCTGCGCCACCTCGGCGACCGTGTCGCCGCCGACACCGGAGCCGCGGCACCGGTGTCGCCGGCCGCCGAAACGGAGGGCCCCCGGTGATCGCCCTGCTCATGGGCGCGACCATCGCGCTGATCCTCTCGCTCGTGGGGACCCCCGTCTTCATCAAGCTGCTGACCCGCAAGAGCTACGGACAGTTCGTCCGCGACGACGGGCCGACCTCGCACCACACCAAACGCGGCACCCCGACCATGGGCGGCGCCGTGATCGTGGGAGCGGTCCTGCTGGCCTACTTCGCCACCCACGGCTTCCAGGCGCTCTTCGCCGAGCATTCCCCGGGCCCCTCGGCCAGCGGCCTGATCCTGCTGTTCCTGATGACGGGCATGGGATTCGTCGGCTTCCTGGACGACTACATCAAGATTTCCAAGCAACGCAGTCTGGGCCTGCGGGCCTGGCAGAAGCTGGTCCTGCAGGCCGCGGTCGGCATCGCCTTCGCCATCCTGGCCCTCCAGTTCCCCGATGGGCAGGGACTGACCCCTGCCTCGACCCACATCTCCTTCACCCGGGACACCGCGTTGGACCTGGCCTTCTTCGGGCCGATCGTCGGGGCCATCCTCTTCGTGATCTGGTCCAACGTCATCGTCACCGCCGCCACCAACGGCGTGAACCTCACCGACGGCCTGGACGGGCTCGCCACCGGCGCCTCGATCATGGTCTTCGGTGCCTACACGCTCATCGGCATCTGGCAGTACAACCAGGCCTGCGGTTCCTCGCGGTCGATCGGCTCGGTCTGCTACGAAATCCGTGACCCCATGGACCTGGCACTGCTCGGCGCCATCCTCAGTGGGGCGCTCGTGGGCTTCCTCTGGTGGAACACCTCGCCGGCACAGATCTTCATGGGCGACACCGGCTCCCTGGCGATCGGCGGCGCCGTCGCTGCCTTCGCGATCCTCTCGCGCACCGAGATCCTGCTCGTCATCCTCGCCGGGCTCTTCGTGCTCATCTCCCTCTCGGTCATCATCCAGGTCGGGTACTTCAAGATCTCCGGTGGCAAGCGTGTCTTCCTGATGGCACCGCTTCAACACCATTTCGAGCTCAAGGGCTGGGCGGAAGTGACCGTCGTGGTCAGGTTCTGGATCCTGTGCGGACTGTTCGTCGCCGCCGCCGCCGGAATCTTCTACGGGGAGTGGGTGCTGGGGCTGTGAGTGCACCACTGGAGCAACTGACCAGCTGGGACGCCGATTGGAAGGGCCTGCGTGTCGTCGTGGCGGGCCTGGGCCTCTCCGGATTCTCCGCCGCCGACACTCTCATCGAACTCGGTGCCGCCGTCGTCGTGGTGGATTCCGGGAACGGCGACGAGAGCGCCTCCAGGGCCGACACGCTGCGCATTGTCGGCGCACACGAGGTCCTGCTCGGCGACGACCACACCCGGACGCTGCCCCGCGTCGACGGGCAGGTGGCCGATCTGGTGGTCGCCTCGCCCGGTTGGCCGCCCCACCACCCCCTGCTGGCCGCTGCCGCCGATGCCGGGATCCCCATCTGGGGCGATGTCGAATTGGCCTGGCGCGTCAACGAACGCGCCGGGCGCAAGAGCGCCGACTGGCTGGTCATCACCGGGACCAACGGAAAGACCACCACGGTCGGCATGACCGCCGCCATGCTGCAGGCCGCCGGGCTGCGGGCCATCGCCGCCGGCAACGTCGGCACACCCATCCTCGATGCGGTGCGCGACCCGGAGGGCTACGACGTGATCGCCGTCGAGCTCTCCAGCTTCCAGCTGCACTACACCCATACGATGTCGCCGTTGGCCTCGGTCGTGTTGAACATCGCCCAGGACCACGTGGACTGGCACGGCTCCTTCGAGCAGTACCAGGCGGACAAGGCCCGCATCTATGAACGCACCCGCATCGCGGCCGTCTACAACGTCGACGCACCGGTCACCGAACGGATGGTCGAGGAAGCAGACGTCGTCGAGGGCTGCCGCGCGATCGGGTTCACCACCGGGACACCGTCGCGCAGCATGCTCGGTGTCGTCGACGACCTGCTGGTGGACCGGGCCTACATCGAGCAGCGCCACGACACCGCCGCCGAGCTCGCCTCGCTGGAGGACTTCGGGGGAGTGGCCCCGCGGCACATGGTGGCCAATGCCCTGGCGGCAGCGGCCCTGGTCCGGGCCTACGGCGTGGAGCCGGCGGCCGTCCGCGAGGGCCTGCGCGGGTTCGACCGTGGCGAGCACCGCATCCAGGCCGTCGCCCGCCGCGACGACATCCTGTGGATCAACGACTCGAAGGCCACGAACCCCCATGCCGCCGCGGCGTCCCTGGGGGCCTTCACCTCCGTCGTGTGGATCGCCGGCGGGCTATCCAAGGGCGTGGACTACTCCGAACTCGTCACCCGCTTCGCCCCGAGGCTGCGGGCCGTGGTCCTCATCGGCACCGACACCGCCGACCTGCGGGGGGCATTGGAACGACACGCGCCAATGGTGCCGGTGATCGAGGCACCCGTAGGCGAAACTGGTACACAGACAGCGGACGCCTCGGACCGGCAGCAACGGGGAACCATGGTGATGACCGCAGCCGTCCAGGCGGCGGCGGGCCTGGCCCAGGCCGGTGACACCGTGCTCATGGCCCCGGCGGCCGCGTCGATGGACCAATTCACCTCCTACGCACACCGCGGCAACGCCTTCATCGAAGCGGTCAGCCGGCTGATGGAGGACGAAGAGAACTAAGGAGTACGCGTGGAACCCCCCACAACACGCCCACCCGGAGGATCGGGACGCAAGCCCCGGATCCGCAGGACGGGCAGCAGCGGGGGGACCCACCGGCCATCGGGCCGGGACGCGTCCACGGCCCCGGCTGGGACCCCCCGGGGCTCCGGGGCCGGGGCGTCCCGTCCGGCCGCGTCGCGGCAGGACCGCCCCGCCGTCGTCTCCCGCCGCCCCGGTCCGACCGCCCAGGCCGGGACGGACCGCGGCACCGCCACGGCCGCCGAACGGCCCGTGACCCGCTTCTGGCGCTGGATCGAGGGCGATCCGCGCAAGGACGGCCGCACCGGGTACTACCTCATCCTGGGCAGCACGCTCGCGCTGACGGTCATCGGGCTGATGATGGTCCTCTCCTCCTCGTCCGTGGAGGCCATCAGCAAGAACCCGGACGCCTCCTCCTACGACCCGGTCGTCAAGCAGGCCACCTGGGCAGCCGTCGGCGTCGTGTTCATGCTGGTCATCTCCCGCTTCCCGCTGCATCTGTTCAAGAAGCTGGCCTGGCCGGCCCTGTTCATCAGCGTGTTCCTGCTGATGCTCGTCCTCACCCCGCTGGGGGTCGAGATCTACGGCAACCGCAACTGGCTGGCCATCGGCTCGTTCACCGCCCAGCCCTCGGAGGCGGCGAAGCTGGCCCTGGCCGTCTGGGCCGCCGCGGTGCTGAGCAAGAAGGCCAAGCTCATCGACCAGACGCCGCACGCCCTCATCCCGGTCCTCTTCCCCGGGGGCATCGTGCTGCTGGGCCTGGTGCTGGTCGGGCACGACCTGGGCACCGCGCTGGTCATCGGGCTGGTGCTGGTGGCCACGCTCTTCCTGGGCGGGGTCCGGCTCAAGCTCTTCGCCGTCGCCGGGGTCGTCGGCGCCGCCGGGGCGATCCTGATGGTCCTGGTCTCCGGCAACCGCATGACCCGCATCTACGCCTGGCTGGGCCTGAACTGCGACACCCAGCCCGCCGCCTGCTACCAGTCCACCCAGGGCCTCTACGCGCTGGCCTCCGGCGGCTGGTGGGGCCTGGGCCTGGGCCAGTCGCGGCAGAAGTGGAACTACATCCCCGAGGCGTCCAACGACTTCATCTTCACGATCCTGGGCGAGGAGCTCGGGCTGCTGGGAACCATCGTCGTCCTGGTGCTCTTCGCGATCCTGGCCGTGGCGATGTACCGGGTCGCGGCCCGCCACCAGGACGACTTCGTGCGCATCGCAACCGGCGGGATCATGGCGTGGCTGATCGGCCAGGCGTTCCTGAACATCGGCATGGTCACCGGCCTGCTGCCGGTCATCGGCGTACCGCTGCCGTTCATCTCCTCCGGCGGCTCGGCCTTGATGCTGGCCCTGATGGGGGTCGGCGTCGTGCTCTGCTTTGCCCGATCGCGGCCCGATGCCACGTCGGATCCCGCCGCCGCAGCGGCGCCCACCCCCAACAGGAAGAGCCCCCGATGACCCCCAGCCCCTCCGTGGTGATGGCCGGCGGCGGCACCGCCGGGCATGTGTCGCCGATGCTCGCCATCGCCGATGCCGTGCGTGATGCCGAGCCCGGGGCGCGGATCCGGATGGTCGGCACGCCGACCGGCATGGAGACCCGGCTCGTCCCGGCCGCCGGCTACGAGCTCGAGACGATCGCCCGCGTGCCGTTGCCGCGCCACCCGTCCCCGGACCTGCTGAAGCTGCCCTGGCGCTTCGCCGCGGCGGTCCGCGGCGCCCGCGGGATCCTGCGCCGCGCGGAGGCGGACGTGGTCGTCGGGGTGGGAGGCTATGTCTGCACCCCCGTCTACCTGGCGGCGCGCAGCCTCTCCATCCCCGTCGTCGTGCACGAGGCCAACGCCAAGGCCGGGATCGCCAACAAGGTCGGCGCCCGTTTCGCCGCCGCCGTCGGCGCCGCCTTCGAGGGCACCGGGCTGCCCGGGGCCCAACTGGTCGGGATGCCGATGCGCTCGCGCATCGCCGGGCTCGACCGGGCAGCGGCCCGGAACCAGGCGCGCCACGCCCTCGGCCTTCACCCGTCGGCCCCGACCCTGGTGGTCACCGGCGGATCCTCCGGCGCCCAGTCGATCAACCGGGCCCTCATCGACGGGCTACGCCGCCTCGCCGCCGCGCCGGGCGGGCATTCCGGCTCCCAGGCTCCCGGCTTCCAGACGCTGCATGTGACCGGCCAGGGCAAGGCCATGAAGGACGACGACGGGACGCCCCTGTCGCTGCCGGGCTACCACCAGGTCGAATACGTGGACGGCATGGAACAGGCCTACGCCGCCGCCGATCTGCTCGTGGCGCGCGCCGGGGCCGGGACGGTCTGCGAGGTCGCGGCCGTGGGCCTGCCCTCGGTCCTCGTGCCGCTGCCCGTCGGCAACGGCGAGCAGGCCCTGAACGCCCGCGACCTTGCCGCCGCCGGAGGCGCCGTCGTCGTCGCCGACGCCGACTTCACCGCCGACTACGTGGCAGGGGAGTTGCCGGCACTGCTGGCCGACACGCCCCGCCTCCAGGCCATGGCCGCCGCCGCCGGCTCCCGGGGCCGCCGCGATGCCGCCGCCCGGATGGCCGCGATCGTGCTCGACACCGCACGGGGCCACGCTCCCGGGGCGGCGCGGCAGATGGGACACTAGGCACATGCAACAACTACACTCCCTGGCCGACCTGGGCCGCGTCCACCTCATGGGCATCGGCGGGGTGGGGGTCTCCGCCGTCGCCCGCCTGATGCTTGCGCAGGGTGTCGCCGTCACCGGCAGCGACGCCAAGGAACTGCCCGTCCTGGACGAGTTGCGCGCCCTGGGCGCCGGCATCCACGTCGGCTACTCCGCCGCCGCCCTGCCGGAGGCGGACACCGTCGTCGCCTCCTCTGTCGTCAAGGCCGGGAACCCGGAGTACGACGAGGCCGTGGCCCGCGGGTTGCGGATCCTGCACCGCTCGGAGGGACTGGCCGCGACCATGGACGGCCACCACGTCGTCGCCGTCTGCGGAACCCATGGCAAGACCACGACCACCTCGCTCATCGCCGTCATGCTGCGCGGGGCCGGGCTCTCCCCGTCCTTTGCCATCGGTGCGAACGTGGCCGGCCTGGGGGTCAACGCCGAACACGGCGGGGGCCGGATCTTCGTGGCCGAGGCAGACGAATCCGATGCCTCCTTCCTGAACTACCGCCCGGATGCGATCGTGGTGACCAACATCGAGGCCGACCACCTGGACCACTACGGCACCGAGGCCGCGGTCCACGAGAGCTTCCACCGCTTCGCCGACCTGCTGCCCGACGGGGGCCTGCTCGTCGCCTGCGCCGACGACCCCGGCGCCTGGGCGCTGGCCCAGCGCATCCGCCGGGAACGTCCGCTGGTGCGGGTGCAGACCTACGGCTTTTCCGACGCCGCGGACCGCCGCCTGGCCGACGCCGCCCCGGAGGGTGGCCGGTACGCCTGCCAGCTGGACTGGGGCAGCGGTGATTCCCAACGCCTCACGCTGGCCATCCCGGGGGACCACAACCTGCTCAACGCCGCCGCCGCCTTTGCCATCGGGCTGGACTGCGGACTGGAACCGGGAACGGCCGCGGCAGGGCTGGCGGCGTTCGCCGGTGCCGCCCGCCGCTTCGAGTTCCGCGGCGAGGCTGCCGGCGTCCGGGTCTACGACGACTATGCCCACCACCCCACCGAGGTCCTGGCCGCCCTGCGCGCCGGCCGGTCGGTGGCCGGGGACCGGGGCCGCGTGCACGTGGTCTTCCAGCCGCACCTGTTCACCCGGACCCGGGAGTTCTGGGCCCAGTTCGCCCAGGCCCTCTCGCTGGCCGACACCGCGCTGGTCCTGGACATCTACCCGGCCCGCGAGCAGCCCTTGCCCGGGGTGACGGCAGCGCTCGTCGCCGATGCCCTCGAGACCGACGGGGGACTGGTGGACCGTGACGAGGTGGCGGACCGGATCGCCGAGGTTGCCCGCGACGGGGACGTCGTGATGACGATCGGCGCCGGGGACGTCACCGAGCTCGGCCAGGCCATCGTGGCGACGTTGGGCACCGGGGCATGAGCCGCGCCCCCGCCCGGGGCGGGAACGTCCTCGCCCTGCCGGAAACCCCCGGGCGGCGCCTGCGTCGCCGCGTGCTGTGGATCGGCGGGTCCGTGGTCGCGGCCATCGTCGTGTTGATGCTCGTGCTGCTGTACTCCCCGCTGCTGGCCGTCCAGACGATCACCGTGGCGGGCAACAAGCTGGTGCCCACGAAGACCATCAACCAGTCGCTGGAGCCGCTGAAGGGCACGCCGCTGCCGCGCATCGGACCGGGCTCGGTCAAGGACCTGCTGGCCGACCAGTTGCCGATCCGCGACGTGGTCGTCCAGGCCCATGCCCCGGGCACCCTGGAGGTGCAGATCGTGGAGTACGCCCCGGTCGCCGTCGTGAAGAACGGCACCTCCTCGTACGACCTCGTGGCCGAGGACGGCCGCACGCTCAGCACCGTCAAGAAGCGTTCCAGCGTGAAGCTGCCGCTGATCGACGGGCAGAAGTCGACGCAGGATCCCCAGGTCTTCGCCTCGCTGACCCATGTCCTGGCCGCGCTGCCTTCTTCCGCGCTGAAGAAGCTGGACCATGCCAGCGCGAAGACCGTCGACTCCGTGGAACTGACGTTGAAGGACGGGCAGACGGTCCTGTGGGGCAGCGACGAGCGCAGCGGCGACAAGGCCCGCGTGCTCACCGCCTTCCTGAAGGACACGAAGCAGCAGGGCGTCGACACCTTCGACGTGAGCACCCCCGACCACCCGGTCACCCGGTGAGCACGACGACGGCAGGGGCCGGAACCACGGCAGGGGCCGGGGCGGGAACCTGGGCGGGGCCCGGGGATGCCGCAGCACGGCCGCAGGACAATGGAGCGACACGCGGGGGCGGTCGTTGCATGGCGGGGACGCAAAACATAGCGTCTTACTAGCAGTTACTTGACATAACTCTAACCCTCAAGTTGAGGGTTAAGGTTGGTCCAGTTGAAGCTTCCGAGACTCAGCAGCACATCGAACAAGGGACACAGGACGTGGCAGCTCCACAGAACTACCTCGCCGTCATCAAGGTCGTCGGTATCGGCGGTGGCGGCGTCAACGCCGTCAACCGCATGATCGAGGTCGGCCTTCGCGGCGTCGAATTCATCGCGATCAACACCGACGCGCAGGCGCTCCTCATGAGTGACGCCGACGTGAAGCTCGACGTGGGGCGCGAACTGACCCGTGGCCTCGGCGCGGGCGCCAACCCGGAGGTCGGCCGCCAGGCGGCCGAGGACCACGCCGAGGAGATCGAGGAGGTCATGCGCGGGGCCGACATGGTCTTCGTCACCGCCGGCGAAGGCGGCGGCACCGGCACCGGCGGGGCACCCGTCGTGGCCCGCATCGCCCG
>DATNBS010000214.1:0-24266 GCA_035571895.1 Arthrobacter sp. | reverse complement strand
GCTGATCCGGCTCTACCCCACGCAGTTCTGGGTCGACGCCGGCATCGTCATCGCGGCCCTGGTGCTGGTGACCTCGCTGATCTTCCTCATCACCACCTGGCCCACGCGCCGGCGTCGCGAGCGCTCGCGGCTGCTGCAGGTCAACCGGGACCTCGGCCTGGACTGATCGGTCGGGCTGGCCAACCAGGGCACGACGGCGGGCCGTGGCCCCGGGATTCCCGGGCTACGGCCCGTTCCGCATAGGCCCGCAGTGGAGGGGACCGCCGGGAACGACTACCGGCAAGGACTACCGGGAACGACTACCGGGAATAGAGCGCGTCGATCTGGGCCCGGTGGGATTCCAGCACGGCGGAGCGCTTGAGCTTCAGGGACGGCGTCAGGTGCCCGGAGGCCTCGGTGAAGTCCGTGTCGAGGACCACGAACTTCCGGATGGCCTCTGCCCGGGACACCGTGGCGTTGGCCGCGTCCACGGCGGCCTGCACCTGGGCCAGCACCGCCGGGTCCGAGGCCGCCTCGGCCGGGTCGATCGGCACGGCGCCGCGGTTGCGCTGGAACACGCGCACCTCCTCGGCGTCCAGGGTGACCAGGGCGGCGATGAAGGGCCGGCCTTCGCCGACCACCACGGCCTGGGAGACCAGGCGCGAGTTGCGGACGAGTTCCTCCAGGGGGCCTGGGGAGACATTCTTCCCGCCGGCGGTGACCAGCAGGTCCTTCCGGCGCCCGGTGATGGTCAGGAAACCATCCTCGTCCAGCGAGCCCAGGTCCCCGGTGCGCAGGAAGCCGTCCTCGTCGAAGCACTCGGCCGAAGCGTCCGGGTTGGCGTGGTAGCCGGCGAACACGCCGATCCCGCGGATGAGAACCTCCCCGTTCGCCGAGATGCGAACCGTGGTGCCCGGAACCGGGATGCCGACGCTGCCGACCCGGGTATTGGCCGGCATGTTCACGGTGGCCGGGGCAGTGGTCTCGGTCAGCCCGTACCCCTCCAGCAACACGACGCCGGCCCCACGGAAGAAATGCGCCAGGTCCGTATTCAGCTCGCTGGCCCCGGAGATCGTGTAGCGGGCCCGGCCGCCGAGCACCTCGCGCAGCTTCGGGTAGAGGACGCGGTTGAACACGGCATGCTTGGCCCGGTCGAGGGGCTTCACCCGTGCCGCGGGACCGGTCAGGCCGCGGGCACGGGCATCGCGGGCCCGCGAGACGGCGATGGCGACGCGCTCGGCTTCCAGGAACAACCCGGCCTTGCCGGCGGCCTCGGCCTTGGCGTAGGCCCCGGCCCGGATCTTCTCGAAGATCCGGGGGACGGCCAGCAGGAAGTCCGGCCGGAAATCCCGCAGGTCCCCCAGCAGATCGGCCGCACCCGAGGTGTGCCCGACGGTGACGCCGGCGAACACGCAGCACTGTTGGACCGCGCGGGCCAGCACATGGGCCAACGGCAGGAACATCAACGTGCGGCTGCCCTCGGCCACGACCTCGCGCATGTGGGGCACCAGGTTCACCGCGATCTCCGCGAAGTTCCCGTGCGTCATCATGCAGCCCTTGGGCCGGCCCGTGGTGCCGGAGGTGTAGACCAGGGTCGCCACGTCGGCCAGGCCGCGGGAGCGACGGGCGGCCTCCACGGCCGCATCGGTGACCGCGCCGGCATGCCCGGCGGCGGCCAGCACCGCGATCCCGGGGGAGGAGACCGCATCGGCGGGCACCGGCGTCGTCCCGGAATCCCGGGAGGCGAGGCCGGGCGCCGGGGCATCGTCGTCGAGGGCGTCGAAACCGAGGACGAGCACGTCCACGTCCAGGGCCGCCGCCGCGGAGCGGAGCACGGCGGCCCGGGCGTCGTCCTCGGCGAAGGCCAGGCGGGCGCCCGAATCGCGCAGGATCCATTCGACCTGGTAGGCCGAGCTGGTCTCGTAGATCGGCACGGAGACCCCGCCGGCGAACCAGATGGCCTGTTCGGCGACCGCCCATTCGTACCGGGTGCGGGACATGATCGCCACGCTCTCCCCGGGGGCCAGGCCCGCGGCGATGAGGGCCTTGGCCACGCCCCGCACGGTATCGGTGAAGGCGGCGGTCGAGACGTCGACCCAGGAGTCGCCGCGCTTGACACAATGGATCGGGGCGCCGCCGCCGCGGGCCAGCCGGTCCACCAGCAGCTGGCTGGTGTTGTAGCCCGAATCGAGCTGGGTGCGCAGCATGGTGCTGGCT
Source organism: Arthrobacter sp. (assembly GCA_035571895.1). Lineage (GTDB taxonomy): Bacteria > Actinomycetota > Actinomycetes > Actinomycetales > Micrococcaceae > Arthrobacter_H. Next base: position 22,070 of record DATNBS010000214.1, on the reverse strand, counting down.
TCGCGCATGGGGTCCTCCGGGGGATCGGGGTGCTTCTGGCTCACGTCGATCGTATCCGCCGGCTCAGCCCCAGCTGGGCATCCAGAGGCGCAGCCGCCACGCCTCGTAGGGGATGGTCTGCCCGGTCCACACCGGCCAGAAGAACGCGGAGACGAGGACCACCAGGGCCAGGAACGCGATCACGCCGACCAGTCCGGCCCGCCGCCGGGCCACCGTGGCGCCGGCCCCGCCCACGGCCAGGGCCAGCACGAAGACCAGTGCCAGGACCATGAACGGCTCGAACGTGATCGTGTAGAAGAAGAACATGGTCCGCTGCGAGTACATGAACCAAGGGCCGAACCCGGCCAGCATGCCGGCCAGGATGGCACCGGCACGCCAGTCGCGCCGGCCGGCCCACCACAGCAGCACCACCAGCAGCGCCAGGGTGGCGGCCCACCAGAGGATCGGGTTGGGCAGGTCGGTCACCACGGTGGAACAGGAGCCGGTGGGGCAGCCCGGGGTGCCGGTTTCGCTGCCCTGGTAGTAGAAGAGCACCGGCCGCCCGGCGAAGAGCCAGGTCCACGGGCCGGACTCCCACGCGTGCGGGGAGCTGAGCCCCTGGTGGAACTCGTAGGCGCTGCGGTGGTACTCCCACAGCGAGCGCAACGGCGCCGGCAGCCAGCCCACGCCCTCGCCGGGGTGCTGCTCCGCCCACTGCCGGTCGTACCCGCCCGCGGTGGCGAACCAGCCCCACCAGGTGGAGAGGTACACCAGCACGGTCGCCGGGATCGTCAGGAAGAAGGCCGGGACGCCGTCGCGCACGACGCCGGCGGCGACCCAGTGGCGCACGCCGACCGCCCGCCGGGCCTGCATGTCCCACAACACCGACAGCAGGCAGAACACCGCCACGAAGGAGAGCATCGACCACTTCACGCCCAGGCCGCCGCCGAGCAGCACGGCCATCACCAGCCGCCACGGCCGCCATGCCATCCACGGTCCGTGGTCCAGGAAACCCGGCGGCGGGACGCCCGTGGCCGGATCCACCGCCGCGCTGACCCGGCGGGCCAGCAGCCGCCTGCCGTGCGAACGGTCCAGCAGGAGGGCCAGGAAGGCGGCGACGATGAAGAACATCTGGAAGATGTCCAGCAGGGCGGTGCGCGAGAGGACCAGTTGGTGCCCGTCGATCGCGCTCAGCCCACCGGCGACGGCGCCGAGGGTGAGGGAGTTGAACAAGCGCTGGGCGATGAGGACGACCAGCAGGACGGCCAGCGTGCCGACGACCGCAGCGGAGAACCGCCACCCCAGCCCCCGGTCGGTGCCGAACAGCAGCATGCCCACGGCGATCATCCACTTGCCCAGGGGCGGATGCACCACGTACTCGGCGCTGTCCAGCGGGGCGGGATGGCCGGCGAGGAACGCCGGGTTGGGGTCATCCGGCCACTCCAGGGGATGGCCGTGGGAGATCATCGTGTACGCGTCCTTGACGTAGTACGTCTCGTCGAAGGTCAGCGCGTGCGGCTGGTCGAGGTTCACCAGCCGCATGGCCCCGGCGATGAGGGTGATCACCAGCGGGACGAGCCAGTTCAGGTACGACGCCGGTGCGGCCGTCCCCAGCAGCCGGGTCGTCAGCGCCTCGTAGGTGAACGCCGAACGGGGGGTCTGGACCCAGCGGGGGCGGGACGTTGTCGGGGCGCTCACGCCACAACTCTACCGGCGCCGTCCACCGGTAGGCTGGCCCGGTGAGCCAAGATCCCGCAGCCCCGACGCCAGCGCCCCCCGCCCCCGCAGCGGACGGGGGAACCGGCGGCCAGATCGTGTTGGCCGCGACCCCGATCGGCAACCTCGGGGACGCCTCCCCGCGGCTCGTCGAACTGATGACCAGCGCCGACATCGTCGCCGCCGAGGACACCCGCAGGTTCCACCACCTGGCCCAGGCCCTGGGCCTGAAGGTCCCCGGCCGGGTGGTGAGCTACCACGAGCACAACGAGGACGTGAAGACGGCCGAACTGCTCGCCGAGGTCCGCGCCGGCAAGACCCTGCTGATGGTCTCCGACGCCGGCATGCCCGCCGTGTCCGACCCGGGCTTCCGGCTCGTGGAGGCCGCGGTCGCCGAGGACCTGGTGGTCACCGCGGTCCCGGGCCCCTCGGCCGTGGTGACCGCCTTGGCGCTCTCCGGGCTGCCGACCGACCGGTTCACGTTCGAGGGGTTCCTGCCGCGCAAACCCGGCGAGCGGGCCTCCCGGCTGGCCGAGTTGGAGAAGGAACGGCGCACGATGGTCTTCTTCGAGGCCCCCCACCGCCTGGCCCCGATGCTGCGTGCGCTCGCCGATGCCTTCGGGCAGGACCGCCGCGCAGCGGTCGCCCGCGAGCTGACGAAGCTGCACGAGGAGGTCCGCCGCGGCAGCCTGCTCGAGCTGCTCGAGTGGTCCGAGGGACAGGTCCGGGGCGAGATCGCCGTGGTCGTGGGAGGTGCCGCCGCGGATGCCCCGGCCCGCGCTGAGGACCACGTGGCGTCCGTGCAGGAACTCGAACGCGGCGGCCTGCGGCTCAAGGATGCGGTGGCGGCCATCGCCGAACGCGAGCGCCTGCCCAAGCGCGAGCTCTACGCCGCCGTCCTGGAGGCCCGCCGCTAGCAACACGATGGCAGCAGGGCGGCCCTCCGGGGCCGTGGTCCGGCACCGGTTCCACCTCTGGGAAAGCCCGGGGACGCGGAGTAACGTGGGCCCATGGAAGCACAGTCATTCCCGCTGCGGATCACGCACGCGGTCGGTGCCAGCCGGACCTCCGAGCAGGTGGCCGATGCCCAGGACCTCGTCTACGGGCCGATCCTGGAATGGGCCCGCAACAGCCCCTTCCACTCCGGCATCCTCGGGCACTCGTTGCATCCAATGCTCACCGATGTCACCCTCGGCTGCTGGACCGGTGCATCCCTCCTGGACGTGGCCGGCGGCCCCGCTGCCCGGCGCAGCTCCCTGCTGCTGGTTGCCGCCGGGCTCGTCGCCGCGGTCCCGACGGCCCTTGCCGGCGCCGGGGACTGGGCGGGGATGACGGGGGCGGACCGGAGGATCGGCGCCGTCCACGCGTTGGGGACGGACCTCGCCGTCTTCCTGTTCCTGGGCTCGCTCATCGCCCGCGCACGGGGCCGCCACCGCCTGGGGAAGCGGTTGGCGGTCGCCGGCAACGTCGTCGTCGGGGCAGCCGGCTTCCTGGGTGGGCACCTGGCACTGAACCGGGGGACGGCCCGGCGCTAGCGACGTCCGGGCGGATGCACAACGGACCCCGCACGTCATGATGCAACCCTGCATTTACACTCCGTCGCCCGTCTCGCTAACGTGACCAGTGATAGAACGCCATCCAGACATGTGGGAGAGACCAACGATGACCATCACCCCCGAGCGCGAAGCGGAACTGCTCGCCTCCGTGCCCACCGGCCTGCTGATCAACGGCGAGTGGCGGGATGCCTCCGATGGCGGCACGTTCGACGTGCACGACCCGGCCACCGGCAAGGTCCTGGCCACCCTGGCCTCCGCCACCAGTGAGGACGCCATGGCCGCCCTGGATGCCGCCGACGCCGCCCAGGCCTCCTGGGCCCGCACCGCACCGCGGGAGCGCGCCGAGATCCTGCGCCGCGCCTTCGACCTGGTCCAGGCCCGTGCCGAGGACTTCGCCCTGCTGATGACCCTGGAAATGGGCAAGCCCCTGGCCGAATCCCGCGGCGAGGTCACCTATGGCTCCGAGTTCCTGCGCTGGTTCTCCGAGGAAGCCGTGCGCGACTACGGCCGCTACGTGACCACCCCCGAAGGCAAGAACAAGATCCTCGTCCAGCGCAAGCCGGTCGGTCCCTGCCTGCTGATCACGCCCTGGAACTTCCCCCTGGCCATGGCCACCCGCAAGGTCGGCCCCGCCGTCGCCGCCGGCTGCACCATGGTGCTCAAGCCCGCGAAGCTGACCCCGCTGACCAGCCAGCTCTTCGCCGCCACGATGATGGAAGCCGGCCTGCCCGCCGGCGTCCTGAACGTGACCTCCTCGAAGTCGGCCTCCGGGATCTCCGGGCCGATCATGCAGGACCCGCGCCTGCGCAAGGTCTCCTTCACCGGGTCCACCCCGGTGGGCAAGCAGCTGCTCAAGGACGCCGCCGACAACGTGCTGCGCACCTCCATGGAACTGGGCGGCAACGCCCCCTTCCTGGTCTTCGCCGACGCCGACCTGGACAAGGCCGTCGAGGGCGCCATGGCCGCGAAGATGCGCAACATGGGAGAGGCCTGCACCGCCGCCAACCGCTTCCTGGTCGAGAAGTCGGTCGCCGCCGACTTCACCGCCAAGTTCGCCCAGGCCATGGGTGCGCTGACCCTGGGCCGGGGCACCGAGGACTCCTCGACGGTCGGTCCGCTGATCGACGGCGGGGCCCGCGATGACGTGCACGCCCTGGTCAGCGCCGCCGTCGAGTCCGGAGCCGAGGCCGTCACCGGCGGTGCACCCCGTGAGGGCGACGGCTACTTCTACCAGCCGACCGTGCTGGGGAACGTGCCCAACGATGCCGAGATCCTGCGCAGCGAGATCTTCGGCCCGGTCGCCCCGGTGACGACGTTCGAGACCGAGGAGGAGGCCATCAAGCTGGCCAACGCCAGCGAATACGGCCTGGCGTCCTACCTCTACACGAGCGACTACAACCGCATGTTCCGGGTCTCCGAGCAGCTGGAATTCGGCATGGTCGGCTTCAACGCCGGGGTGATCTCCAACGCGGCGGCCCCGTTCGGCGGCGTCAAGCAGTCCGGCCTGGGCCGCGAGGGCGGCTCCGAGGGCATCGCCGAATACACCACCGCCCAGTACATCGGCATCGCCGACCCGTACGCGGTCTAGGCGCCGCCTCCCCGGCCGCCAGCCCGCCTCCCCGGCCGGCAGGCCCGTTGCACCGAGCACGCGGGCCTGCCGGCCGGCGGCGTCCGGGGGACCCGCATGTCGGGGCGTCAGCCGCCGTAGCCGCCTTCGTCCAGTTCCGCGAGGTCCGTGGCCGTGATGCCCAGTTCGTCCAGCAGGGCGCTGTCCCGCTCGGTGTCCACCTGCTCGGGCAGGTCCCGTTGGGCCTGTCCCACCTTTTCCCCGTCCGCATGGGACTTGAGGTATTCGAGGATGTTCGCGCGGCCGATCAACATGGTGTTTCCTCCCTGCGGCACCGACGCGCCAGCCCCGGTGTCGCGACCTTCTTCGCTGTAGCCCCAGCCAAGCACAACGACGGCGCTGGCAAAAGGTGCAGGGTGGCCACACCTCCGCCCGATGGCGGAACGCCGGCCCGTCCCATGAACCCAGGGAGGCCGATCGCATCCCGGCGGTCCGCTGACGCCTGTCGCATGAGGCGCGGCGACAGGCAATGCCGATGCTCCCTCCCTCAACTGCGCAGCAGCGAGGCCGGCCACGCACGGGCCAGGAACTGGCGGCCGGGGCTGGCCGCGTCGGAGAATTCCTGCTCGATGTCCTCCAGGGCCGCGGTCAGCGCCTGGTCGAGGGGCAGCTCGCGGGTCGCCGGTTGCCGGTGGATGCCCAGCGCCGGTCCGCGGGGGACCAGCTGCGGACGCGGGGCGGCATCGCGGGAGAAGATCGCCCGCTCGTACGCCTCGCGGACCCGGGACACCGAAGGAGCCACGTCGGGCAAATGCACCTGCAGCCGGGTGGCGTAGGCCGCGTCCGTTTCACTCGGCCGTTGGGCCAGCCCGTAGTCCCGTCCCAGGGCCAGCAGTTCCTGCCAGGCGGCCCGCGAGCCGTCGCGCCAATCGGCCTCGCGCCGGATCCGCCGCAGTCGCCGCGCCCGCGCCCAGCGCCGCAAGCCGAAGGGACCGAAGAGCCCGGCCAGCACCACCAGCACGGCAGCAGCCGGTGACGTCCAGGAGCCACCGGTGTCGTCCGTGGCCTGCTGGGAACCCGACGCTGCCGCGCTGGAGGGTGCGGCATTGGGGCTACTGGTGTCCCCATTCGTGGCCGGCCGGGTCGGCGTGTCGTCCTCGGCCGGTGCCAGCACCGGGCCGCCCGCCGGGCTGTCGCTGGCGTAGGAGGGCGTCGTCCCGCGGCCCGGCGTGGGTTCGAAGGGGACCCAGCCGAGCCCGGGGAAGAACAGTTCCGGCCAGGCATGGGCGCTGCGGGCGCTGAGTTCGTAGCCGGCCCACTGCTTGCCGTCGGTGCCCAGCGCGCTGGCCCCGTTCGTCCGGCCGGGCGCGTAGCCGACGACGATGCGGCTGGGAATGCCCAGCGACCGGGCCATCAACGCCATGGCCGCGGAGAAGTGGGTGCAGTAGCCGGATTTCTGCTGCAGGAAGGCCTCGACGACGCCCACCCCGTTGCCGTCATAGCCCTGCTCCAACGGCGTCTGCTCGGAATACGTGTAGTCGGGGCTGCGCAGTTCCTTCTGCAGTGCCACGGCGCGGTCGTAGGCCGTGGCGGCCCCGGCCGCGCGGGTGATGCGGCGGGCGGTCTCGGGGATGATCCGGGGCAGGTCGGTGGGGAGGGCGCTGTAGGCCGGAGCCAGTTGCCGGCCCGCATAGCCCGGGTCCGCCGCCAGGATCGCGGAGCTGGCCTCCAGGGCCGCGGCATCGACGACCGGCACCTCGGAGGTGACCGTGTAGTCCAGGTCCAGGCTTGCGGTCCGGGATCCGGAGAACATCGTCTCGGTGTCCGGGTTGTAGCCCCAGATCCCGGCCAGGCCGGTGGCCCGGACCGCCTCGCGGGGCATGGGCAGCCAGGGGCTCTGGTAGTTCCCCGTCACGATGCGGGTCTGCACCGTCGTCGTGTCGGTGGGGGAGGCCGACACCCTCCCCGGAACCCGGCCCGCGCTCGGCGGTCGGAGGCTGATGGTGGTGGTGTCCCGGTCGACGTCCACGTCGCTGGGTTCCCAGCGGGCCGCCCCCAGGTCGGAGATGACGGCCGTGCGCAGGTAGAGCGGATCGGTCGAGTCGGTGTAGTAGGTGATGTTGGTCAACCCGAGGCGGTCGCGCAGGTTCACGCCCAGGTTCAGGACGGGATTGATGCCGATGGGCCTGCCGAACAGGTACAGCCGCTGGCCCTGCGGCATCAGGCCCTGGGAGAACCCGGGCAACGCCAACGGGACGAGCAGCATCAGGGCCAGCGCCCCGGCCGCTATGGCCGCCGCCTGCCGGGCCACCCCGGTGCGCAGCGCGGACCGGGGCGCCGTGGAACCGGCGGCCAACCGGGCCGCGGCGAGTACCGCCAGGTAGCCCAGGGCCGTCAGGGACACGTGCAGCAGGCCGGCCCCGTCGGTCTTGACCAGCGACGCGGTCACGAGGAAGACCGCGAGCGGCACGGCCCCCCAGGCCGGGGCGCGCAGTCCGACAACCACCAGATGCGCCATGAGCGCGGTGAGCCCGGCCGCCAGGCAGATGACGAAGACGATGGGGTCCTCCGCCAGTACCGGCTGCGCTTGGGTGAGGACCGCCTGCTGGGCTTGCGGGTACAGTGCCAGGGCCCGGCGCAGGGTCTCGGCGGTGGGCACGAGCCCGAGCACCGCCGTGGCCGGGAAGAACTGCAGGGTCAGCACCATGGCCAGTCCGGCGACCGCGGCGCCGAAGGCGGCGGCGTACGGGCGGACCAGGGTGCGCAGGAGGGTGGCAGCGGCCAGCGTCGCGGCCACGGTGACCGTGGCGTTGTCGAACCAGCGGTGGCCGTCGATCACATCCCACAAGCCGCTGAGCGGTGCCAGGATGGCGCCGAGCAATGCGGCGAAGAGCAGCCACTGGGCTCCCCGGGGTCGTCGGACCCGGCCCGGGGAAGCCTCCGGGGGCGCCGGCGGGGCGGGAGCGGGGGCCAACGTGGTCATGGCCCCACCCGCGGGCCGGCCTGCCGCTCGTAGGCGGCCAGCCCCATCCAGGCCTCCACCAGCCCGGTGGCCGGGTCGGTGGGCAGCGCCGTCCAGCCCGCTGCCCGGAAGGCCCGGACCGCGGTCCGGGCCGCTGCCGGGCGGCTGGCGACCACCAGGGCGACGACGTGGCGGTGGGTGCCGATGGCGTGCACCCAGGTCCCGGCCTGCTCCGAGGTCAGGGCGCCGGTGAACAGCAGCAGGGGGTGGCTCCCCGTCCCGGACCCGGCGAGGGTGGGTTCCGCCGGATCAGGGGAGGCGTTCAAGCCGACGGGGGCCAGGACCAGCTGCAGATCCAGGGCGGCATCGGGCCCGGCGAACCAGCCGGCGCCGCGGGAACCGCCGGAACCGCCGAAACCGGGGGAGCCCGCGGGGCCGGCCAGCGGCGCCCCGGTCTCGTCCAGGACATCGAGCTCGTGGCCCAGCGAGGCCAGGTGGGCACCGATGCCGATGGCGGCCTGGATGGTCCAGTCGAAGCAGGCGGTCGTGGTGCCGGGGGCAGCCAGAAAGTTCGGGATCGGGGTCTGCGCGTCGGAGCCGACGTAGCTGCCCTGGTAGGGCCCGAGCCGGGTGTCGACGACGAACGTGGTCCGCGGGGTGCGCTGGAACTCCTCCTGGCGGACCATCAGCGTCTGGTGCCGTGCGGTGGCCGGCCAGTGCACGCGTCGCATGGAATCCCCGTCCCGGTATTCGCGGGTCATCACGTCGTCGTTTTCGGGGGTGGCCTGGTGGTGCGAGGTCGCGGTGCCCTGCGTGCCGATGCTGCCCAGCACCCCGGTCACCGGCAGGTGGGCGACCGGCGGGACGACGGTCAAGGGGGAGGGGCGGTCCACGGACATCGGCCGCACCGCCAGCCCGAAGGGGTCGCCCAGCCGCGCCCGGAGCGGGCCCACCGCGTAGACCCCGCGGTGGGTCGGGCGCAGCCGGTAGCGGTAGGCCACCGTCGTGCCGTCGGAGGACCCGCCATCGGAAGTGCCCCCAGCGGCTGCCTCGGCGTCCCCGTCGACCGTGAACGAGGGCGCGCTGCCGAAATCGGCGGGCAGCTGCTCGTCCAGCACCGTCCCGGCGGGCAGCGGCCGGGGATGGTGCACGGCCAGGCGGACCACGGTCGAGGACCCGGCGGCGACCGGGTCGGGCTCGAAGGTCCGCCGCACGTGCACGCGGGTGCGTCCGAGGCTGACCGCGGCGGCGGCCAGCAGGGGTGCGGCCATCAGGAACACGGCGATGTTGACCAGTTCGCGCCGGCCCAGGAACCAGGCCAGCAGCAGCGTGGCGGCACCGCAGACCAGCAGCGCCCAGCCGCGCCGGGTCAGGAAGGCGGGCTTGAGGCGGGCGCGCAGCGGCAGGGGCGATCCGCCGTCGTCCCCGGAACCACGTCCTGCCTGCATCGCGTGCCCCGCCGACCTAGCGCTGGGCCGGGGACCGCACCGGCACCTGGGCCAGCAGCGTCTCGACCAGGTCCTGCACGGTCATCCCGCCGACCTCGGCCCGGCGCTGGAGCACCAGGCGGTGGGCCAGCACGGAGGGGCAGTTGGCGACCACGTCGTCCGGGAGCACGAAGTCGCGGCCGTTCAGCGCGGCCTCGGCCTTGGCCGCGCGCAGCAGCTGGAGCAGGGCGCGGGGGCTGGCACCGAGCCGGATGTCCGGGTGGGTGCGGGTGGCCTGGCCGAGGGCCACGATGTAGTCCTTGACCGGGCCGGAGACGTGCACCGCCTGCACGGTGCCGATCAGCCGCAGCAGCGTCCCGGCGTCGACCATGGGCCGCAGGCGCCCCAGCGGGGACGCGGACTGGTGGGTCTGCAGCATGGCCAGCTCGGCGGCGGTATCGGGGTAGCCCATCGAGACCCGGGCCATGAAGCGGTCGCGCTGGGCCTCGGGCAGCGGGAAGGTGCCCTCCAGCTCGATGGGGTTCTGCGTGGCGATGACCATGAACGGCTCGGCCAGGGCGTAGGTCGCCCCGTCGACGGTGACCTGGTGCTCTTCCATGCACTCCAGCAGCGCCGACTGCGTCTTGGCCGAGGCCCGGTTGATCTCGTCGCCGATCACCAGGTTCGCGAACACGGGACCACGGCGGAACTCGAAGCCGTGGGTGTCCTGGTTGTAGATCGACACGCCCGTGACGTCGGAGGGCAGCAGGTCGGGGGTGAACTGGATGCGGTTCACGCTGGCGTCGACCACGCGGGCCAGGGTCTTGGCCAGCAGCGTCTTGCCGACCCCGGGCACGTCCTCCAACAGCAGGTGGCCCTGGGCGAGCAGGACCCGCAAGGCCGTGCGGGCGACCTCGGCCTTGCCGTCGATCACGGTGGCCATGGCCTCCAGGATGCGGGTGGTGACGGCGTCGAATTCCTCCGCCGAGGGCAACGCGAGATCCGTGGCTGTCGACACTGCGGGTGCTCCCTCGTTCGCTCCGGCGGGTTCCTGCTGCCCAGCCTACCCATCAACGACGTGACGTGGCACACATGGCGGCGATCAACGGGCCGCGGATCCCGACGGCCGGGGCCTCCGGCGGTACCCTAGGCACGACGCCGTTGCCCCCTTTCCCGCAGGAGTTCCCCATGTGCCCTTCCGAACCCGCGCAGCCCACGGACGCGGGTGCGGCACCGGCCGGTGCCACCCCGCCCGCCTACCGGGCCGCGGCCGACGGCAGCGCCGGCGCAGCGTCGGCCGGGGAGCCGCGCCGCGATCCGCAGGCGGCCAACGGCAAGAAACGCGACACCTCCTACCCGCCCGCCCCCGAGCCGCTGGCCGTGCCCGTGGTCGACAACCACACCCACCTGGACTTCCGGGACGGCGAGGTCGCCGTCTCGGTTGGACAGGCCCTCGACGCGGCCAACGCCGTCGGGGTCTCCGGCATCATCCAGGTCGGCTGCGACGTGGAGTCCTCCCGGTTCGCGGTGGCGGCCGCCGAGGCCGACCCGCGCGTGCTCGCCGCGGTGGCCATCCACCCCAACGACGCCGCCCGGCTGGCCGCCCGCGGCGAACTGGAGGCGGCGCTCGCCGGGCTCGACGCGCTGGCCGCGCATCCCCGGGTGCGGGCGGTGGGGGAGACGGGGCTGGATTACTTCCGCACCGGCGAGGAGGGCCGTCCCGCCCAGCAGGACTCGTTCCGGGCGCACCTGGAGCTGGCCGTGGCCCACGGCAAGGCGGTGCAGATCCACGACCGCGACGCGCACGAGGACATCGTGCGGATCCTCGGCGAGGGCCCGCGACCGGACACGGTCGTCTTCCACTGCTTCTCCGGCGACGCGGACCTGGCCCGGATCTGCAACGCCAACGGCTGGTTCATGTCCTTCTCCGGCACCGTGACGTTCAAGAACTCCCACGGCCTCCGCGAGGCGCTGGCCGTCGCCGATCCCGCGCTGGTCCTGGTGGAGACCGACGCGCCGTTCCTCACCCCGCACCCGTACCGCGGCCGGCCCAACGCCAGCTACCTCATCCCGTACACGGTCAGGTCCATGGCGCAGACGCTGGACGGGGACGTCGACGCCCTCTGCACGCGCCTCGCCGCCAACACGACAGCCGCCTACGGCGGCTTCCAGCCCTAGCCGCCGGCCACCCCGCCGCGAGGTCACGACACGGTCACCCGCAGGTGAATTCCATCACGGACCGGACTCGTGGATTCCTGCCGTTCCGCCGGCGATCCCGCTCCGGCGCGGGTGGAAGCTTGTCACAAAATAACGAATCGGTTACGGTAGTGGCTGAGTAGCCGGGATCGGGGAAGGTCTTCGGGTCTCAACCACAGGCAGTTGCCGTCGCTTGGACGTTCCGTTCGTACGCCCAATCCACGCCTGCCTGCGGGCGAACCACTGCAGGACAGCCAGGGCCCGGCCCTCCGTGCGATTCGGAGGGAACCACCCGTCCCGGCTATCTCCCCGTGCCCGGAGCACCACTAAGACTGGAAATCCGTGCAGAAAGCCTTCAAGAACCGCTGGGTCAAGACCGGCGCCCAGGCGGTTGCCTTGACCGCGTTGATCCTCGGCCTCGTCTCCTTCGTCGGGGCCAACAAGACCGTCGCCGTGACCGTCGACGGCCAGACGCAGAGCGTCCAGGCCTATGGCAACACGGTCGCCGACATGCTCGCCTCCGCCAGCATCCCGGTCGGCGACGGCGACAAGGTCTCCCCGGCGCTGGACGCCGCCGTGGACGACGGCGCCGCCATCACCGTCAACCGCAACAAGTCCGTGGACGTCTCGATCGACGGCGTGGACCGCGTCGTGCACACCACCGGCCTGACCGTCGCCGACGTCCTCGACCAGCTCGACGTCGGCGACTCCGCCGATGTCTCCACCGGCCCCCAGCTCGAACTGGCCGCCCTGAGCAGCCCGCTGGAGATCTCCACGGAGAAGACCCTCGCGCTGACCGCCGACGGCAAGACCCGCCAGCTGACCACCACCGAGGCGACCGTCGGCCAGGCCCTCGAGGACGCCGGCATCGCCATCGGCAAGGACGACCACCTCTCCGTGGATCCCGACACCGAGGTCAAGGACGGCCACGAGGTCATCCTCGTCCGCGTCGAGACCACCACCGACACCGTCACCCAGGCCATCGACCACGACGTCGAGGAGACCAAGGACAACGACCTGGCGCAGGGGAAGACCAAGACCCTCCAGCAGGGCCACGACGGCGTGCGCACCCTCACCTACACGGTCACCACGCATGACGGCCGCGAGTTCTCCCGCGAACTGGTCGATTCCAAGGTCACGACCAAGCCCGTGGACGCCGAGGTCGCCGTGGGAACCAAGAAGCCAGAAACCAAGACGCCGGAGAAGAAGGAACCCGCCAAGGCCGCCACCGGCGGCACCACCGCCTCCGCCGGCGGTGTCTCCTCCACCTGGCGCGCGCTGGCGAAGTGCGAATCCGGTGGCAACTGGGCCATCAACACCGGCAATGGCTACTACGGCGGACTGCAGTTCAGCCAGAGCAGCTGGCTCGGCGCCGGCGGCGGCAAGTACGCCGCCTACCCGAACCAGGCCAGCCCCGCCGAACAGGTGGCCGTCGCCGAGAAGCTGCGCGCCAGCGGCGGCTGGGGCCACTGGCCGGCCTGCTCCTCCAAGCTCGGCCTGCGCTAGCGGCACGGGCTGCCGGCCCGGCACCGGCACACCTCGAAGGGCCCCGTCCGCGGGGCCCTTCGCCGTCCCCGGGAGGGCGGGTTCCCCACCCCTGCCCCCGGGCGCATGCGGCCACCGGGCCGACCTCAATTAGGATTGGACCCGTGACCGACGACCCCCAGAACCCCCAGACCACCGCCGGGCCGGCAGCCGACGCGTCCGCCGCCAGCCCCGCCGCCGAGACCCGCCTGCTGGGGGCGACCGAGATCCGGCGCCTGGCCGGGGAATTGGACGTGCGGCCCACCAAGACGCTGGGCCAGAACTTCGTCATCGACGGGAACACCATCCGCCGCATCGTCGCCGCCGCCCACCTGGATCCCGGTGAAACCGTCCTGGAAGTCGGCCCCGGCCTCGGATCCCTGACCCTGGGCCTGCTGGATGCCGCGGCCCGGGTCGTCGCCGTGGAGATCGACCCCAAGCTCGCCGCCCGGCTGCCGCAGACCGTCGCCGAATTCCGTCCCGGGGCCGCCGGGAACCTGGACGTCGTGCCCGCCGACGCCCTGCGGGTCACCGAGCTGCCGCACGCCCCGACCGCGCTGGTCGCCAACCTGCCCTACAACGTCGCCGTCCCGGTCGTGCTGCACCTGCTCGAGCACTTCCCGACCCTGTGCCACGGCCTGGTCATGGTCCAGGACGAGGTGGCCGACCGGCTCTGTGCCGGGCCCGGCAACAAGACCTACGGCATCCCCAGCCTCAAGGCCGCCTGGTATGCCGGGATGCGCAAGGCCGGGGTCATCGGGATGAACGTCTTCTGGCCGGCACCCAAAATCCACTCCGGGCTCGTCTCCTTCGAACGCCGCGAACCACCAGCCACCACCGCTTCCCGCACCGAGGTCTTCGCCGCCATCGACGCCGCCTTCGCCCAGCGCCGCAAGACCCTGCGCGCCGCACTCGCCGGCTGGGCCGGGGGAGCCGACGCCGCCGAGCGGACCCTGCGGCTGGCCGGCATCGACCCGCAGGCCCGCGGCGAACGCCTCGTCATCGGCGACTTCGCCCGCATCGCCGAAGCCCGCCACCAGCTCCACGCGGAGGAGGGGGAGCGGGCATGAGACAACCGGTCACCGCCCGGGCCCCGGGCAAGATCAACATCTACTTCCGCGTCGGGCCGCCGCGGGCCGACGGGTACCATCCGGTGGCCAGCCTGTACCTGGCCGTGTCCCTCTTCGAGGACGTCGCGGCCACGCCGCGCGAGGACGGGGAGATCACCGTCGCGCTCAACGCGGCCTCCACCGCGGTCGACGACCCGGGCGCGTTTCCCCTCGGCGAGGACAACCTCGTCGTCCGGGCCGCCCGCCTGCTGGCCGACCACACCGGCCACGCTGCCGGGGTCCACCTGGACATCACCAAGCGGGTGCCGATCGCCGGGGGCATGGGCGGTGGATCGGCCGACGCCGCGGCCGCCCTGGTGGCCTGCAACAGCCTCTGGGGCACCGGCCTGACGCGCGAGGAACTGGGCCGCCTGGGTGCCCGGCTGGGTGCCGACGTGCCGTTCGCGCTCTCGGGCGGGGCCGCCGTCGGGCTCGGGGTCGGCGACGAACTCTCCCCGCTGCTGCTGCGCAGCCGCACCGACTGGGTGCTGGCCCTGGCCAGCTACGGGCTGTCCACCCCGGCGGTCTACCAGCAGCTGGATGCCCTGCGCGGCGACGCCGCGGTCCCCGTGCCGCAGGACGTGGACCCCGACGTCGTCCACGCCCTGGTGGACCACGACCTGGTCATGCTGCCGGGCCTGCTGGGCAACGACCTCACGGCCGCCGCCATCCACCTGGCCCCCGAACTGCAGGCCGTGCTGGACATGGGACGCCAGGCCGGGGCGTTGACGGCCCTGGTCTCCGGCTCCGGCCCCACCGTCGCGCTGCTGGCCGACGGTCCCGGCCACGCCCGCCAGCTGGCCACCCAGCTCGGCGACGAGGCGGGGATCGACACCCGCCTCGCCCACGGGCCCGTCCCCGGGGCCCGCATCATCTGAACGCGGCGGCCGGCGACGCGCCGGCCCCCGCTCGCACAAGACACCACCGACGAAGGACACACACCTTGGCACACCTGCTCGGCGCGGAGAACATCTCCGTCGCCTTCGCCACCCGCACCATCCTGGACCGGGTCACCCTCGGCCTGGAGGAGGGCGACCGCATCGGCGTGGTCGGGCGCAACGGCGACGGCAAGTCCACCCTGATGCGCCTGTTGGCCCAACGCCAGAGCCCGGATTCCGGCCGGGTGACCAAGCGCAGCGACGCCACCGTCGGGTACCTGGACCAGCAGGACGTGCTGGACGGGGACCTCCAGGTCGGCACGGCCATCGTCGGGGACGCCGCGGACCACGAATGGGCCTCCAACCCCAAGATCCGCGACGTCATGGGCGGGCTCGTCGGCGAGGTCGACTGGCATGCCCGGGTCTCCAGCCTCTCCGGCGGCCAGCGCCGGCGCGTGGCCCTGGCGAAGCTGCTCATCGGCGACGACGACGTGATCATGCTCGACGAGCCCACCAACCACCTCGACGTGGAGGGCGTCGCCTGGCTGGCCCGGCACCTGAAGCGCCGCTGGCGCGCCACCGAGGGCGCCCTGCTCGTGGTCACCCACGACCGCTGGTTCCTCGACGAGATCAGCACCCGCACCTGGGAGGTCCACGACGGCATCGTCGAACCCTTCGACGGCGGCTATGCCGCCTACGTGCTGGCCCGCGCCGAACGCGACCGCATGGCGGCCGTCGTCGAGAACAAGCGCCAGCAGCTGGTCAAGAAGGAGCTGGCCTGGCTGCGCCGCGGCGCGCCGGCGCGCACCTCGAAGCCGAAGTTCCGCATCGAGGCCGCCAACGACATCATCGCCGACGTCCCCCAGCCCCGCGACACCGTCGCCCTGTCCAAGATGGCCACCGCCCGGCTCGGCAAGGACGTGCTCGACCTCGAGCATGTCTCCCTCGCGTACGACGGCGGAATCCCCTTGTTCCGGAACGTCACCCTGCGCCTGGCCCCGGGGGAGCGGCTGGGCATCGTCGGGGTCAACGGGGCCGGCAAGTCCACCCTGCTGCGCCTGCTCAACGGCGAGGTCGAACCCACCGAGGGGCGGATCAAGCGCGGCAAGACCGTCCAGACGGCCGTGCTCACCCAGGAGGTCACCGAGCTCGACGAACTGGCCGACCGCCGGGTCATCGAGGTCATCCAGGACGAGAAGAACGTCTTCCAGATTGGCGGCAAGGAGGTCTCCGCCGGACAGCTGGTCGAACAGCTCGGATTCACGCAGGAGAAGCAGTGGACGCCGGTCCGCGACCTCTCCGGCGGCGAACGCCGCCGCCTGCAGCTGCTGCGCCTGCTCGTGGGCGAACCCAACGTGCTGATGCTCGACGAGCCCACCAACGACCTGGACACCGACACCCTGGCCGCCGTGGAGGACCTGCTCGACTCCTGGCCGGGAACGCTCGTGGTGGTCAGCCACGACCGCTACCTGCTCGAACGCGTCACCGACCACCAGGTCGCGCTGCTCGGCGACGCCAAGCTGCGCGACCTGCCCGGCGGCGTCGAGCAATACCTCCAGCTGCGCGAGGAGGCCGCCACCGGCGGAAGCGGGGCCACCACCGGCCCCGCCGCACCCGATGCCCCCGGCAACGGCAGCGCCCCTGCCGGACCGAGCGAGGCCGAAAAGCGCGAGGCACGCAAGGAACTGAACAAGGTCGAACGCCAGCTGGCCAAGCTGGGCGCCCAGGAGGACAAGCTGCACGCCAAGATGGCAGCCGCCTCCGAGGTCGGCGACTTCGACCAGCTGGCCACGCTCAATGCCGAACTCAAGCGCCTGCAAGCCGAACACGAGGCGCTCGAGGAGACCTGGCTCGAAGCGGCCGAGACCGCGGGGCAGTAGCGGCCCTCGTATATGGCAGAATGGATAACCGTGTTCCCCCGCGGGGCACGATCCGCTCTGGTGTAATGGCAGCACCCCAGCCTTTGGAGCTGTGGAGTATAGGTTCGAATCCTATGGGCGGAACCACCGCAGACTGCGACATCTTCCCTCCCGGCCATGGAAAACGGGACCCCACCGGCTAGAGTGTGGCGTGGGACAGCCCACAGCAGCGTGGACTGCTCCCTTTGTTCTCGGGGGGAGGAACCAGCGTGCATCCATTCCGGCACGGACTCCGGCGCGACGAGGAAACCTGGGGCTTGTCGCAGGATCGGGAATGGGTCGAATCGGTGGCCCGGCAGGTCGCGGCCGGCAACGGCATCCTGCTCTACGGCGAACCGGGGGCCGGCCAGGACGAATTCGCATGGCGCATCGCCCAGCACATCGCCGAGGGCCGGGGCCTGTTGGAGCTCGCCTGCCCACCGGACGCGGCGACGACCGCCTCGTTGGCTGCGCTGGCCGATGCCCCGACCAGCAGCGGCCGAGTGCTCCTCGTTCCCGCCATCGCCGCGTTCACCGGTCCCGACACCGACGTCGTTGCCCGGCTGGTGCTGCGCCATCGTGCCACCGTGGTGGCCGTCGCCTCGGACCCCCAGGGGGTGCCGGAAGCGCCGTTGATGCAACTGCTGCACCTGGACAAGGTCCGGGTTAGGAGCCTGACGGCTGCGGCGGGGACCAGCTACCTGGAGAATGGACTCGACGGGCCGCTCAGCGACCGGGCAGCCTACGCAGTGTGGGATAGCGGCGCCGGAAACCGGGCGATGATGCGCATGATCGCCGACGATTGGCGCGACTGCGACTACCTCGTCCGCGAGGACGGGGTTTGGGTCATCCGCGGCCCCGTCGCGCCGGCTGGCCGCCGGCTGGCCGCCTACTGGAACCAATGGCTGGCAGAACAGACGCCCGCCATCCGTGATGTCTTCGAGATCCTGGCCCTGGCCGGGCAACTGCCGTTGAACATCCTGCTCCAGGTCTGTCATGCCCGGGCCGTGGACACGGCACACGAGTTGGGGTACTTGCGGCTACGCGAATCCACGGGGCGCGAGGTGAGCCTGCGGGGGATGATCAACACCCAATCCATCGCCGGGCAGGTCCCGCCGGGACGGAGCCGGGCCCTGCTGGACCGGGTCACGGACCACGTCGACGGCAAGGGCCTGCACCGTCCTCCCGGCATGGTCCCCTGGCGATTGCGTTGCGGCCTGCCGGTCCGCCCGGAGCGGTTCATCGAGGGGGCCGAACACCTGTTGGCCTCCACCTCGCCGACCGACGCGCTGGAAATGCTCAAACGTGTCCCGGACGACGTGGATCCCGGCCGCGTGCACACCTTGCGCATCGGTGCGCTGCTGGCCGCCGGACAGTTCGTTGATCTCTGGACGCAGGTTGGGCAACTGCGCTTGGCCGCCCCGGACGGCGCCCGGCTGCGGACTCCGAGGGCAGACAACGACGACGACCGGCGCCCCACCGCTCCGGCCGCCGAGCTGATCGCCGCCTCCTGGAAGGGCGATTTCCAACCGATCCTCACGGCGGCCGCTTCCCAGCCGCGGTTGTCGGATTCGGTGGGGTGGCTCTGGCAACAGGCCACCCACGAAGCGCAAGTACTCACCGGGGAGGTCCAGAAGGGGCTCCACGCCGACCGGGAACTGCTCCATCTGCTGGAGCAGTCGGACACGGCATCGTTTCTGGTCCAACGCGCGCGGCTGGGGCTTTTCGACATGGAGTGCCTGGCCGGGGAATGGAAACGTGCAGCCGCGACCCTCGCTGGTGGATGGAACTCCGAATCAGGCGCACCCGGCCAGGGCCGGACCGGCGCCCTCTACAATGCCACTGCGCAGGTGCTGGGGGCGGAATTCCAGCCCGCCGCCGAAATCCTGCGTCGGGAGATCCCCCAGCTCAAAGCCGTCGGCCGCCACGATTTGCTTCCCCTGGCCTACTCGCTCCAAGCCGTCGCCCTGGCGCGCATGGGCAGCCGTGCCGAGGCATTGGTGGCCCTCGCCGCAGTGGAGATCCCACGGGTGGACACCGGGGGGATCTGGAGATTGATGTGGGCGGCTACCTACTTCTCGGCCCAGGCCATGGGATATCTCGGCAGGACGGAAGCTGCCATCAGTCGGCTGGTGTCCTTCGCCGAATTCGACCGCCGGCTCGGAAACCATTCGCAGGAGCTGCTCACCCTGTCTGCTGCCGCGCAGTGGGGGCACCAACCCGCGCTCGAGTTGTTGGCCGCCGTTGCCCCGCGCGCCGATGGCCGCTTCGCCGAGGCCTGCATGTGGGTCGTCCGAGGCCTGCAGCACGAGGACCCGGAGGAACTGGAATACGGGGCCCTGCTGGCCCAGAGCCTGGGACAGCACTTCTTCGCCGATTTTGCCCAGACGCGCCTGGAGGCCCTCAACGGTCCATGCCCGCGCGCCGCGCTCCACCACCCCCCAGGCCGGGATCCCAATGGGCTCCAGATCGTCACTGGGACCGTCACGACGGCCAATATTCATATGCTGACGCCCCGCCAGCGCGCTGTTGTCCAGCACGTGCTGGAGGACCGGAGCAATGGCGACATCGCCCACAGCATGGGGGTCTCCGTGCGCACCGTCGAGAGCCACCTGTACCAGGTCTACGCGAAATTCAATGTCACAAGCCGGGCAGCACTGCGGGCCGCACTCGCCGGTCCTGCCGCGGATCCACACAGGAGCCGCAGCACCACTTAAGTACGGAGCCCCGAAAACAAGTAGCCCGCCCCGCACGGTACTGGTGTTTTGTCCGCTGGTTCGATCTACGATGAGGACCAATTCGGGACCCCCGGAAGGGAATCGGGTGGGACCGCAGTGTAGGAACCGAACTGGGGCGGTATTCAAGTGCAGGCGATGACGAACCCGAAGGTCCATTTCGTGGGGGAGACCCCCGTGCGGCACGCGGAGTCCACGGGCCCCACGCCCAGCAGCCCCCTCGCACTCTCGAAACCGGCCGCGGAACTGCGATCGCACCTGGTGGATGGGGCCGCCAGCGGTGCAGTCGTCGTCGGCCGTCCAGGCAGTGGCCGGCACCTGGCCATCGAAGAGGCCCTGGCGCACCTGGCACCGGCGAACATCGTCCGCCTCAATGGGAGCACCTATGCGGCACGGATGCGACACGGAGTCCTGACGTTCCTTCTCTCGCAATTGGAGGACCAGCACGTCGCCAGCCGCCACGAACTCGTGCATGACCTCGCACGTCTCCTGTGCCCCGAAGGGGAACGGACCGTCGTCACCCTGGGCAGTCCCGCCCTCATCGACGCCGAATCGGCGGCCATCCTCGTCCAGCTCGCGGCGATGCAGAAGATCTTGCTGGTGCCGGTATGTGAACGCCTGGCCGATCTCCCGGAAGACGTGTTGGCCCTTCACCGCTCGGGCCAGCTGCCGCGGGTCGCAGTCGCGAGCATGGACGTGCTTGCAACGCGCGCGTTCCTTGAGACCGAGGTCGGTGGCCCGATCTCGATGTTCGCGGCAGCGGCCTTGTGGCACCTGACCCACAGCAACCGCGACCTCCTGCACGATCTGGTCCGCGACCTGGTGGCCGACGGGAAATTGATCTTGGAGGCGGGGTGCTGGGTATTCGCGCCAGGGTCGCTCCGCTTCGGACCCGCGTTGTTGGCCTACCGCGCGCGGTCGCTCGCGGGCCTGGGGACGGGGGAGCTCCGCCTGCTGCATGCCCTCGCCCTGGGCGGTCCGGTCACGGCCACGGAACTGCGCCACTCGGGCCTGTCCGGTGACTTGGCCGGACTCCGTGCCCGGGAACTGGTCACCGTCGGCGAGGCACCGGCCGGAACCATCGACATCACCGTCCCGCTACTGGGCCACATGCTGCGTGAGATGGACGACGAGCACCATGAACATGTCGAGGAGACGACGGCCAGGCTACATGCTGACGCGCAGGCGGCACGGACGCTCACCGAGGTGCGCGGCATGCAGGAACTGGGCAACCGGAAGGCAGTAGTTGCCATCATCGACGAATTTGCCGAGCAAGGCGGCTTCTCCTCCCGGGCCTGGCAGGTCGATGCGGTCCGACAGGCAGCCATCCTCAAGGCGAGCGTCGAGACATTGTGCGCCCTGGGAAAGCGCCACCGCGCCGAGGAGAGGCTATCCAGCGCGACAATCCAATTGGCGAAGGCCCTGCGCGAGCGGCCTGGCGATGCACAGTTGAACCGGGCTGCCCAGCTCCTGCAGGTGAAAAGTGCCCGGATTGCCCTGCTGGATACCCATGCCGAGTTGGTGCACGGACTTCTGGCTACCACGGGCCATCAAGCCGCAGGTCATCGCGACACAGACAGTGCGCGGACGGCCCCAGCCACGTCAAACGGACCCAGTCGCCCCATCGAAGGTACCGCGGTGGGAACCCTCTGGGAAACAGAGGCCCTGCATTTCAAGGCACTGGCCGTCGAAGCTGAAGCTTGGGCCATGACCTCGCGGCAGCGCGAGGCCCTGTTGGTGGTCCAACGGATCCTCGCCGACATCGAGGGGCTGAAGCTGACCGGCATCCTGGACCAGGTGATGACCGCCGCGGACTGCGCCGATATCGAGTGCACCCTGCTGAGGGTCCAGCTGCTCGCAGGGGATTGGCGATCCGCTGCCGACACCGCGGGCAAGCTCGCCGCCGGCCGCTACGCCGATGCCCGGACCATCGCGTACGGAGAACTGGTGGCGGGGCTGCTGGCGGGGTTGTCCGGCGAAGTGGACTCCGCACTGGGCAAGCTCCTTCCGGCCCTGCACCAGCTGACCAGTTCAACCGATGCGGCGGAACTGGCCGTGGTCGAAGCAGCAATTGCCTACTGCATGGCCGATCAGGACCGGAACGGCGAAGCCGTTGAACTCCTGCTGCACAGCCCCGGAGCCGCTGACCACCATCTGCCCCTGACCTTCTTCTCCTGGGCGGCGGAGGTCTTTTCCTCATTGGCAGTGGCACGACTCGATAATGGCCAGGGAGCAGTTTCCCGGCTCATGGCACTGGCCGACAAGGCGCGGGACAACGGAAGCACCACCCTGGAGATGAATTCGTTGGCCCTGGCCCTCAGATTCGGACGATCCGACGTCGCGCCCCGGCTGGCGTCGCTCTGCGAGTCGGCTCCGGGCCCGGGAGCCCGCGGCTTCCTGTTCCTGTGCCGGGGAACGCTTGAAGCCGACCCACCACGGCTGGCCGACGGTCTGGAAGAACTCGCCGACCATGGACTCATGCTCTACGCCGGTGAGGACGGCAACTCCTTGTTCGCCGCCTTG
>DATNBS010000213.1:0-13818 GCA_035571895.1 Arthrobacter sp. | reverse complement strand
ACAGCGGGGCAACACGGAAGCAGGTCACCTTCGCATGAGCAACGAACGACGCGGCTCACGCCGCAACGAGGCCGGACGCCAACGCAACCGCGGCGCCTCCGGGCCGCGCCACTTCAGCGCGGCGGCACCCTCCCAGCGCCGCCGGATAGCCGACCCCGCCCGATTGGCGGCCTACGAGGTGCTGCGTGCCGTGGAAGAACAGGACGCCTACGCCAACCTGGTCCTGCCCGCCCGGCTGCGCGAACACCACCTCGCCGGGCGCGACGCCGGCTTCGCCACCGAACTGGCGTACGGCGCGCTGCGCGGCCGCGGATTCTACGATGCCATCCTCGCCCGGTGCGTCGACCGGCCGCTTGACCGGCTCGAACCGGCGATCCTCGACGCGCTGCGGCTGGGCGCACACCAGCTGCTGGCCATGCGCGTACCCCACCATGCGGCGCTCGACGAAACGGTCGGGCTGACCCGTGCGGTCATCGGTGCCGGCCCCTCGGGACTTGTCAACGCGGTCCTGCGCAAGGTCTCCCGCCAGGACGCGGCGGCGTGGAGGACCGAACTGCTTGACGGGCTCGAGGACCCGGTGGCGCGGCTGGCACTGGAACATAGCCACCCCGAGTGGGTCGTCCGCGCCCTGCGGCAGGCACTGGTCGCCCATGGGCGCGACGCCGGGGAGATCTCTGCGCTGCTCGAGGCCGACAACCTCGCCCCCGTGGTGAACCTCGTGGCCCTGCCGGGCCTCGGCAGCCTCGACGAGGCGCTCGAGCACGGCGCCACCCCGGGTTCGCTGGCCCCCGACTCCGCCTACTACTCCGGCGGGGACCTCTCGCGGCTGTCCTCGATCCACCGCGGCACCACCCGCGTCCAGGATGCCGGTTCGCAGCTGCTGGCACGGGCGCTGGCCGGGGTGGGCCTCGAGGGCCGCGACACCGAGTGGCTCGACCTGTGCGCGGGACCGGGCGGCAAGGCGGCGCTGCTGGCGGCGCTGGCCGCAGGGCAGGGGGCCGAGCTGACCGCCAACGAACCGGCAGCACACCGCGCCGAACTGGTGCGCAAGGCCCTGCGGCCGGTGGACCACGAGGCCTGGAACGTCGTCGTCGGCGACGGCCGCCGCTACCTGCAGATCCCGCCCGACCAGCGCTTCGACCGCGTCATCGTCGACGCCCCGTGCAGCGGACTGGGGGCGCTGCGCCGCCGCCCGGAATCCCGCTGGCGCAAGAGCCCGGCCGACGTGGCGGAACTAACCGTCCTGCAAGGTGAGCTCATCGACGCCGCGCTGGCCGCCCTGCGACCCGGCGGCGTGCTGGCCTACGCGACCTGCTCCCCGCATCCGGCCGAGACGCTGGCCGTGCTCGACGACGCGCTGGGCCGGCACCCCGACGTCCGGCTGCTCGACACCGCGGCCGCGGTCAACGCCGTCACCCTCGAGGGCGGCATCGAGGGGACCGCACACGCCTCCGGTGGCAACACCGTCCAGCTCTGGCCCCACCTGCACTCCACCGACGCCATGTTCCTGGCGCTGATCCGGAACGACGGCGAGACCACCCCGACCTCGGCGACGAAAGGCTGACCCATGACCTCCTGCCGGATCCACCCCAGCATCCTCTCCGCTGACTTCGCCAACCTCGAGTCCGAACTGCGGCGCATCAGCACCGCCGATGCCGTCCACGTGGACGTCATGGACAACCACTTCGTCCCGAACCTCACCCTCGGGCTGCCGGTGGTCAAGCGCCTCGGGGAAGCCACCGGGCTGCCGCTGGACGTGCACCTGATGATCAACGACGTCGACCGGTGGGCCCCCGGGTACGCCGACCTCGGGGCCGCCTCCGTGACCTTCCACGCCGAGGCCTCCGCGGCCCCGATCCGGCTCGCCCGCGAGCTGCGCTCCCGCGGCACCCGGGCGGCCATGGCGCTGCGCCCGGCCACCGCCGTCGAGCCCTACCTGGACATGCTGCCCGAACTGGACATGCTGCTGCTCATGACCGTCGAACCCGGATTCGGCGGCCAGGCGTTCCTGGACGTCATCCTGCCCAAGATCCGACGCGCACGGGCGGCCATCGACGGGGCGGGCCTGCCCGTGGCGCTGCAGGTCGACGGCGGGATCACGCGGGACACGATCCTGCGGGCCGCCGAGGCCGGGGCGGATGTCTTCGTCGCCGGGTCCAGCGTGTACGGAACCGAGGACCCCGACGCGGCGATCGACGCATTGCGACATGTAGTCGCCGCGGTGTGAACGGGACTATAGTTTAGGAACACAAGTAAACACACGTGCTCCGGGGTCGGTGAAAGTCCGAACCGGCGGTCAAAGTCCGCGACCCGAGGCGCCCCAGGGCGCCGCGGTTGAACCGGTGGAATTCCGGTACCGACAGTTAAAGTCTGGATGGGAGAAGCACGTACAGAACGGGTCTGTCGACCGGTTGCCCACGGGAACCGGCGATCCGAACCCCACTGTCGTACCCCCGGAGCTGCCGCAGCTCACGAGGAGGAACGATGGACGCCCTGCGGTGGCTCACTGACATCTTCAACGCCGACATCCCCGTCGGCGGCAGCTCGCTGCTGGTCCGCGAAGTCGTCGGCAACGTCTTCGGGCTGGCCAGCGCCGTCGGCGGCATGCGGCGCAAGGTCTGGGCCTGGCCCGTCGGCATCGTGGGCAACCTGCTGCTGCTCACCGTCTTCGTCGGCAGCATCTTCGACACCGGCCACGCGGCCAACCTCCTGGGCCAGGCCGGACGGCAGGCCATGTTCATCGCCGTCTCCGTCTACGGCTACCGTCGCTGGAGGCAATCCCGCGACGGCGCCGGCACGGCCATCTCGCCCCGCTGGGCCACGCCCCGCGAACGCGGCGCGCTGGCCGCCATCCTGGTCCTGGGCACCGTGGCCCTGACGCCGCTGTTCCGTGTCCTCGGCTCCTACGAACCCGTCTGGGCGGACGCCTGGACCTTCGTCGGCTCCCTGTTGGCCACCTACGGCATGGCCAAGGGATGGGTGGAGTTCTGGCTCATCTGGGTCGCGGTCGACGTCGTCGGGGTCCCCCTGCTCTTCAGTGCCGGATACTTCGCCACGGCCTTCATGTACCTCTTCTACGGGTGCTTCACCCTGGTGGGCTTCTTCGTCTGGTGGCGGGCCCGAAACCACGAACGGGCCCTCGTCCAGACCGCGATGCCCGATCCGATCACCCGGAGGACGCCGTGAACCCCGTGGAGACGCCGCGTTCCGGCCTGCCGGGGGAGCCATCCGCCGCCGGCTTCACCGCCGCCGAACACGCCGGCATGGAACTGGCCCTGGAGCTGGCCGGCCGGGGGGTCCGCGGGGCCAACCCCGTGGTCGGCGCCGTGGTCCTGGACCCCTCCGGCCGGCCGGTTGCGCGAGGCTGGCACCGCGGTGCCGGGACGCCGCATGCCGAGGCGGCGGCCCTGGAGGACCTAGGCCCGGTCAGCGCCGAACGCGCCGCCAGGCTGACCCTGCTGTGCACCCTGGAACCGTGCAGCCACACCGGCCGCACCGGCCCCTGCGCCGAGGCCATCGCGCGCAGCGGCATCGGCCGCGTGGTCTACGCCACCGCGGACGGCACCGCCCGCGCCGGCGGCGGCGGCGACATCATGCGGCAGGCGGGGATCGACGTCCGCGTCGGCCTGCTCGGGGAGCGGGCCCGGGACCTGAACCACCGCTGGTTTACCGCCCGGGCCGCGCACCGCCCCTACACCACCTTGCACCTGGCCCAGAGCCTGGACGGGCGGATCGCCGCCGCGGACGGCACCAGCCAATGGATCACCGGCCCCGCAGCCCGACGGCATTCCCACGGCGTGAGGGCACGGGCCGAGGCCATCATCGCCGGGACGGGGACCATCCAGGCGGACAACCCGCGGCTCACCGCCCGCACCGCGGACGGGCAGGACCACCCCCGGCAGCCGCTGCGCGTGGTGATGGGCCGCCGCGACCTGCCGCCGGGGGCGGCCGTGGCCGCCGACGACCACTACCTCCACCTGCGCGAGCACGACCCGCGGGCGGTCCTGGCCGCCCTCGCCGGACAGGGCATCGACCACGCCATGATCGAGGGCGGGGCCTCCATCGCCACCGCCTTCCTGGCCGCGGGACTGGTCGACGAGCTCTGGCTCTACCAGGCACCCCTGCTGCTGGGAGCCGGCCGCCACGCGGTCGGCGACCTGGGCATCGGCACGCTCTCCGCGGCCGGGCGCTGGCGCTACGACGACGTGGGCGGACCCGCGCACCAGCTGCTCGGATCCGACGTCGTACTCCACCTCGAACCACACACCGAACCACACACCGAACCAGACCGGGGATCCGCAGGGATCCCCGAGAACGAAAGGACCCGCTAATGTTCACGGGCATCATCACCGGGCAGGGCCGCGTCGAAGACGTCGCGGACGTCCCCGGGCAGGACGCGGCGGTCCTGCGGATCAGCGCACCGGGCCACGCCGCGGACCTCGGGCTCGGCGGATCGCTGGCCGTCAACGGGGTCTGCCTCACGGCGACGGCGATCGACGGGGACACCGTCTCCCTGGACGTCATGGGCGAATCCCTGCGCCTGACCACCACCGGCGCCCTTCGCCGCGGCGATACGGTCAACCTCGAACGCTGCGTCCCCGCCGGCGGACGGCTGGACGGGCACGTCGTGCAGGGCCACGTCGACGGCACCGGGACCGTGCTCGACCGCGAGGACGAGGGCAACTGGGTCCGCCTGCGGTTCGGCCTGCCACGGGACCTCGCCCGCTACGTGGCCCGCAAGGGATCCATCGCCGTCGACGGAGTGTCCCTGACCGTCACCGCGGTCTCCGACGCGGCAGCGCCCGGGCAGTACTTCGAGGTCGGCGTCATCCCGACGACACTGCGCGAAACCGTCCTGGGGGCACGGCGGCCCGGGGACAACGTGAACCTCGAGGTCGATGTCATGGCCAAGTACGCTGAGCGGCTCGCCGCCTTTGCTCCGGAGGCCGCCCGATGAGCGCCCCGGAACGCCGCGACGCGGCAGCGCGCGACGCCGGAGCCGGCGAGGGAGGCATCCTGGACCCGGTCAGCGCCGCCGTCGCGGCCATCGCCGCCGGCCGGCCCGTCGTCGTGGTCGACGACGAGGACCGCGAGAACGAAGGCGACATCATCTTCGCCGCCGAATTCGCCACCCCCGAACTGCTGGGCTGGACGATCCGCTACTCCTCCGGCGTGCTGTGCGCTCCGATGCCCGGCGACCGCGCCGACCAGCTGGGCCTGCCCCCCATGGTGGAGGTCAACCAGGACGCTAAGGGCACCGCCTACACGGTCTCCTGCGACGCGGCGTCCGGGGTCACCACCGGGATCAGCGGCGCCGACCGCGCCCTCACTGCCCGCGTGCTGGCCGATCCGGACAGCAGCGAGCGGGCCATCAACCGTCCCGGCCACATGTTCCCGCTGCGCGCCGTCGACGGCGGCGTCCTGGTCCGGCGGGGCCATACGGAAGCCAGCGTCGACCTCTGCCGGCTGGCCGGGGTCGAACCGGTCGGCGTCATCGCCGAACTCGTGCACGACGACGGGACGATGATGCGCCTGCCGGCCCTGCGCGACTTCGCCGACGAGTTCTCCATCCCGCTGATCAGCATCGAGGACCTGGCCACCCAGCTCGGGCGGGAGCAGGACGCCACCCCCGAGCCCGCCGACCCCTCGGCGGTCCTCGGCGGTCCGGTGGTCGCCGTGCCCACCGCCCACGGCACCTTCGCCGTGCAGGCCTGGACCGAACGCGGGAGCGACCTGGAACACCTGGTCCTGACCGCGCCGACCCCGCAACATGCAGGAGGCGAGCCACCGCTGGTCCGGCTGCACTCCGAATGCCTCACCGGGGACGTCTTCGGCTCCTACCGCTGCGACTGCGGGGAACAACTCGATGCGGCCCTGGCCGCGATCGCCGACGCGGGCGGTACCGTCATCTACCTGCGCGGCCACGAGGGCCGGGGGATCGGCCTGGCCAACAAGATCCGCGCCTACTCCCTGCAGGACGGCGGGGCGGACACCGTCCAGGCCAACGAGCAGCTGGGGCTGCCCGTCGACGCCCGGCGCTACGACGCCGCCGCCGCGATCCTGCACAGCATGGGGCTCGAACGGATCCGCCTGATCACCAACAACCCCCTCAAGGCCAGCTGGCTGCGCGAGGCCGGGATCGACGTCGTCGACATGGTCCCCAGCACGATCACCGCCCGGCCCGAGAACACGCGGTACCTGCAGACCAAGCGCGAACGCATGTCCCACCAGATCCTGGCCGAGGCCTTCGCCGCGTCCACCCCCGAGACCCACGCCACCACCACCAAGGAGCAGCACTGATGAGCGGACACGGAGCACCCACCACCGGCACGGAAGAACTCGCGGCGGCCGGACGCGCCGGACTGCGCGCCATCGTCGTCGCCGCCAGCTGGCACCAGCAGGTCATGGACGGCCTGGTCGACGGCGCCCTGCGCGCCGCCGACCAGGCCGGCATCGCCGCCCCCGAGGTCGTCCGCGTCCCGGGGACGTTCGAACTGCCCGTCGCCGCGGCCCGCTTCGCCCACAACGTCGACGCGGTCGTGGCCCTGGGCGTCGTCATCCGCGGGGGCACCCCGCACTTCGACTTCGTCTGCCAGGGCGCGACGGCGGGGCTCACCGATGTCTCGGTGCGCACCGGGACCCCGGTCGGCTTCGGCGTGCTCACCTGCGACACCGAACAACAGGCCCTGGACCGCGCCGGCCTGCCCGGCTCCGTGGAGGACAAGGGGCACGAGGCGATGTCCGCGGCGCTGCTGACCGCCCTGGCCCTCAGCGGCAAGTGAGCGGCAGGTAACCGGCCCCGCGGCCGCCCTGCCGTCGGGTTTGTCACAATGAAACCGGCGAGTCGGGGCGGCGGCCGGCCAGCGGCTACCCTTGAGGGGTGAAAACCTTTGACACCCTCTTTGCCGAACTGGCCGAAAAGGCGCGGGAACGGCCCACCGGGTCCCGCACCATCACGGAGCTGGATTCGGGTGTCCACGGCATCGGGAAGAAGATCGTGGAGGAGGCGGCCGAGGTCTGGATGGCCGCCGAGTACGAGACCGATGAGGAAGCAGCCGAGGAGATCTCGCAGCTGCTGTACCACCTGCAGGTGATGATGCTGGCCAAGGGCCTGTCGCTGGAGGACGTCTACAAGCATCTCTAGCCGCCACGCCCCGCCACCTGCGGGGCCGGCGGCCCGGGATGCAGACCACCAGCCACAGCCAGCACAGAAAAGAGCACCATCATGTTGCGAGTAGCCGTACCGAACAAGGGCGCCCTCTCCGAGGCCGCCACCGCCATGCTCAACGAATCCGGATACCGCCAGCGCCGCGACAACCGCGAACTGGTCATGGTCGACCCGGACAACGACGTCGAGTTCTTCTACCTCCGCCCCCGCGACATCGCCGTCTACGTCGGACGCGGCATCCTCGATGTCGGCATCACGGGCCGGGACCTCTTCCTCGATGCCGGCGTCAACGGCGACGCGGAGGAACTGCTGCCCCTGGGGCTGGGTGCCTCCACCTTCCGCTTTGCCGGACCCGTCGGCGACTTCACGTCCGTGGGCGAGCTCCAGGGCAAGCGCATCGCCACCAGCTACGACGGCCTGCTGCGCAGCTACCTCGAGCGGGAGGGCATCGACGCCTCCGTGGTCCGCCTGGACGGGGCCGTGGAGTCCTCGGTCCGGCTCGGCGTCGCCGATGCCATCGCCGACGTCGTGGAAACCGGCAGCACCCTGCGCGCGGCCGGCATGGAGACCTTCGGGGATCCCATCCTGGAATCCGAGGCGGTGCTCATCGGCCGGACGGGGCAGAACCCGCACGGCCTGGAGATCCTCACCCGCCGGCTGCAGGGCGTCCTGGTCGCCCGCCGCTACGCGATGCTGGACTACGACATCCGCAAGGACCTCGTCGAGCAGGCATGCTCGCTGACGCCCGGTCTGGAATCGCCCACCGTTTCGCCCCTTCAGGACGGCGACTGGGTCGCGGTCCGCTCGATGGTCAAGCAGGCCCAGGCGAACAACATCATGGACGAGCTCTATGACCTCGGCGCGCGGGCCATCCTGGTGACCAACATCCACGCCATCCGCATCTAGGGGGAGCGTTTCGTGAGCGTAGCCATCCGTGTCATCCCCTGCCTGGACGTCGATGCCGGCCGTGTCGTCAAGGGCGTGAACTTCGAGGGATTGCGTGACGCCGGCGACCCGGTCGAACTGGCCAAGCGCTACAACGCCGCCGGCGCCGACGAACTGACCTTCCTCGACGTCACCGCCAGCTCGGGGAACCGAGAGACGACCTTCGAGGTCGTGCGCACCACCGCCGAGGAGGTCTTCATCCCGTTGACCGTCGGCGGCGGCGTCCGCACCGCCGACGACGTCGACCGCCTGCTGCGGGCCGGCGCCGACAAGGCCTCGATCAACACCGCAGCCGTGAACCGGCCGGAGGTCATCCGCGAGATCACCCACCGTTTCGGCTCCCAGGTGCTCGTCCTCTCGGTCGATGCCCGGCGGAGCACCGACCCCGCCCTGCCCTCCGGCTTCGAGGTCACCACCCACGGCGGACGGACCGGATCCGGGAAGGACGCGGTGGCGTGGGCCCGCGACGCCGCGGAGGGCGGGGTCGGGGAGATCCTGCTGAACTCCATCGACGCCGACGGGACCAAGAACGGCTTCGACGTCGAGATGATCTCGGCCGTCCGCGCGGCCGTCAGCGTGCCGATCATCGCCTCCGGTGGTGCCGGCGCGCCGGAACACTTCCCCGCGGCCATCGCCGCCGGCGCCGACGCCGTCCTGGCCGCCTCGATCTTCCACTTCGGCCCCGTGGACATGATCGCGCGGGTCAAGCAGGCCATCAAGGAGGCCGGTTACCCTGTTCGCTGAACCAGAAGAGCTCGATCGCCTGATGGACGCCGCGTGGCCGGCGTTGGAGAAGAGCGCGCTGGGCGGGTGGACACTGAGGTTCTCCGCCGGCATCACCCAGCGCGCCAACTCCGTCCTCCCCGCGGCGGCACCGAACGACCTCGCAGCAGCCGTCGCCGAAGTCGAGACCCGCAGCGCAGCACGCTGGCTGAACTCCACCTTCCAGATCAGCCCCGCCGCGCAGCCGGCGGACCTGGACGCCTACCTGGCGGCCCGCGGCTACACCGTCGGCACCCCGACGCTGGTCCAGGTCATGGACGGGTCGGAGTTGGAGCGCTTTGCATCCGCGACCCCCGACCCGCGGATCGAGTTCACCGACGAACCGTCCCGGGAATGGCTCGAGGTGTTCTGGTACCAGGACGGCCCCGCGGCGCCGGATGACCGGGAGGTCTCCCGGCGCATCCTGAAGGGTTCCCCCGCCGTCTACCTCGGACTGCGGGTGGAGGGGCGCATCGAGTCCATCGCCCGGATGGCCATCGTCGGGGACTACGCGGGCATCTACTGCGTGACCACCCGTCCCGAGGCGCGCCGCCGCGGCTATTCGCGCCTGATCATGGAGGCGGTGCTGCACGAGGCCGACCAGCGGGCCCTGCGCGGGGTCTGGCTGCAGGTCCGCGAGTCCAACGTCGGCGCGATCGTGCTCTACAACGCCCTGGGATTCAGCACCGCCTCCAGCTACCACTACCGTACGCGGGCGCTCTAGGCACGCGGGCCCGGCGACCCGCCGCGGGCTACCGGCCCCTGGAGAACAGGGCCAACGCGTCGGGCGAGCCCTCGAAGGTCACCAGTGCGTGCTCCCGCCGGCCGTTGGCGTGCATCAACAACTCGCCCGGGGCCCCGGTGATGGCCACCGACGTCGAGGCCTTGCGGACCACGTGGCGTTGCCCACCCGGGCGGCGCAGGATGACCCCCACGTCGACACCGCGGTAGTAGATGGCCGCTCGCCGGATCAGCGCCTCCCACAGGACATCGGCGTAGTCGTCGTCCAGGATGCGGGGGGCCCACCGGTCGGCCGAGCGGCGGACGTCCTCCGTGTGGACGAAGAACTCGATCAGGTTGGCCGCATGGTCCACAGCCGGCAGGGCCAGGGGGGACAGCGCGCCCGGGCCACGGCCGAACCGGTCGACCAGTTCGGCATAGTGGCCCGGATCCTCGGCCCGTCGGGCGGCCTGGGCCAACCGGCGTTCCATGGGGGCGCGCAGCGGTGCGATACCCAGCCCCGCAGCCCAGGGGCTGTGTTCGCGCAGCACCAGATGCGCTGCCAGGTGACGGGTCTTCCAGCCGGCGCACAACGTCGATTCGTCGGGCCCGGCGGCCAGCAGGACCTCGGCGAGGACTTCACGTGACGGGGGTACGTATCGCATCACGTTGAAACTAGCACGATCCCGGCGTTCCGGGGCGGACGGCGCGGTCACCGACTGCACGGCGTGCCCCCGCGCCCAGTAGACTGGGGCCGATGCCGCAGAACCCAGCCCCGTTGTCCCCGGAAACCGCCTTGGACCCCGCCATCGCCGCCCGCCTGAAGCGCGACGCCGACGGCCTCGTGGCGGCGATCATCCAACAGGAGGGCACCGGCGAGGTCCTGATGCTCGGCTGGATGGACGACGAGGCCCTGCACCGGACCCTGACCACGGGCCGGGTCACCTTCTGGTCGCGGTCCCGGCAGGAATACTGGCGCAAGGGCGACACCTCGGGCCACCGGCAACTCGTCCGCTCCGCCGCACTGGATTGCGACGGCGATGCGCTGCTCATCCGCGTCCACCAGGTCGGCGCCGCCTGCCACACCGGGACCCGGACCTGCTTCGACGGGCGGGGCCTGCCCGCCGTCGAGGGGCCGGACCCGGCCACCGCCTGAACCCCCACCCGCAGACGCAAGGAAACCCAGCACACCATGCATGAATTCGGGGTCATTTCCCCCAGCCTCGAGGAGTTCCGCGAACTCGCCCAGGGACGCAGCGTCATCCCGGTGAACCTCCGCGTCCTGGCCGACCACCTGACCCCCATTGCCGTCTACGACCGGCTCGCCGGGGGCCGCCCGGGCACCTTCCTGATGGAAAGTGCGGCCGCCGGCGGGGTGTGGAGCCGCTACTCCTTCATCGGGTGCGGTTCCCGCGCCACGCTGACCACGCGCGACGGGGCCGCCCACTGGATCGGCACCCCGCCAGCCGGCGTCCCCACCGAGGGCAGCCCGGTGGAGGTGCTGCGCGACACCGTCGCCCTGCTGCGCACCGAACCCCTCGACGGCCTGCCGCCGTTCACCTCCGGGATGGTCGGGTTCGTCGGGTGGGAATGCGTCCGGCACTGGGAACGGCTGCCCGACCCGCCGGCCGACGACTTGGGGCTTCCGGAACTGGCCATGAACCTGGTCGGCGAAATGGCCGTGCTGGACAACCGCGACTCGACCGTGACGTTGATCGCCAACGCGATCAACCAGGACGGCGCCGACACCGGCGTCGACGAGGCCTACGCCGAGGCCGTCACCCGCCTGCACGCCATGCTCGAGGCCCTCTCCGCCCCCGCGCCGGGACCGGCCTCGGTCTTCACCGGAACGCAGGTCCCGGCCGCGGAGCTGATGGAAGCGGTCACGCACAGCTGGGACGAGGAAGGCTACCGCCGGGCGATCATCCGCGGCAAGGAGGCCATCGTGGACGGCGAGGTCTTCCAGGTCGTGGTCTCCCGCCGGTTCGAGCTCGACTGCCCGGCCGACCCGCTGGACGTGTACCGCATCCTGCGCACCACCAACCCCAGTCCCTACATGTACCTGTACAACCTCGAGGATTCCGACGGCGGCACCTATGCCATCGTCGGATCCTCCCCGGAGGCCCTGGTCACCGTGAACGAGCGCCACGTCGTGACCCACCCGATCGCCGGCTCGCGGCCCCGTGGCGCCACCTACGAGGACGACCTGCTGCACGAGAAGGACCTGCTCTCCGACGAGAAGGAACGGGCCGAGCACCTGATGCTGGTGGACCTGAGCCGCAACGACCTCTCCAAGGTCTGCGAACCGGGCACCGTCGAGGTCACCCAGTTCATGGAGGTCGAGCGCTTCAGCCACATCATGCACCTGGTCTCCAACGTCGTCGGACGCCTGGACGAGCGGGCCAGCTCGTATGACGTGCTGGCCGCGACCTTCCCCGCCGGAACGCTCTCCGGCGCACCGAAGCCGCGTGCCCTGCGCCTGCTCGACGAGGTCGAGCCCCACCGCCGGGGCGTCTACGGGGGAGTGGTCGGCTACCTGGACTTCGCCGGCGACATGGACATGGCCATCGCGATCCGCTCCGCCCTGCTCAAGGACGGCCGGGCCTACGTGCAGGCCGGTGGCGGGATCGTGGCCGACTCCGACCTGGACGCCGAATCGCAGGAAAGCATCAACAAGGCGGCTGCACCGCTCCGGGCGGTCTGGGCCGCCCGGACCCTGCGGCCGGCGGCCCCCGGGGAGGACGCATGAGCACCCCCGCCACCGGATCCGCGCAGCGGCGCAAGCCGGCCGGGTGGATGTCCAAACGCCACGTCGTGTTCGCCGGGGTCCTCGGCGGCATCGCCGGGCTGGCCATGAGCACGCGCACCTGGATCCACGTCGTGCCGGCCCAGGGGGCGATCAACGTGCAGCCCTTCGACGTCTCCGGCAAGGACGCCGCCACCGCGGTGGCGGCCCTGGCGGTCGTCGCCCTGGCCGGGTCCGTCGCCGCCGCGATCGCCGGCCGCACGGCGCGGTGGATCGTCGCCGTGCTGGTCTTCCTCTCCGGGCTGGGGATCGCCGGGTCCGCTGCCACGGCCCTGGCCGATCCCGTCGCGGCCGCCGTGTCGAAGGTCGGCGCGTCGGCCGGCACCCTGCGCATCCAGGGCGACTACCAGGTCACCTTCTGGCCCTGGTGCACCGTGCTCGTCGGCCTCTGGATCATGGCCGCGGCCATCTGGCTCGCCGTCGCCTCCCGCCACTGGAAGACCAGCCGCAAATACACCCCCGGCACCGTAGCCGCCGGAGAGGGCGGTACCGCTGATGGGGCCGCGACCGGGCCGGCCGTCGCCGGCCACGAGGGAGCGGATGCCGATGAAGGCACGGGCCCGGCCGGGACGCTGGACGAGATCGACGGATGGGACAGCCTCTCGCGCGGTGACGACCCCACCCGCTGACACCGGGGCTTCGCGGGCCGCAACATGGCGTCCCCGCAGCCAAAACAATGGCAGAATAGAAGACAGTTTGACCCGGTACACCCGGGATACGCGAGGCACCGAGGAGTAGAAGAACCATGGCAAGCAACACGACCGCCCAGAACGCACAGGGGCTGGACCCGGTTCTCAGCGAACCCGTCGGACACGGCAACAGCGTGGCGGCCTGGACGGCCGTGGGGATCATGCTCATCGGCACCCTCGTCAGCTGCATCGCCTTCGCCCTACACGCACCCATCGGCGTCTACATCGGCATGGCCGTCATCGTCATCGGCCTGGTCATCGGGGGCATCATGCGCAAGGCCGGTTTCGGCGTCGGCGGCCACCGTTCGACCAACAACGGCCACTAGGCGTGACCGTTCTCGAGGACATCATCACCGGCGTTCGCGAGGACCTGCACGAACGTCGCCGGCAGGTGGGCGATGCGGCCATCCGGGCCCGCGCCCAGGCGGCGTTGCCGGCCCGCGATGCCTACGCGGCCCTGGGCGGGCACGCCGACCAGGGCCAGCGTGACGGCACGCTGCGGGTGATCTCCGAGGTCAAGCGCCGCAGCCCCTCCAAGGGGTCGCTGGCCGACATCCCCGAGCCCGCCGAACTGGCCCGCCGGTACCGCGAAGGCGGGGCCGCGGCGATCTCCGTGCTGACCGAACAGCGCCGCTTCGGCGGGTCGCTGGCCGACTTCGATGCGGTCCGCGCCGCCGTCGACCTGCCGCTGCTGCGCAAGGACTTCACCGTGGACGCCTACCAGATCC
>DATNBS010000212.1:0-4613 GCA_035571895.1 Arthrobacter sp. | reverse complement strand
CCCCGTCGGCCGAGGAGCCAGGCCTCGAGCGCGCCGTCCTGTCCTTGGCCGAGGTGGCCACGTCGCTGCCGGAAGCAGCAGAACCCACAACGCCAGCATCAACCCCTACCGAGGAGCAACCATGGACGAGACCATCGACGTCACCCTTAACGCCGCCCGCCACCGCTACGACATCACCGTGGACGGGAAGGCAGCAGGATCATCGTCCTACCGCGACACCGACGCATCGGGGGCGCCGCAGCGCATCCTGTATCACACCGCCATCGACGAGGCCTTCGGCGGGCGGGGCCTGGCCTCGACCTTGACCCGGGAGGCCATCCGACAGTCCGTGGAGGCCGGGTTCCGTGTCGTGCCGATGTGCCCCTACGTCAAGAAGTGGACGACCACCCACGACGACTTCGCCGCGGACACCGACCCCGTCACCAGCGCACACCGGGCGCTCTTCGGCTGGCAGTCTTCCGCCTGACGATCACCCCGTTAACGACAAGGGGACCCCGAAGGGTCCCCTTGCACATGAAGTGCTGCGCCTACTTCTTGCCGAAGTTCTTGAAGCGGGCGTTGAAGCGCTCGACGCGGCCGGCCGAGTCCATGATGCGCTGCTTGCCCGTGTAGAACGGGTGCGAGGCGGCGGAGATCTCGACGTCGATGACCGGGTAGGTGTTGCCGTCTTCCCACTCGATGGTCTTGTTGGAGGTGACGGTGGAGCGGGTCAGGACCTTTTCGCCGGAGGCCAGGTCGTTGAAGACGACCGGCGCGTACTGCGGGTGCGTGTTGGACTTCATGTGAAAACCTTTGTTCGAGCCCCTGGATTTTGCCAGCGGCCATACGGGTAAAGCCGTTCCGTTCGACACGGAACCGACCATTCACTATAGCCGATGGCCGGGCACCGGCGGAAATCGCGACGCTGTTGCCATCACGCCGCCCCCAGTAGGCGACGGCCATGTCGCCACCGGCACTTCTTCCCCCGCCTCCTGCGCCATGGGACATCCGGCGGTGGCCACGTCAGCCGGATGGGGCGTACCGTGGGAAACGACGTCGATTTCTACGTGGCGTAGAGGAGGAGCGGGCTGGGCAATGGACATGCACGAGCACGACATGACCGGGACGATGTGGCACCCGACGCTTCCGCCGACGCTGTCGCGGGTGTTCGACTGGCATCCGCAGCCCATCCCGGTGCTCGTCGTCCTGGCGGCGGCGGGCCTGCTGGCGTACCTGTCCGGGGTGTTGATCCTGCATCGTCGAGGCATCCATTGGCCCGTGGGACGGGTCGTCTGGTGGTCGCTGGGCATCGCCACCGTCGTCCTCGTCGACGGCCTGGCCCTGAACGGCTACGGCATGGAGCTGTTCAGCCTGCACATGATCCAGCACATGATCCTGTCCATGCTGACCCCCATCTTCCTGGCCCTGGGCGCGCCCATCACGTTGATCCTCCGGGTCCTGCCGGCGGGCTCGAACCGGTGGAATGCCCGGCAGGTGATCCTCGGCGTCGTCCACAGCCCCTTCCTGCGCGTGGTGACCCATCCAGCGGTCACCACCGCGCTGTTCCTGATGAGCCTGTATGGGTTGTACTTCACCCCGGTGTTCGACTGGCTGATGTCCACGATGTGGGGACACAACCTGATGTTCATGCACTTCGTGGCCATCGGGATGCTCTACTTCTGGAATCTCCTCGGGGTCGACCCCTCGCCGCGATCGAACCGCACCCGCGGCACCGGGATCGACCCCGCCGTCGTGCAGGTCATCGAAATCGTGGTGACCGTCCCCTTCCATGCGTTCTTCGGGATCGTGGTGATGATGTCCACGACGCTGATCACGGGCTTCTACCAGGTCACGCGATGGGGCATCAACCCGTTGGATGACCAGTTTCTGGCGGGCGGCATCGCGTGGGCCTTCACGGAGATACCCACGATCATCATGCTCGGGGTGCTCGTGTTGAAGTGGCAGAAATCGGACGAGCGCCTCAGCCGGCGCCTGGATCGCCAGGCCGCCCGCGACGGTGACGCCACCCTGCGGGCCTACAACGACTACCTGGCCCAGCTCTCCGCGGCGGACCGCCACCAGCCTCGCCACGGCGGATGAGCCGGGATGATGCTGCCACCTGCCCCGCGCCGCACCTACCGCGCGCGCAGCTCCCACATGGCCACTGCCGAAGCCGCCGCGACGTTCAGCGAATCGACACCGGGCCGCATCGGGATCATCACCGCCTGGTCGACGGCAGCGAGGGTGGCCGCGGAGATGCCGGCCCCCTCGGTGCCCAGCACCAGGGCCATCCGCTCGATGTCCTCGGCCGCGACCTCGTCGATCGGCCGGGCCTCGGCCGTGAGTTCCATCGCGGCCAGGGTGAAGCCGGAGGCGCGCAGCTGGTCCAGCGCCTGCTCCCAGTCGTCCAGCCGCGCCCAGGGGACTTGGAACACGCCTCCCATGCTGACCCGGATCGACCGGCGGTACAGCGGATCTGCGCAGCGCGGGGACACCAGCACCGCGTCGACGCCCAGCGCCGCGGCCGAGCGGAAGATCGCCCCGAGGTTGGTGTGGTCCACGATGTCCTCGAGCACGACGACGCGGCGGGCCCCGGCAACGACCTCGGCGACCGGGAGCGGTGCCGGGCGGTTCATGGCCGCCAGCGCCCCGCGATGCAGGTGGAATCCGGTGATCTCCTCCAGCACCCCGGGCGTTCCGACGAATGCCGGGACGTCCGGATGCGCCGCGAGGACGTCGGAGAGCCCGTCCAGCCACTTCTCCGCCAGGAAGAAGGAACGAGGGGTGTGCCCGGCCGCCAGGGCGCGGCGCACCACCTTGGAGCTTTCGGCGATGTAGAGCCCTCGGCCCGGGTCGGTGCGTTGGCGCAGGGCGGCATCGGAGAGCGCGACGTAGTCGGCGACCCGCGGGTCGGCCGCGGAGTCCAGCTGGACGACCGGCATCAGGCGACCAGCTTGCCGATCATGTTCACCAGGGCGACGATGCCGAGCACGACGATGAACGAACGCAGCAGCAGCGGGGAGAGCCTGCGGCCGACCTTGGCCCCGATGAACCCGCCGATGAGCGACCCGCCGGCGATCAGGGCGACGACCAGCCAGTTGATCCGGTCGAAGGCGAAGAGCAGGTAGGAGACCGCGGCAACGAGGTTGACCACCAGCGAGAGGATGACCTTGATGGCATTGGACTGCTGCAGCGACCCGTGGAAGAAGATGCCCAGCACGGCCATGAGCAGGATGCCCTGCGCGGCGGTGAAGTAGCCGCCGTAGACGCCGATGAGGAAGACCAGGAGGTAGACCAGCGGGGAGAGCTTCTGCTCGTCGACGTGGGCCGGGCGCAGCGGCCCGGCGCTCTGGCGTTCGCGCACCCAGCGCGCCAGCCGCGGTTGGAAGATCACCAGCAGGACGGCGATGGCGATGAGCACGGGGGCGACGTAGCCGAACACCGTCTCGGGCAGGTGCAGCAGCAGGAAGGCACCCAGGATCCCGCCGAACAGCGAGGCCGGCAGGAGCTTGAGCATCGTCTTGGGCACGCTGCGCGCCTCGCGCCGGTAGCCCCAGGCCCCGGAGAAGCCTCCGGCGACCAGGCCCATCGCATTGGAGATGATCGAGTTGACCGGCGCGTAGCCCAGCGCCACCAGGACGGGGAAGGTCACCAGCGAGCCGGAGCCGACGATGGTATTGATCGTCCCCGCCCAGAGGCCGGCGACCAGGACGATGAGTTCCTTCCAGAATTCCATGCGGTGCGCTGTGCCTAGGCGGTGTGGCGGGCGACCGCCGAGTAGCGTCCGCCCTCGGCCCGCAGGGCCAGGTCCATCCCGAAGGTGGCCGAGAGGTTCGCCTCGGTGAGGGTGGATTCGATCGGGCCGGCGGCCACGATGGCGCCCGCGTCCAGCAGCATCGCGTGCGTGAAGCCCGGCGGGATCTCCTCCAGGTGGTGAGTGACCAGCACCATGGCCGGGGCGTCCTCGTCGGCGGCCAGCTCGGCCAGCCGGGCGACCAGGTCCTCGCGGCCGGCCAGGTCGAGCCCGGCACCGGGCTCGTCGAGCAGCAGCAGTTCGGGGTCGGTCATCAGCGCGCGGGCGATCTGCACGCGCTTGCGTTCGCCGTCGCTCAGCGAGCCGAACGTGCGGTTGATCAGCGTGGACATGCCCCAGGCGTGCAGCAGCGAGAAGGCGCGGCGTTCGTCCATCGGGTCATACCGTTCACGCCAGCGGCCGGTGGTGCCGTAGGAGGCGGTGACCACGGTATTGAGCACGGTTTCGTGGGCGGGGATGTGCGAGGCGAGCGCGCCGGAGGACAGTCCGATCCGCGGGCGCAGCTCGAACACGTCGACCCGCCCGAGCGTCTCGTCGAGGATCGAGGCCGTGCCGCGGGTGGGGTGCATGCGGGCCGCGGCGATCTGCAGCAGCGTCGTCTTCCCGGCCCCGTTGGGGCCCAGGACGACCCACCGCTCGTCCTCCTCGACCTGCCAGTCGATGCCCGTCAGGAGGTTCTTGTTGCCCCGGACCACGTCGATACCGGCAAAGGAGAGCACATCAGTCATGGTCAAAACCCTAAGGCAACACGGCCGCGATCAACCAAACGCGGCCTCCCGGCACCCGGCCGCGTCGCGAACTGGCGCCGGCGGGCACGGGC
>DATNBS010000211.1:0-7790 GCA_035571895.1 Arthrobacter sp. | reverse complement strand
AACGGGTAGAAGAGTTACGGCGGTCACAGCGTGGGGGAAACGCCCGGTCCCATACCGAACCCGGAAGCTAAGACCCACAGCGCCGATGGTACTGCACTCGGGAGGGTGTGGGAGAGTAGGACGCCGCCGGACCACACTTAGCAGTTGAGGCCCTCAACCCCAGGTTGAGGGCCTCAACTCTTTAACGACTCGACCATTGGTCGTGTCAGGACGCACCTTCTCCGCGCGAGCTGAGACGGGGATGCGTCTAAGATTGAATGAGCTTAGACGCCTTTCGGAGTCTTCCGAAGGCCCAGGATGTAACCCAGATGCGGCTCGGCCGGATCTCAGAGAGGAACGGCCACCGTGGCTGACGAACGCAACAACTTCCGAGGTCCGAGGGACGCCAAGTCCAAGGAACCCAGGGCCAACGATCGCAATGACCGTCGTGAGGGTGGCTACCGCGGCGGCAATGACCGCAACGATGGCGGTTTCCGTGGCAACCGTGAGCGTTCCGAGGGTGGCTACCGCGGCGGGAACGACCGCAATGACGGCGGTTTCCGTGGCAACCGCGAGCGTTCCGAGGGCGGCTTCCGCGGTGGGAGCGACCGTCGTGAGGGCGGCTACCGCGGGGGGAACGAGCGCAATGCGGGAGGACGCGGACGCGACGACCGCCAGAGCCAAGGATTCCACGGCAAGCCCAAGCGAAACGACGGCGGCTACCGCGGCAGAAACGACGACCGGGCCCCTCGTGAGCTGAACCGCGGCGACGATACCCGCCGCAACTTCCCCGGCCTGGAAGAGGGCGAGCGCCCGGCGCACAATCCGGCCGACCTCCGCGTCTCCAACCGTGCGGATCGTCCACGTTCTCCGGAGATCGACCCCGACGTCACGGGCAAGGAGCTCGACCGCATCACCCGTGCCGAATTGCGCTACCTGGACGAAAAGAACTTCGACTGGGTTGCAAAGCACCTGGTCATGGCGGGTCGCTTGATCGACATCGACCCGGATGTGGCCTACGAACACGCCATGGCTGCCAGCCGCCGGGGAGGGCGCGTCGCCGTCGTGCGCGAGGCAGTGGGCCTGACGGCCTACACCGCGGGCAACTACGCCGAAGCACTTCGCGAATTCCGCACTTTCCGACGGATCAGCGGTTCGAACATCCACTTGCCGGTCATGGCCGATTGCGAACGCGGTCTGGGCAAGCCGGAAAAGGCGCTCGAAACCGCCCATAGCGAGGAAGCCGCGACCCTGGATACGCCGGGCCGGGTCGAAATGGCCATCGTCGCCTCCGGCGCGCAATCGGATCTGGGCAACCGGGAGGCGGCCCTGGCCGAACTGCAGATCCCGCAGCTGGACATCAACCGCGCGTTCTCGTTCAGCCCCCGGCTGTTCGAGGCATACGCCATGGCCCTCGAGGCCCTGGGCAAGAACGGCGAGGCCGAGCTGTGGCGTCGCCAGATCTCGTTGGCCGAGCGTGCCCTGGGCGTCGGCGAATTCTCCGATCCGGACATCATGGACCTGGGCGAAGATGACGAGGACGACGAAAATCCGACCAGCAAGCCGCGCGCGCGGGACCTCGTGAACGACGCCGCTGCCACGCCGGCATCCGATGTGGCGGGCGCTTCGTCCACGCAGGACGACGACGAATCGGCCGAAGCTGCCGTGGTCGTCGACGGCAACCCCGGGGACGACCAAGCCGGGCAGAACGACATGGTGGCGGCAGAGGCAGCACCCGTGGACGACGGCTTGGCAGAGAACGGCACTGCCGACGAGACCGTCGTCGCGGACAGCTCCTCCACGCCGCAGTCCGACGAGGGCGCGCCGCTGGCGGATCGCGGGTCGGCCGATCCTGCTGACACCGACAAGTAGGGGCCGGACGACTCCATGCTGATCTCCGCATTCGACGCCGTCCTCTCGGATCTCGACGGCGTCGTCTACCTCGGTGCCGAAGCCATCGGCGGGGCATCCGAGGCCCTCGGGAAGTTGGCTGGTGCCGGCGTCGAGCTCGCCTACATCACCAACAACGCGTCCCGTTCGCCCGAGGTCGTGGCCCGGCACATCCGCCAACTCGGGGCTCCCGCCGACGCCGGCACGGTCTTCGGCTCCGCCGACGCCGGGGCCGACCTGCTGGCCGAGCGGATCCCGGCCAAGAGCAAGGTGCTGGTGGTGGGCAGCGCCTACCTGCGGGACTGCGTGGTCGCCCGGGGGCTCACCCTGGCCGAATCGTCCGAGGACGGCCCGGCCGCGGTCATCCAGGGGTTCGACCCCGAGGTGAACTGGCGCGATCTCGCCGAGGCGTCCCATGCCCTGAACTCCGGCGCCCTCTGGGTCGCCACGAACACGGACCTGACCATACCGCGCGCCCGGGGCATCGCCCCGGGCAACGGTTCCCTGGTCCGGGCCGTGCAGGCCGCGACGAATGCGACGCCGATCGTGGCCGGCAAACCGGAACCGCTGCTCTTCCAGGTCGCCGCGGAACAGCTCGAGGCCACGCGTCCGCTGGTCGTGGGCGACCGGTTGGACACCGACATCCTCGGAGGCAACCGGGCCGGGTTCGCCACCGCCGTCGTCCTGACCGGCGTCGACGACCCGGAATCGGTCCTGGGCGCCCCGGCGGACCAGCGGCCGCGTTACATCCTCGCGGACCTGTCCGAGCTCTACACGGACTACCCCGTCGTGCGGGCCACCGGCAAGCAGATCGTCTGCGGTGCGGCGCGCGCCGGCGTCGACGGCGGGAGCATCACCGTGACGGGGGAGCGGGACGACCTGAACGCCTGGCGCGCTGCCTGCTGCGCCTGGTGGTACGCCAACCCCCGGACCACCGAACGCACGACGCCGGAGATCACCTTCAGTTCCTAACGCCGGCTGCGGCACCTGCGCCGCCCGCCCCTGCCACCGGACCCTGCCAGGAGGACACACGATGAACCACGAGCCCGGCACACCCGGCACCGGACCCACCGGCGACGCGGAGGTCGACGCCCAGCTCCAGGCCCTGGACCAGCTGGACGGCCTGCCCGTCGGCGAGCACCAGGCCGTGTACGCAGCCCTCCACGAAGGGCTCCGCCGCGTCCTCGACGACGGCCCCACCGGCGCATGAGCCGCCTCGACCAGGAGCTCGTCGCCCGCGGGCTGGCCCGTTCGCGGACCCACGCGGCCAAGCTGATCGCCGCAGGACGCGTGGCGGTCAACGGTGCACCGGCAGCCCGTGCCGCGAAACAGGTCGACTCGGGCGACCAGCTGGACGTGCAGGATGCCGGTGACGAGGACTACGTCAGCCGCGCCGGGCACAAGCTCGCGGGCGCGCTGGAGGCCTTCGCCGACCTGCAGGTCGGCGGGCTGCGCTGCCTGGACGCCGGCGCCTCCACCGGGGGGTTCACCGACGTCCTGCTCCGTCGCGGTGCCGACCGGGTCGTGGCGGTCG
Organism: Arthrobacter sp.; assembly: GCA_035571895.1. Lineage (GTDB taxonomy): Bacteria > Actinomycetota > Actinomycetes > Actinomycetales > Micrococcaceae > Arthrobacter_H. The sequence goes on along the minus strand of DATNBS010000211.1, from coordinate 4,387 downwards.
ACGTAGGGCACGGCCAGCTCGTCGAGGAGCTCCGCAACGACCCGCGTGTGGACGTCCACGAGGGGCTCAACGTCCGGACCCTGGTTCCGGAGCTGATCGGCGGCCCGGTCGACCTGGTCGTCGCCGACCTGTCCTTCATCTCGTTGCGCCTCGTCGTCGGGCCGCTGGCCGCCGTCACCCGCCCCGGCGGGGACCTGGTCCTCATGGTCAAACCCCAGTTCGAGGTGGGCCGGGACAACCTGGGGCGCACCGGCGTCGTGACCAGCGCCGAACTGCGGCGCCGGGCCGTCCACGGGGTGGTCGAGGCCGCGCAGGCCGCCGGAACGGTGCTGGCGGGGCTGGCCCGCAGCCCCCTGCCGGGACAGGACGGAAACGTCGAGTTCTTCCTCCGGCTGCGTGTCCCGACGTCCGGCGGATGTCCCCACGCGGCCCCCGGCGAGCACAGCGTGGACGATGTTGACTATTCTTGAGGGACATCCGTTCTGGCCGCACGCCCGTGTCCGGCCCCGCGGATGGGCACGCCTTCGTCTACCGTGAAGTAGGTCCACAAGGGAAGGAACGCATGAGACGAATACTGGTCCTGGCGCACACCGGGCGGGAAGACGCCCTGCGGGCGGCGCTGGATACCTGTCTTCGGCTGCGCGATTCCGGCCTCATCCCCGTCATGCGACGCGACGAGGTCCGCAACCTGCACAACGCCCCCGACGGGCAGAGCCTGGAAGTGCAGATCCTCGGCGAGGACGCGTCGCTGGGCGACATCGACCTGGGCATGGTCCTGGGCGGGGACGGCACCGTCCTGCGCGCCGCCGAAATGGTCCGCGATTCGGCCGTCCCGCTGCTCGGGGTCAACCTGGGCCACGTCGGCTTCCTGGCCGAGAGCGAGCGCGCCGACCTGCGCCAGACGGTCGACTGGGTCGTCAACCGGCACTACGTCGTCGAGGAACGCATGGCCATCGACGTGCAGGTCTGGCTCGGCAACCGTCGGATCGCGCACACCTGGGCGCTGAACGAGGCCGCGGTCGAAAAGGCCAACCGCGAACGCATGATCGAGGTGGTCATGGAGGTCGACGGCCGGCCCATCAGCACCTTCGGCTGCGACGGGATGGTCATGGCCACGCCCACCGGCTCCACCGCATATGCGTTCTCCGCGGGGGGCCCCGTGGTCTGGCCCGGCGTCGAGGCCCTGATCATGGTCCCCATCTCCGCCCACGCCCTGTTCGCCAAGCCGCTGGTGGTCGCCCCGACCTCCACCATGGCCATCGAACTGCTCACCCGCACCGACGCCCAGGGCGTGCTCTGGTGCGACGGCCGCCGCACCCTGGACCTGCCGCCGGGATCACGCGTCGAGGTCACCCGCTCGCCCAAGCCCGTCCGGCTGGCCCGGGTGAACCGCACGCCGTTCAGCGAACGGCTGGTGCGCAAGTTCGAGCTGCCGACCACCGGCTGGCGCGGCCCCGTGGCCGACACCCACCGCGACACCGCCACCTCGGCCCTGCCGGTCATCGACCCGCCGTTGCAGGTCGTCGAACCCCGCCACTACCAGCCGCGTCCCGAGACGGAGCAGCACCCATGATCGAGGAGATCCGCATCTCCGACCTCGGCGTCATCACCCGGGCCACCCTGGAACTGGACCCCGGGTTCACCGTCGTGACCGGCGAGACCGGCGCCGGCAAGACCATGGTCGTCACCGCACTGGGCCTGCTCCTGGGCAACCGCGCCGACGCCGGGGCCGTCCGTCACGGCGCCAAGAACGCCGTGGCCGAAGCCACCCTGCGCCTGCCGGCTGGCAGCCCGGCCCTGGCCCGGGCCGAGGAGAGCGGGGCCCTGGTCGAGGAGCACGACGGCGATGCCGAGTTGATCCTCGCCCGCATCCTCAATGCCGAGGGCCGCAGCAGGGCCGCAGTGGGCGGCACCTCGGCTCCGGTGGGGCTGCTCTCGGAACTCGGCACGCACCTGGTGGCCGTGCACGGCCAAAGCGACCAGCTGCGGCTGCGCAGCGCCGTCGCCCAACGTGAATCCCTCGACAAGTTCGGCGGCCCGGACCTGGCAACGGCGCTCACCGTCTACCAGGACACCTTCGACATGTGGAAGGCGGCGACGGCGGAGCTGGAGGAGATCACCTCCGCCTCGCGCGAACGCGCCCGCGAGGCGGAGTCGCTGCAGGCGGCGCTCGAGGAGATCGACGCCGTCGACCCGCGCCCCGGCGAGGACGAGGAGCTGAAGGCCGAGGCGCAGAAGCTCTCCAACGTCGAGGGGCTGCGCTCGGCCGCCGTGACCGCCCACGGGGCCCTGACCGGCGACGAGTTCAGCGAGGACCCCAACGCCGTCGGCCTGGTCGACGCGGCCAAGCGGGCCCTGGAAATGGTCGCCGACGACGACCCGGAGCTGCAGGCCCTCGGAAGCCGGGTCAACGAGATCGGCATCCTCGTCGCCGACGTGACCATGGAACTGGGCAGCTACCTGGCCGGACTGGACGGCGACGGGCCCGGCCGGCTCGCCGAGGTCGAGGAACGGCGGGCGGCCCTGAACCAGCTCATCCGCAAGTACGCCCCCACCGTCGACGAGGTGATCAGCTGGACGGAGACGGCCCGCAGGCGCCACCTGGATCTGCAAGACGACTCCGGCCGCATCGAGGCGCTGCAGGCCCAGCTGGAGGGGCTGCAGGCCCGCCTGGCCGAACAGTCCCGGGCCCTCGGTAACCTCCGCCGCGACGCTGCGCAGCGCCTGTCGGAACGCGTCAGCGCCGAACTGGCCGCCCTGGCCATGCCCGACGCCCGGTTCGTCGTCGAGGTCAGCGACCTCGACGAGCCGGCCCGCCACGGCGGCGACCACATCGCGATGCTCCTGCAGCCACACGCCGGCAGCGCCCCCCGGCCGCTGGGCAAGGGCGCCTCGGGCGGCGAGCTCTCGCGCGTGATGCTGGCCATCGAGGTCGTGCTGGCCGAAACCGACCCGGTGCCGACCTTCGTCTTCGACGAGGTCGATTCGGGCGTCGGGGGCAAGGCAGCCGTGGAGATCGGCAAGCGGCTGGCCATGCTCGCCCGGCACGTCCAGGTGATCGTGGTGACGCACCTGCCGCAGGTCGCCGCCTACGCCCAACGCCACATCCGCGTGATCAAGAACTCCGATGCCCAGGCAGGGGACGGCGCCGGCTTCACCGCCAGCGACGTCGTCCGGCTCGAGGATGCCGACCGGGTGCGTGAGTTGGCGCGCATGCTCGCCGGGCAGGAACACTCCGACACGGCCCAGGCCCACGCGGAGGAACTGCTCGAAGGCGCGCGGCTGGCCCTGTCGGGCCGGGCCATGTAGGCCTGCCGGGGGACCGGTCGGCGCCCTGCGGCGCCGGGAGGGCCGGCTCCCGGGCAGTAGAGTGGCGACAACCCGTCCGGCGAATAGATGATAGGCTCGAATTCCGTGGTGCAGCGAACAATTTCCAAGTCCCGGTCCGAAACTACCAAGCAGATCTTTGTCACCGGTGGTGTGGCCTCGTCCCTCGGAAAGGGGCTGACGGCCTCGAGCCTGGGCCACCTCCTGCGGGCCCGTGGCCTCACGGTGACGATGCAGAAACTGGATCCCTATCTGAACGTGGATCCCGGCACGATGAACCCCTTCCAGCACGGCGAGGTCTTCGTGACCGACGACGGCTCGGAGACCGACCTCGACATCGGCCACTACGAGCGCTTCCTGGACGAGAACCTCGACGGATCCGCCAACGTGACCACCGGCCAGGTCTACTCCCGGGTCATCGAGAAGGAACGCCGCGGCGACTACCTCGGCGACACCGTCCAGGTCATCCCGCACATCACCGATGAGATCAAGCGGCGGATGCGCCTGCCTGCCGAATCGGAGAAGGCCCCGGATGTGATCATCACCGAGATCGGCGGCACCGTTGGCGACATCGAATCGCAGCCGTTCCTCGAATCCGCCCGCCAGGTCCGCCAGGATGTCGGGCGCGGCAACGTGTTCTTCGTCCACGTCTCCCTGGTCCCCTACATCGGCCCCTCGCATGAGCTGAAGACCAAGCCGACCCAGCACTCCGTGGCCGCGCTGCGCTCCATCGGCATCCAGCCCGACGCCCTGGTCATCCGCTCCGACCGCGAGATCCCCTCCGAGATGCGCGAGAAGCTCGGCCGGACCTGCGACGTCGATCCCGAAGCAGTCATCAACTGCGCCGATGCACCGAGCATCTACGACATCCCGGTCATCATCCACGACCAGGGCCTCGACGCCCACATCGTGCAGTCGCTGGGCCTGAAGTTCAAGGACGTGGACTGGACGCAGTGGACGCGCCTGCTGCACGCCGTGCACCACCCGGACCACGAGCTCGAGGTCGCCCTGGTCGGCAAGTACATCGACCTGCCCGACGCCTACCTCTCGGTCACCGAGG
>DATNBS010000210.1:0-3227 GCA_035571895.1 Arthrobacter sp. | reverse complement strand
GCCGTGGCGGCCAGCCCATCTGGTCCGCATGCGTATGAAACGTGATCCAACCTCATCATGCGTTCATGATGGCACTTTGTGAGGTGCGTCTCGACTTAGGCAAGCCTTAGTGGACGACGGCGAGGAAGCTGTGGCCGATTCCGGCGGAATCGCCGGCGCATTTGTTGCGGCCGGTGTCATATTGCCCGCGGCCGGGTTGCGGGCAACCCGGCGATCCACGAGACTTGATGCAGGTCATGAGTGCCAGCGTAAAACCCCGGTTTGCTGGCCGGCAACCCTCCACTCGCGGTGGGGTGCCCCGGGTGAAGACCTGGTCCGCCTCCATACGGAGCACGGGCAAGCGCGGGTCACCTCCCGGCATTCCCCGCGGGGACCGCTGCGGAACGGGACCCCTGAGCACGAGAAGGGGACAACACATGTCCGCTACATGGTCATTCGAAACCCGCCAGGTCCACGCCGGCCAGACCCCCGACCCCGCCACGGGCGCACGGGCCCTGCCGATCTACCAGACGACCTCCTTCGTCTTCCCGAGCGCCGAAAGCGCCGCCGCGCGCTTCGCGCTGCAGGAACTCGAACCGATCTACACCCGCATCGGCAACCCGACGCAGGAAGCCGTGGAGAACCGCATCGCCGATCTCGAGGGCGGTGTCGGCGCGCTGCTGCTGGCCTCCGGTCAGGCGGCCACCACGTTCTCGATCCTCAACCTGGCCGGTGCCGGTGACCACATTGTGGCCAGCCCGAGCCTCTACGGCGGAACGCAGAACCTGCTCAAGCACACGCTGGCGCGCCTGGGCATCGAGGTCACCTTCGTGGCGGACCCGGACGACCTCGACGAGTGGCGCGCCGCCGTCCGGCCGAACACGAAGGCCTTCTTCGGCGAGGCGGTCTCCAACCCCCGCCAGGACGTGCTGGACATCGAGGGCGTCAGCGCGGTGGCCCACTCCGCAGGTGTCCCGTTGATCGTGGACAACACGCTGGCCACCCCCTACCTGATCCGGCCGATCGAGTGGGGTGCCGACATCGTCGTGCACTCGGCGACCAAGTACCTGGGCGGGCACGGAACCGCGGTCGCGGGGGTGATCGTGGACTCGGGCAAGTTCGACTTCGCGCAGGATCCGGAGAAGTTCCCCGGCTTCAACACCCCGGACGAGTCCTACAACGGCCTGGTCTTCGCCCGCGACCTGGGCGTCGAAGGCGCCCTGGGCGCCAACCTGGCCTTCATCCTCAAGGCCCGCGTGCAGCTGCTGCGCGACCTGGGATCCGCCGTCGCCCCCTTCAACGCGTTCCTGATCGCCCAGGGCCTGGAGACCCTCAGCCTGCGCATGGAACGCCACGTGGCGAACGCGCAGAAGGTCGCCGAATGGCTGGAAGCCCACGCCCAGGTCGAGTCGGTGGCCTTCGCCGGGCTGGCCTCGAGCCGCTGGCATGACCGGGGCCGGAAGTACGGGCCGAAGGGCATCGGCGCCGTGCTGGCGTTCGAGATCGCCGGGGGAGAAGCCGCCGGCCGCGCCTTCGTCGACGGCCTGGAACTGCACTCCAACCTGGCGAACATCGGTGACGTGCGCTCGCTGGTCATCCATCCGGCCTCCACCACCCACTCCCAGCTGAGCGAGGCCGAACAGCTCGCCGCCGGCGTCAGCCCGGGCCTGGTCCGGCTGGCCGTGGGCATCGAGCACATCGACGACATCCTCGCCGACCTGGAACTCGGATTCGCCGCAGCCGCCACCGCTGCCGACAACGAGCTGGCCGAAACCCAGGTCTCCCGGTGACCCCAGGGGTCGGCAACGTGACGGAACAGGTCCGCACCGGCAGTGCGCCGGTCATCCGCGACGGCATCCTCAAGTGCGTCCCGATCGGTGGCTACCGGTTCGAGACGGGCGGCTGGCTGCCCGAGGTGATGATGGGCTACGAGACGTGGGGGACGCTGAACGCCGACGCCTCCAACGCGGTCCTGCTGCTCCACGCGCTGACCGGGGACACACACGTCTCCCGTGGGCACAGCCGGGAGGACGGCTGGTGGGATGGCTTCGTCGGTCCCGGCCGGACCATCGACACCGACCGGTTCTTCGTCGTCGCCCCCAACATGGTCGGGGGCTGCTATGGCTCCACCGGCCCCGCCAGCCCCGACCCGGACGGGCGGCCCTGGGGCTCGCGCTTCCCGTTCACGACCGTCCGGGACTCGGTGCGCACGGAGGCCAGGCTGGCGGACTATCTCGGCATCCAACGCTGGCATTCGGTCGTGGGCGGTTCCCTCGGCGGGGCCCGGGCATTGGAATGGGCCGTCGAATATCCCGAGCGGGTCGCCCGCTGCGCGGTGATCGCCGCCACGGCGGTGGCCTCGGCCGAACAGGTGGCCTTCGGGCAGATCCAGACCCAGGCCATTCGGCTGGACCCGGCCTTCCAGGGTGGCGACTTCTACGCGGACGCCGCGGCGGCCCCCGCCAGCCCGACGCCGGGTCCTTCCGGTGCCGGGCATGGCATCGGCCCGGTCCAGGGCCTGGGCATCGCCCGGCGGCTGGCCCACATCACCTACCGCTCCGAACCCGAGCTCGAGATCCGCTTCGGCCACGAGGGGCAGGGCGACGAGGACCCCTTCGGCAGTGCCGACTACCAGCGCGGCCGCTACCAGGTCGAGAGCTACCTGGACCACCAGGCCGGAAAGCTCGTTACCCGCTTTGACGCGAATTCCTACATCGTGCTCACCGAGGCGCTGGTCGGGCACGACGTCGGGCGCGGCCGGGGCGGGGTCACTGCGGCCCTGCGCCGTGCCGAGGGAGTCGAGTTCTTCATCGCCGCCGTGGACAGCGACCGGCTCTACGTTCCCGAGCAGTCCGAACGCCTGGCCGCGGCTCTGCCGACGAGCCCACCGGTGCACTACATCAACTCGCCGATCGGCCACGACGGCTTCCTGACCGACATCGAGCAGTTGAACCAGGTGCTGCGCACCGGGCTCTACGCCTGAGCTTGCAGCCCCAAACCGGTCATTCCAGTGGCTGGGCCTAGTCGGAGGCGTCCTGCGGGTCCCCGGCACCGATGCTGTGGTTCGCACCGATGGGCGCGAACGGCATGGCCTCGGGCCGCTTGGCGGTGATGCCGTCCCCGCTGGACTGGTGGCGCAGGCGGCGCAGCACCCAGGGTGCCAGGTGTGTGCGCGCCCAGACCAGGTCCTCGCGCCGGGCGGTCCGCCAGGACTTCGGTTCCGACGGCCGGGTTTCCAGGGGCTTGAG
>DATNBS010000209.1:0-18473 GCA_035571895.1 Arthrobacter sp. | reverse complement strand
CCGGCTCGAGGGCGTGCTGCCCCCGGCCGCAGACCAATCGCCGCTGTTCTGATGCGAGGAGGCACCCATGCGCACCATCGCCATCGTCCACTATGACCGCAACGAACGCACCCGCGCCTACGCCCAGGCCCTCGAGGGGGCGCTGCAGGGGGCCGGGCACCTGGCCGAGCAGATCCCCGTGCGCAATGCCGCCGCGAACGACATCGTCTTCTACGACGGGCTCGTCCTGGCCAGCCCGCCGCTCTTCGGCCGGCTCCACGGCATCGCCCTCGCCCGCTCGATCGCCCCGGAACGCAACAGCGCCGTCGTCGTCATCGGCGGTTCCCGCCCGGCCGAGGCGTACACGCGCCTGTTCAAGCGCGGCGAGCTGCCCTCCATCACGCTGTTCCACGAGGACGACGCCGGGGCCTCCTTCGCCACGCTGGATCCCGTGGTGGACTGGGTCGGGAAACTGTAGGGCCAACAGCGGCACGAGCCGCAGGAGGGAAACCCATGACGCAACTAAACGCCGTCCACGGCGACATCACCACCCAGGAAGTCGACGCCGTCGTCAACGCGGCGAACTCCGCGATGCGCGGCGGCGGCGGGGTCGACGGGGCCATCCACCGCGCCGGCGGCCCGGACGTGCTGGCGGACTGCATCGCCCGCTTCCCGCACGGCCTGGCCACCGGCGATGCCGGCTGGACCACCGCCGGGAGGATGCCGGCACGCTGGGTCATCCACACGGTCGGCCCCAACCACGCCGCCGGGCAGCGCGACCGCTCGCTCCTGGAATCGTGCTATCGGCGCAGCCTCGAGGTCGCCGACGAGCTCGGGGCCGGCTCCGTCGCGTTCCCGCTGATCAGCGCGGGGATCTACGCCTGGCCGCTGGACGACGCCATTGCCGCTGCCGTCGAGACCATCACCGCCACCCCGACACGGGTCGGGCAGGTGCTGCTCGTCGCCCGGTCGACGGACGACTATCGGCGGGTCCGCGCGGCCGTCGACGCCCGCAGGGACCGAGAAGCGCAAGGAGACCGCCCATGACCTCCACCGACCCCACCGCCGTGCCGGAACTCGATGTCCGCGGCCTGCCCCGCGCCGACCGGCATCCGGCGATCCTGGCCGCCTACGCCGAACTCCCGGTCGGCGGCTCGTTCATCCTCGTCAACGACCACGACCCGCTGCCCCTGCGCGGGGAGTTCGAGGCCGGGCATCCCGGCAGCCATGGCTGGGACTACCTCGACCGCGGGCCCTCCGCCTGGCGGATCAGGATCACCAAGCTCGCCAGCACGCCGCTGCCCCGGATCCTCCTGAACACCCACGACGTGGCGGCGGACACCGGTGCACCGGGTGCATCCGGTGCGGTCTGGAACGTCCCCGTGCCCGAGCGCGACCTGGATTCGAACATCATCGCGCTGGAGCCGGGCGGCGCCATCGACGCCTTTGCCGGTCCCGAACTCGACGTCATGATCCACGTGCTCGGCGGCACGGGCACGCTGTCCACCGAGCGCGGGGACCTCGAGCTGGAACCGGGCGCGCTGGTGTGGCTGCCGCGCCGGTCCCGCCGCGCGTTCACCGCCGGGCCGCAGGGGCTGCGCTACCTGACGGTGCACCGGAAGCGGCAGTCGCTGCTGCTGCAGCCGACCCGGACCCTCGACGGCGGCTAACCGGCCCTGGCCCACGGCGCTGACCTAGACCTAGAGCTCCGACCCACGACGCCGGGGGCCCTACGGCGTGAAGAGCTGCCAGGACCCTTCGGAGACCACCTCGACCTTACCGTCCTCCACGAGCAGGGCCGTCTCATCGTCGATGGCATAGGTCGGCACCGGGATGCCGGCAGCCCACCGTCCGATATTGGCTACGGAGGCGTCCTCCATGTCAGGGTTCCCGAAGTGCGGGTACAGTGCGACATCCACCATCCCGATCCCGCGCTCCGCTTCGCGTCCCCGGTCGCTGTCCTCGGGCACGAAGCCCAGATCGAACTCCACGTCGCAGTTGTAGGGCGTCATGGCGATGCTCCCGGCGCTCATTCCCACGTAGACGGTCCGGTCCAGGACCGGCAGGAGGTCGGCCAACCCTGACCGGCGCATCCAGTGGCACAGGTACAGCACGTCGCCACCCCAGACCAGCAACGCGTCGATGTCCCGGACCATGGGCTCCCAGTTTTCCTTCCGGATGGTCGGCAGTGCTGTCAGTTCCAGCACTCCGAGGGACTTCCAGCCCAGTCCGCACAAGGGATTCGGGGCCGTCCCGGATATGGCCCGCCAGGCCATCCTGCCGCCCTCGGGGAAGGAGTAGATGGCGGTGGGGATGATGAGGGCGGTGGCCTCGGCGATCGGCTTGCCCAGCAGGCGCACGAGCGCCTTGGCGATGCTGTCGTTGGCGATGCCCGCCGACGTGAGCAGGAATTTCATGGCCGGTTTGTCCTTCCGGTACCCGGTGCACTGCCGGACGGTGCTTCCCGCACGATAGCTCCACGCCGGATCCCGCACAACGAAAAAGGCCCCCGGTTCTGCCCGAACCGAGAAGCCCTTTTCCTGTGGTGGAGGTAAGGGGATTCGAACCCCTGACCTTCTGCATGCCATGCAGACGCGCTACCAACTGCGCCATACCCCCGCAGGTTGCCCCTGCCGTCGTATTCCGACGTCCGGGACGATTTAATAATCTACAGCAACCGGGCCACGATGCGCCAATCGGAGCATCTCCGGCCGGCCAATCTCATCCCCTGGACCGATGCCGACCCCCGGGGGCGCCCGTAAACTGGGACCCGAACCAGAGCAGGGGGGCCATCACCGATGGACACGTCGAGGGCGCACGAGCCGGCACCGGTTGCCCCGTCCCGGGCGCCGATGCCGCGCTTCGTGCTGATCTGCCTCGGCTTGGCCGGGCTGGCGATCACCCTGCATTTCGTCCAGGGCCTGGCCGGCATCGTCGCCCCGGTGTTCCTGGGGCTGAACCTGATGATCGTGGCCTATCCGTTGCAGCTGCTCATGTCCCGTGTGGTGCACCGGTACGTGGCGGCGGTCCTGACGGTGCTCATCGTCCTGGTGCTGCTCGTGGCGTTCCTCGGTGCGACCGCGTGGGCCGGCAGCGAGCTGCTCCTGGCCCTGCCGCGGTACAACAAGGAGTTCGTGGACCTCTGGGGCAACCTGTCCTCGTGGCTGGCAACGCTGGGCATCAGCGAGTCCATGCTGGTCGAGCAGCTGAAATCCATCAATGCCGGCAGCATCATGAACCTGGTCCGGCCGCTGCTGGACAACGTCTCCTCCGTCATGTCGCTGCTGGCCACGGTGGTGATGACGGTGTTCTTCCTCGGCATGGATTCCACGCAGATCCGCCGCCGGCTCGGCGTCATCGGCGGGATCAACCCGCGCTTCACCGAGGCCATCATGGCCTTCAGCCGGGGCGTGCGCCGCTACTGGGTCGTCACCACGGTGTTCGGGCTGATCGTGGCACTGCTCGACGTCTGGGTCCTGGCGATCCTGGGGATCGAGCTGATCTGGGTCTGGGGCGTGCTCGCGTTCCTGACGAACTACATCCCCAACATCGGCTTCGTCATCGGCCTGGTCCCGCCAGCCCTGCTGGCCCTGCTCGATGGCGGCCCCGGCCCGGCGATCGCCGTCGTGGCGGCCTACAGCCTGCTGAACTTCACGGTCCAATCGATCATCCAGCCCAAGTTCACCGGCCAGTCCGTAGGGGTCACCCCGACGGTCTCGTTCCTGTCGCTGCTGTTCTGGTACTGGGTGCTGGGCTGGCTCGGCGCCCTGCTCGCGTTGCCGGCCACCCTGCTGCTCAAGGCACTGCTCGTGGACGCCGACCCGAAGGCCCGATGGATCAACGTGCTGATTTCAAGCCAGCCGCCGGGCTACGCCAAGGTCCGGCGTCCCTCCACAGACGGCGCCGGCCCCGCGTCTACGGAGGAACCCGCCACCCCGGGGGACCGGAAGGAGGACAGCGCCACCGGTACCACGGCGGAACCCCCGGCCGGGTCCGGAACACCAGGCCCTGTCCCCTCCGACCCGGCCACGAGGAACCCGGCGGAGAGCGGCGACGGCATCGCTGCGAACCGGGACCGCTGAGCTCTTCCCCCGCGGCGGCCTCCGGGCAAGAATGGTGGCGGGCACCACCGTGCCCGTCCCCCGAGCAGAAGGGCACCACCATGGGCATCGGCCTGACCCCCTACCTCAGCTTCGACGGCAACGCCCGGGAAGCCATGGAGTTCTACAACGGCGTCTTCGGCGGTGAATTGAGCATCCTGACGTTTGCCGACGGCATGGGCGAGAAGGATCCCGACCTGGGCCAGAAGGTCATGCACGCGTCCCTGTTCATCGAACGCGGTCTTCACCTGATGGGCAGCGATGCCGGCGGCGGGCATCCCGTCGCACCCAACGGCACGACGGCGTTGAGCTCGGACGGTTCCACGGGCCAGGACTCCCAGACGCTGCAGGGCTGGTGGGACAAGCTCGCGGACGGCGCGACGATCACCCTGCCACTGGAACGGGCGCCCTGGGGCGACTCGTTCGGCCAGTTGACCGACAAGTTCGGCGTCAGCTGGATGTTCAACATCAGCGCGACGGAGGCGGCGGGCTAGCAACAGCGGGCCGCCCGGGCACCCGGTTCAGCCGGCCTGGCCGGCGGCCACCGCACGCGCGTCGGCGGCGGCACGGGCCTTGAAGACCCGTGCGGTCAGCAACGCCAGGCACAGGCCCAGCAGGGCCAACCCCGCGCCCAGGAACGAGGGCGCCTGGTAGCCGAAGCCCAGCTTGATCACCGCGGCGCCGAGGGCGGCCCCCAAGGCATTGGCAATGTTCAGCGCCGAGTGGTTCAGCGAGGCGGCCAGCGACTGCGCCTTCGGGGCCGAGTCCATGAGCAGCGCCTGCAGGCTCGGCACCAGGATCGAGCCCGTGCCGCCGAGGATGAACACCAGGATCAGCGCCGCGACCGGGTACGGGGAGAGCAGCCCGAAGGCACTCATGAACACCACCATCGCGATCGTGGCGATGTAGATGCTGCCGTGCACCGACCAGTCCGCCAGCCGGCCGCCGAGCAGGTTCCCGAAGACCATGCCGATGCCGTAGAGCCCCAGCACCAACGGGACCGCCGCCGCCTGCAGCCCGGTCACGTCCGTCAGGGTCGGGCTGATGTAGGAGTAGACGGCGAAGAAGCCGCCGAACCCGACGATCCCGGTGGCCATGGCCATCCACACCCGGCCGCTGCGTAGCGCGGTGAGTTCGCGGCGGATGCTGGCCCCTTCGTGGATCGGGTTGTACGGCACCCAGAGGCGGATGGAGATCAGCGTGAGCACCCCGATGATCGCCACGGAGGCGAACATCCAGCGCCAGCCCAGCTGCTGGCCCAGCCACGTCACCGCGGGAACCCCCAGCACGTTGGCGACCGAGAGGCCCATCATCACCCACGCGATGGCCCGGCCGCGCATGGTCGCCGGCACCAGGTTCCCGGCCAGGATCGCGGCCAGGCCGAAGTAGGCACCGTGCGGCAGCCCGGAGAGGAACCGGGTGACGAGCATGCTGTCGTAGGTCGGGGCCAGGAACGAGGAGAAGTTGGCCACCGTGAAGAGCACCATCAGCCAGGAGACCATCGTCTTGTGCGCGGTGCGGGCCCCCAGGGCGGTGAGCAGCGGTGCCCCGACGACCACGCCGAGGGCGTAGGCGGAGATCATCAGCCCCATGTCGGCGTTGCCGACGCCGAGATCGGCGGCACCCTCCTGCAGCAGGCCCATGATGGAGAACTCGGTGGTCCCGATGCCGAAGCCGCCCAACGCCAGGGCGGCCATGGCGATGAGCAGGGGGCGACCGGAGAGCAGGGTGCTGCGTGGCGGAGTGGTCATGCGGAGGGGTTCCTACCTTCGAGGGCATGGTGCGGTGTGGGTGACCGGCCAGGTGCCTCGTTGCTGTCCATGGCGCGTACCGAGGACAACAGTCTAGGGACGCCGCTGCATTCCCGCGGCACCGGCGCAGCCGACGTGTTGCTCACAATTCCGGCAGCGGGACCTCCGGATCGGCCAACCGGGCCGCATCCACCCGGCGTCCGACGATGCCACGCAGGGTGTCGTTGACGTCCCAGATGTTCACGTTCATCGCAGCGCAGACCACCCCGTCCTCGAGCCAGAAGGCGATGAACTCCCCGGAAACCAGGCTTCCCCGGATGACGGTCTCCGCGCCCCGGCCGGCCCGCCCGACGTATTCCATGCCGAGGTCGAACTGGTCGGTGAAGAAGTACGGGAGCCAGTCATAGCGGTCATCGTGGCCCAGGATGACCTGCGCGGCCAGCGTCCCCTGCCGGATGGCGTTGTCCCAGTGCTCCACGCGCAGCCGCCCGAGCCGGGTGTTCTCCGCGTTGGCGACGTCGCCCACGGCGAGGATGTCCGGGTCGCTGGAGCGCAGGGAGCTGTCCACCAGCACGCCGTTGTCCACGGCCAGCCCCGCCGCCTCGGCCAGGCCCGTGGCCGGCACGGCACCGACGGCGATGAGCACGACGTCGGCAGGCACCTCCCCGGCGGACGTCGCCAGTCCGGCGGCCCGCCCCGCGTGCTCGAGGATGCCCGTCACCTGGGTGCCCAGGCGCAACTCGACGCCGTGGGCCCGGTGCAGCGCAGCAAAGTGCCCGCCGACCTCCTCGCCGAGGATGGTGCCCAGCGGCGTTGTGCCCGGCGCGACCACCGTGACGTCCATGCCCGCCTGGCGCGCGCTGGCCGCGACCTCGAGGCCGATCCAGCCGGCGCCGACGACGGCCAGCCGGCCGCCGGTGGCGAGGGCCTCCTTCAGGGCGCGGGCGTCGTCCATCCGGCGCAGCACGTGGACCCCCGGCAGGCCGGCACCGGGCAGGTCCAGGCGCCGGGAGTCGGCGCCGGTGGCCAGCACCAGCTGCCCGTAGGCATGCTCGGCACCCGATTCCAGCCGCACGAGGTGCCGTTCCCGGTCGATGGCGGCGGCATGCTCCCCCAGCACCAGGGTGGCATCGTGCGCGGCGTACCAACCGGCGTCGTGCACGATGGCCGCCTCCGCGGGCTGCTTGCCCTGCAGGAAGTCCTTGGACAGTGGCGGGCGTTCGTACGGCGGGAGGTCCTCGTCGGCGATGACCGTGATGGGCTCCGCAGCGGCGTTCTCGCGCAGGGCCTGGACCACGTGGGCTGCCGCGAGGCCTCCCCCGATGACCACCGTGCCGTCGGATGCTGCCATGGCTACCTCCTGGATGCCCGCGCGTGCCGGCCACGACCGCTGCCCGGGCTCCGCTTTCCTCCAAGGTAGGCTCGGGCCTTCATCACGGCAAGAAGCGGCCCGGACCAGTGGCCATGGCAGGCTGCCACGGCTGGCTCCCACGGCTGGTTCCCACGGCTGGCTCCCACGACTGGTGCCGCGGCGAGCGGCCACGCAGTTCCTGTCGTGGCTTCGGATCCGGGCCATACACTGGCGCCATGGAGGTTCCCACATGACGGTCCTGATAGCTTTTCTGGCCAACCTGCTCGTGGCCATCGCCAAGACGGTGGTCGCCCTGATCACCGGCTCGGCGTCAATGATGGCCGAGGCAGCCCACTCCTGGGCGGATGCCGGCAACGAGGTCTTCTTGTTGATCGCCGACCGCCGCTCCGCCCGGCCCAAGGACGAGCGGCACCCGTTGGGCCATGGCCGGGAAGCCTACGTGTGGTCGATGTTCGCCGCCGTGGGCATCTTCACCGCCGGCGCGGTGTTCTCCGTCATGCACGGCATCCAGGAACTGCAGAACCCGGCACCCGTGGAATCGGCGAAGCTGGCCTACATCGTCCTGGGGGTCGCGTTCCTGCTCGAGGGCATTTCCTTCACCCAAGCCATCGTGCAGGCCCGCCGGCAGGCCCGGAAGGCGGATACCTCGGTATTCCGGCTGGTCCTGCACACCTCGAACACGACACTGCGTGCGGTGGTCGCCGAGGACTCGGCGGCCCTGGTCGGGCTCGTGGTGGCCGCGGCGGGCATCTTCGTCCACCAGGTCACGGGCAACGCCATCTGGGATGCCCTGGGGTCGATCGTCATCGGCGTCCTGCTCGGCATCGTGGCGCTGGTGCTCATCGACCGGAACCGGCATTTCCTCGTCGGCGCCAGTTCGACGCCGGGAATCCGCACCCGGGTGGGACAGGATCTGCTGAAACACGCCGAGATCGCCCGGGTGACGTACCTGCATCTGGAGTACATCGGCCCCGGGCGGCTGTTCCTGGTTGCGGAAGTTGACCTGGTGGGCGACGACGCCGAGGACGAGGTCGCCAGGCAGCTGCGGCGCATCGAACGCGAGCTCGAGGGGCACGAGATGATCGAGACGGCGGTGCTGTCCTTGTCGGTCAGCGACGAGGCCTCGCTGGAATTCTAGACCTGGGTTCCGGACTGGAAGTCGAGGCCGGAAGCCGAGGAGGCGCCCGGCCCGTGGTCACCTAGCGGTTTCCCAGCGGGCGATGCCGCCGGTCCAGGCAGGGAACCCGGCACCGTCGACCGAGGCAATGTTCAGCGCGGCGACCCGCGTCGGTTCGCTGGCCGCGAGGTGCCGCTGCCCGGCGGCGGCGATGGCCGAGAGCAGGCGCCGTTGGGCCGGTCCCGTCCCGAGGACCGGTGGTTGCCTGCGGCCCGCGCGGGGGTCCCCCTGCCCTTCCCGGGCCGCCTGTCGCGCGGACTCGCGGACGGCCTGGTACAGCACCGAGGACAACCCGGCGTGCCGGGCAGCCCGCTCGACCGAGACCTCGCTCATCCCCTCGGCCACCAGTTCGCGTGCTGCGGTGGCCGCCCCATCGGTGAGGTCCCCGACCAGTTGCCGGACGTTCTCCGGATCGGCACGCCGCGAACTGGCGGCTGCCTCATCGCTTCCCTCGCGCCGTGGATCCGCCGTTTCCGCTTCCGGCGGCGCACCCTCGGCCGCGACCACCGTCGCGGCGTCCGGGACCGCTCCCGTCGTGGCGTCCATCGACTGCGGTCCGGCTGCCTTGCGGTCGGCATGCCGCAGGCCGATCATCGCCGTCGACACTGGGTCGATGACGGTCTGCGTGTGGTAGCGGGCCTCGATCGCCGCTGCCGTGTCGAGATCCACCTGGAGGCCCTCGACGGCCGCGGCCAGGATGGCCCGGGCGGCCGGGTTGTGCAGGACATCCGGCCGGCTGCGCAGGCGGGCCGGCAGGAAGTGCAGAACGGCCAGCAGCGGATCTCCGACCCCCGCCGGGAGGCCTGGTGCTCCGCCGGGAACCCGGTATCCCTCGGCGTCCCAGGGCTGGACGGCGTCGGGGTTCTCGAGGATCCATCGCCGCGCCGCCGGAAGCAGGTCCCCGGCCTCGTCGACCGCCTCGTCGACGATGCCCCGTTGGATGGCGTCCCGTGTTCCACAGCTGGATCCGGCGAGCAGCAACTCGTCCAGCGAACGCTCCACCCCCAGCAGGCGCACGGTCCGCAGCACGCCGCCGGCGCCCGGGCAAAGCCCGAATCCGACCTCGGGAAGCCCGAAGCGGATGCCGGGCTCGTCCACGGCGATGCGGTGGTGCGTGGCCAGGGCCAGGCCGAGCCCTCCACCGAGGGCCGACCCGTTCAGGGCGGCAACGACGGGGACACCGAGGGTCTCCAGCCGGCGGAACTGCGTGGCCAGTCCGAGGGCCAGGTCGTACACGTCCTGGGCGTCGACGGCCGTGGCTGAGGCCATCGCGTCCAGGTCGGCGCTGGCGCAGAAGCTCTCCTTCGCCGAGGTGAGGATGATGCCGGTGACCGCCAACGAGTCCTCCGCCCTGCGGGCCTCCACCTCGTCCAGCCGCGCGGCCAGGGCGGAGGTGAAGGCAGCGTCCAGCAGGTTCACCGCGGATCCGGGGGAATCGAGGATCCAGGTGAGGATCCCGCCGTCGTGCTGGTCCTCCCGAATGACGTCGCGGCCGGCCTCGCGGATGACGTTGCGCTCTTCCATGTCCATCCTCCGGTCTCAGACGCGTTCGATCAGGGTGGCGACACCCATGCCGCCGCCGATGCACAGGGTGACGACCGCGCGGTGCAGGCCGGTGCGTTCGAGTTCGTCGACCATGGTCCCCAGGATCATCGCCCCCGTGGCGCCCAGCGGGTGGCCCATGGCGATCGCGCCGCCGTGGACGTTGAGCCGCTCGTCGTCGATGCCGAAGTCGCGCTGGAATTTCAGGGCGACGGAGGCGAACGCCTCGTTGATCTCCCACAGGTCGATGTCCGCCGGCGTCAGACCGGCGGTGTCCAGGAGCTTGCGGGTGGCGGGGGTGGGGCCTGTGAGCATGATGGTCGGGTCCGCGCCGGAAACGGCGGCGGCGGCGACCCGGGCACGCGGGGCCAGGCCGAGGTCGCGTCCCACGGCCTCGGAGCCAACCAGGACCAGGGCGGCCCCGTCGACGATGCCCGAGGAGTTCCCACCGGTGTGCACGTGGTCGATCTCCTCCACCCAGTGGTACTTCTCCAGGGCGACGGCGTCGAACCCGCCGTCCTGCCCCATGGCAGCGAAGGCGGGGCGCAGCCCGGCGAGGGTCTCCACGGTGGTGCCGCGGCGGATGTGCTCGTCGTGGTCCAGGACGACCAGGCCGTTCTGGTCGCGGACCGGGACGATGGACCGGGCGAAGTGGCCTTTGTCCCACGCGTCGGCGGCACGCTGCTGGGACCTGGCGGCGAAGGTGTCCACGTCCCCGCGGGTGAAGCCCTCCGTGGTGGCGATGAGGTCGGCACTGATGCCCTGCGGGATGTAGGAGGTGTCGAAGCTGGTGGCGGGGTCAAGGGCCCAGGCGCCGCCGTCGGAGCCGATGGGCACGCGGGACATCGATTCCACGCCGCCGGCGATGACCAGCTGCTCCCAACCGGAGCGGATCTTCGCCGCGGCCAGGTTGGCGGCCTCCAGGCCGGAAGCGCAGAAGCGGTTGAGCTGGAACCCGCCGACGGTATCGGGCAGGCCGGCGGCGATGGCCGCGATGCGGGCGATGTCGGCGCCCTGGTCCCCGATCGGGGTGACGACCCCGAGGACCAGGTCGTCGATCCGGGCGGGGTCGAGGCCGGGGTTGCGTTCGCGCAGGGCGTCGATGAGGCCGATGACCAGCGAGATCGGCTTGGTCCCGTGCAGTGCGCCCTTCCGGCCGCGGCCGCGGGGCGTGCGCACGGCGTCGTAGATGTAGGCCTCGCTGTGCATGCCGGGTGGGCTCCCTTCACCGGTGGTGCGGGTGCCGTCGCACCCACCGCCATCCTAGGCGAGACCCCCCGTTGGGGCGATGCGCCGGGGCCCTGGTGGCGGGGTGCCGGGCGGGTGGGGACAGACCAACGGCGCCCTCGTTCACGGAACCAGGACGCCGGGAGGACCGTTCGGTCGGCTGTCGCGACGGTCCGGGCAGGCGGTGGCCGCCGCCCGCCAAGGAGCTGGGCTGTCTAGGCCTCGCAGTCGCGGCAGTACTTCACGCCGTCCTTCTCGCGGGCCAGCTGCGAGCGGTGGCGGACGAGGAAGCAGGAGCCGCAGGTGAATTCGTCGGCGGCCTGGGGCAGCACGCGGACGATGAGTTCGTCGTCGACGATGGCACCGGGCAGCTCGGGGCCATCGAGTGCTTCGCCCTCGTCGAGCTCCTCGACGACGGTGCGGGCGTTCGGGGCATCCATCTCCTTGACGCGCTTGAGGGTTTCCTCGCTGCGCTCGGCGACGTCCGGGCGGGCTTCGTCGTAGTCCTGGGCCATGGTTGTGCTCCTCATGTTGTTGATGTATGCCCCGCAAGGATAGGACAGCCGCGGCTGTTTCATGGAAAATTCCCCTGCGGGCGAACCGGGGAACCATTGTCAACCGAGAACCGTGCTCCCAGGGATGGATCCCGATGCGTCCCCTCTGACGCAGAACCGTTCGGTGAACGTTCGCCGTCGGACAGAAAAAACGAGTCCCTGCAGAGGCCTCGGCTCCGCGTGGACTCGGATTATGTGGAGCTTAGGGGAATCGAACCCCTGACCTTTTCATTGCGAACGAAACGCTCTACCAACTGAGCTAAAGCCCCGTGCGGGTGTTCCCACCTGCGGTACCACGTGCGACAGCTTAACGCACTTCGAGGCCGCAGTACAAAACGATCCGCGATTCCTCAGCTGTTGCGGCCGCGCGCGGCGACCTCCCACCGATCCACGATGCCATAGGCGTCGGCAGCCTCCGGCCCGCCATCTGCACGCTGGACCACGGTCACCGAATCCACGAGATTCGGGACCAGGCATACGTGGTTCGGGATGACCTGCAGCTGCTCGCCATGCGCGGGCAGCGGTGAACCATCCGGGAAGACGACGGTTCCGTGGTGCTCGGACAGGGCGGTGACGCGTGCGCCGGGGTGGCCCAGGATGCGCGCGAAGCCGCTGGCCCAGGCTGGCCGGTCCCCGCCGAGCACCTTGGTTCCGGCGTCGAGCACGACCTGGCCTCCGCTCTGCCCACCGGCCCGGCGCGAGACCACGGTGGCCGCAACCGTCAGGGCGATTTCGTCGACACCGCAGTGGCCCATCTCCAGCTGCTGGGCATCGTTGAACACATAAACCCCGGGCCTGACTTCCGTCGCCACGCCCGCCCCGGGCGCATAGGCGGTGGGGGTCGAGCCGCCACTGAGCTCGAGGTCGACGAAGCCGGCCGCCTGCAGTGCGCGTGAAGCCTGCTCCAGGACGCGGGACTCGTCGTCCACGGCCCCGGCGGAGGCGCCGGGGCCGTAGCTGTGCCCGGGGAAGGTGAAGACGCCGGCCACCCGGAGCCCCTCGTCCCTGGCGGCGACGGCGATCCCTGCCGCCTGGTCCGGGGCCGCCCCGCTGCGGTGGTGGCCGCTGTCGAGTTCGATCATGACGCCCGGCCGCCCGGCGTCAGGTCCCAGTCGGGCCGCGAGGTTCCGGGCGCCCTCGACGGAGTCGACGCCGACGCGCAGGTTGGCCTTCCGGGCCAGCGCCGCCAGGCGGGGCGCCATGGGCTCCCCGACCCACAGCGGATAGGCGATGAAGAGGTCATCCACGCCTGCCTCGGCGAAGACCTCGGCCTCGCCCACTGTCGCGACGGTCAGCCCCGTGGCGCCGGCAGCCACCTGCAGGGCCGCGATCTGGGGGATCTTGTGCGTCTTCACGTGCGGGCGCAGCCGCTGGCCGCGGGCCGCCACCGTGCGGGCCAGCGCTTCGATGTTCCGGTTCAGGATGTCGAGGTCGATGAGGACCGCGGGCGTCTGGAGGGATGCCGGGAGAGCCGGTCGGCGGACCATCGGGTCAGTGCCCGCCATCGTGGGCCACGCCGTCGTCCTGTTTCAGGCCTTTGCGGGTGGCGGCGTACTGCCGGTCGATGTACGCCTCGAGTTCCGTGCGCTCCACCCTCCAGACGCCGCGTCCGCCGACCTTGATCGCCGGGAGTTCGCCGCTGCGCACCAGGGAGCGCACCTGCGGCATGTTCACGCTCAGCTCTTCGGCGACGTCTTCCAGACGCATGAATCTCATACCCCGAAACTAGCGCCAGTTGGCGTTGGTTTCCAGTCATTCGCTGCACGTGGGGACAAGGTGCGCCGTTTCAGCCGGGTCGTCCCCTGGCGTCACGATGGCCCGCAGGATTCCGCCTGGGCGTTCCTGCGGGCCATACTCGTAGCTAGCTACTGGTCGCGGGCCTTGTGGGCCGTGCCGTATCGGCGGCCGGGGTGTCGCGGCCGATCCGTCAACCAGACATCGCCATGCCGGTGGCATTGCTCAGTTCCGGACACCAATAGATCATCGACCGGTCAATCCGTGCAACACAGTTGCCCAACACTGGTCATATTGACTATTCTGTTATTTCCGCCTGCGGGGACGTTGGTCATATTGACCGGGTCCGCATCGCCGTCGTCAGCACCACCGCAGCACGAGACCGCAGCAATCACCCCAGCAAAGGAGCCCCGGTGACACCCGAGTCATACCAACTCGACGCCACGGACCGCCGCATCCTCTCCGCCATGGACCAGGATCCGAGGATTCCGATCATGATGCTGGCCCAACGCCTCGGCCTGGCCCGCGGCACGGTGCAGTCCCGCCTCGAGAAGCTCGCCGCTTCCGGCGCCCTGCGGGCCAACAGCAGCCGGGTCACCCCCGCCGCCCTGGGGCGGGGCGTGGCGGCCTCGGTCTCGGCGGAACTGGACCAGTCGATGCTCGACGAAGCGATCGCAGCGCTGAACGAGATCCCCGAGGTGCTGGAATGCTTCGCCCCCGCCGGGGACACCGACCTGCTGATCCGGGTCGTCGCATCGGACCCCGACGACCTCTACCGGGTCAGCGAGGTCATCCGCTTCTGCCCCGGCATCACCAGGACGTCCACGACGATGTTCCTGCGGGAGGTGATCCCGTACCGGACCACGGGCCTGCTGTCCGACCAGGACTAGCGCCCCTGGGCGGCGCGGGTGATGCGCTCGGCCATGCTGCGGAAGATGACGCCGTGGAACGGGAGCACCGCCAGCCAGTAGAGCCGTCCGGCGAGCCCACGGGGGAAGAAGACGGCCCGCTGCCGGTAGACGCTACCGGAACCGTCGGGGTCCACCCGCAATTCCAGCCAGGCACCGCCCGGGGCCTTCATCTCCGCGCGCAGCCGCAGCAACCGGCCGGGTTCGAGCGCCTCGACACGCCACCAGTCGACAACGTCGTTCAGCTGCAGGGAGCTGCGGCTCCTGCGGCCGCGGCGCAGCCCGACCCCTCCCCCGAGCTTGTCCATCCAGCCGCGCACCGACCAGGCCAGCGGCATCGAGTACCAGCCGTTGTCTCCGCCGATGCCCTCGATGACCTCCCAGACCCGCTCCGGGGCCGCCGCCGTCGTCCGTTCCCGCACATCGGTGAAGACCGTGCGCCCCGACCAGTCGGGGTCGCTGGGCAGCGGTTCAGCCGGTTCCGCCGAGGCCCGGGCGGTGGCCCAGGACGTCTCGACCGCGTCGGCCTCGATCTTCAGCAGCGCGAGCTCGACCGAGCGGCGGTACCCGGTCAGGCCCCCGGCCGGTGGAGGGATGAGGGCATCGATGGACCGGTCGCGCATGACGCAGTCGTGCTGCAGTGATTCGACCAGGGGCAGCGCCAGGCCGCGCGGGATGGGCGTGACCAGGTTGACCCATTGGCCCGCGAGCCAGGGCGTGAGCACCGGCAGGGCCAGCACGACCGGCTGGCGCAGGCCGGCGGCCTCGGCATAGCCGCGCATCATCTGCGCGTAGGTCAGGACGTCGAGTCCCCCGATGTCGAAGGTCCCGGCGCTTCCGGGGGGCAGGTCGGCGGCGGCCAACAGGTAGTGGAGGGCATCGCGCACGGCGATGGGCTGGATCCGGTTCAGCACCCAGCGGGGCGCCGGCATCACCGGCAGGACGTCGGTCAGGTGGCGGATCATCTCGAAGCTCGCGGAGCCGGAGCCGATGAGCAGCCCTGCCTGCAGCACGAGCGTGGGCACGCCCGCATGCTCCAGGATGTGCCCGACCTCGGTTCGGGATGCCAGGTGGCGGCTCAGCTCGCCCTCGGGATGCAGTCCCGACAGGTAGACGATCCGCCCGACCCCTGCCGAGCGCGCGGCGGCACCCAGGTGCAGGGCGCACAGCCGCTCGGTCCGCTCGAAGGCCCCGGGGCCTCCCATGGAATGGACCAGGTAGAAGACGACGTCGATGCCCTCCACGAGTGCCCGGGCTGCGGCTTCCTCCTCCAGCGTGCCCTCGACGACGTCCACGCGGGAACCCCAGGGCACATCCCGGAGCTTGTCCGGGCTGCGGGTGAGGACCCTGACCTCATGCCCGGCCTCGAGCAGACGCGGGACCAGCCGGCCGCCGACGTAGCCGGTCGCCCCGGCCACGGCCACGCGGCTCATCGCCTGCCCCCGTCCGGGCGACCGGCAGGCTGGTGCCGCGGCACGCGGGTTCCCCGGACCCGGTACAGCAGCGTTCCCGCGATCACCACCACCGCGGCGGCACCGGCGGACCAGGCAATCGGCGTCGATGGCGTGCCCCCGTCCAACCGGCCGACGGCGATCCACGCCAACCCCCAGGCCAGGGCCGCCGCCGGGGCCAGCCGCCCACCGGTCTTCGCGGCGAGCGCAACGCCGATGGCGGCCGTGGCGGCGAGGACCACGGCCGCGAGCACCGCCGTCGTCCCCTCGGAGGCCCGTGCGCCGCGGGAGGCGAGCAGCGCCGCGGTGTTCGCCACCGTGGCCACGCTCACCCAGCCCAGGTAGAGCCCGAACGTGATCCCCACGACCAGCCGCTCGGTGCGTCCGCTGGCCGGGGTGCGCAGGAACAGCACGAACGTGCGCGCCAGGACCGCGAGCAGGACGACGATCACGACCACGCTCAGGGCCAGCTGGCCCCATTGCACGGCCCAGATCCAGGCCGCGTTCAGCAGGGCCGATGCAGCGGCCCAGGGACGTAGGCGGCATTGGAGAGCCGTTCCTCGCCATGCCGCAACGAGCTGGATCACCGCATGGACGACCAGCCCGGCGTAGATCACGCTCCAGATCGAAAAGGCCCCCGTGCCGGGCGCCAGGACGGTGCCATCGGCAGAGAGCCACCCTCCGGAAGCCTCGTTGATCGGAGTCCCGCCGAGAGCGCCGCTCCCGAGGAAAGCGCCGCCGATGGCCACCGCCACGGTGAAGGCGTAAAGCCAGGGGACTGCAGGGTGTCCGTAGGACCACGGTGCTGCCATCGCGCGGCTTCTGGTCTTTTCCATGCTTGGAACTCCTTGCTCCATGGGTGGCAACGAATCTGGCACTCGACAATTCCCGGTTCTTCAACCAGTATGTATCTAGATTTTCTGATTATCAAGCGATAAGTTAAGGCCCGTGACATGACCACTTCAGTGCCAGCACGACGTCCGGAGATGCATCCGGCATCCGTCCTGCTGCGAAAGATCCTCGTGCTCAACGACAGCGTTGAGTTCCGGTTGCGCGTGCACCTGAAGACCAACGAGACGGACTTCCATGCCATGCAGCACCTTCTGCAGAATGGCCCGATGGCCCCTTCGCTCCTGGCGCGAGAACTGCACCTGACCACCGCGGCCGTAACCAGCGTCATCGACCGGCTTGTCAAGGCAGGGCATGTCCGCCGCATCCCGCATAGCACCGACCGGCGCAGCGTAATCATCGAGCCCACCGAATCGTCCGCCCGCGAGGCGATGGCCCAGCTGATGCCCATGATCCTGGCCACCGACTCCCTCGTCCGTGGCCTTGACGAGGCCGGGCAGCACGCGGTGACCACCTACTTGGGCGGTGTCGCGGCCGCCATGCAGGAGCGCATCGATGCGATGGCCGCCGCTGCCGAAGGAGAACCGAGATGACCCAGTCGTTCGAGGCCCCCGCCGCGCCGACCACCCGATCCACGGACGGCGCCGACGCGCATTCCCGTCAGTCCCTGCAGGGAACGGGGGCCTTCCCATCCTCCGATGCCCAGTGGGACGGCTTTCGCGCCGCCGTCCGGGAGGTACTCGCCGCAGAGGTGCGATCCTCGGTCGGCCTCGTCGACGGTGACAACCACCGTTTCACCCGACTCTGGGACCGCTTGGGGGACAGCCTGGCTGGCGGTAAGCTCACTCGTCCCCATTTGGTCCACCTCGCCTACCGTGCCTTCGGGGGCCGGAACCGGGATGCGGCGGCAATCCTCGGAGCGTCCTTCGAGATGCTCCATGCGGCCTTGCTGGTGCACGACGATGTGATCGACCGTGACCTGGTTCGGCGTGGACGCCCCACCCTCGGTGCCCGGTACCGCAACGACGCACTGGACCAGGGGCAGCCGCGGGAGGTGGCCGACCATGTGGGAAACTCGGCAGCACTGATCGGCGGTGACGTTTTGCTGGCCGGATCGATCCGATTGGCCGCCCGCGCCGGCGCCGCCACCGGCACGGCCGAACCGGTCCTCGACGTCATGCACGCCGCTGTTCTGGCTGCCGCCGCCGGCGAACTCGACGACCTGGTCTTCTCCTTTGCGGCCTCGGAAATTTCAGTGGACCAGGTCCTGGACATGGAGCGGCTCAAGACCGCCTCATACTCCTTCGAGGCACCGCTGCGCGCCGGAGCCGCCCTGGCCGGCGCCGCGGCCGCGACGGCCGATCGGCTGGGCGGCATCGGGCGGACCATCGGGATCGCCTACCAGGTGATCGACGACGTCCTGGGCACGTTCGGCGACCCGGACGTGACCGGCAAGTCCATCGACTCCGACCTGCGCTCGGACAAGCGAACCGTCCTGGGCGCGTTCGCGGCCCACGACCCCGGCTACCTCGCCGCCCATGACGCGTACCACCGCGGCACCGGCACCCTCGAGGACCTGCGTTCCGCGCTGCGGGCCACCGGCGCGGAGGCCTCGGCCCGGCGCCTGGCCCACCGGCTCGTCCGACAGGCCCTGGCGGAGGCCGAGCAGGTTGCCCCCGCCACGACCCTAGGCACCGATCTGTCCACCCTCTGCACCCTGGTCCTGGAGCGTACGAAATGAGCATCGAGCTTGGCCCCCTGCCCCGGTACAGCGACGCGGCCAATCGCAGCGCCGGCGTCGTGATCTCCCGGTATTCCACGTCCTTCGG
>DATNBS010000208.1:0-3232 GCA_035571895.1 Arthrobacter sp. | reverse complement strand
CCCACGGATCCGCTCGGATTCCCGGCGTGCTACCTCGGCGGTGGGGACGGCACGGACCGCCGGGCGGCGTCCTACCGGGAACGTGCCTACCAATTCGTCTCCGCCGGACACGGGCACTACCTTGAATCCGCCGCCTACATGCGGGCGTTCGCGGATTTGCGGGGGCGGTTGCGCTAGGCCTGCCGCGGCAGCGGATGGCGCGGGGCTGACGGAACTTCCGCCACGCAGGGGGTGGGGATGCACGGAAGGCGGCCGGGATGCACTCCCGACCGCCTTCTGCAAAAGGTGATCGGCATCGGAGCAATCTTGGGGGGAAAACAGCTCCGATGCCGATAGGAAGACTCTAGGGCAGTGGGGGAGGCCCGCGCGATGGGGAGTTCTCCCCATGCCTGCGGCTGGACAAGATGGCAAGCTGCGGGGTATACGCCGTGGGGCTCCAAGGACTGAAAGTTTTTTGGCCCGGATCCAATCCGCCCACGCCGCGGCTCCGAATGACTCCATGACAGCCCACCCCGCCGGGGGAAGGGAACCATGGCGGCCACGGCCGCTCCAGCAAGGAGAAAAGTCATGAAGACCATGAACCGCAAGTATGCAGCACTCTTCGGCCTGCTCGCCGTGGGGTCCCTCAGCCTCAGCGCCTGTGCCGGTGGCAACGACGCCGGGTCCGGGGAATCCTCGTCGATGCCGATGGAGTCCTCCTCGTCCGCCCCCATGTCGTCCGCGCCGATGTCGGAATCCTCCGGCTCGTCCTCCTCGGCCATGTCCGAGGACATGGACCCGGCAGCAAACCTCGTGGGCCCCGGCTGCGAGGCATACGCCAAGATGGTTCCGGATGGCGCCGGCTCGGTCAAGGGCATGGCACAGGATCCGGTGGCCGTGGCCGCCTCGAACAACCCGATGCTCAAGACGCTGACCAAGGCCGTTTCCGGCAAGCTGAACCCTAAGGTGGACCTTGTCGACACGCTCAACAGCGACGAGTTCACCGTCTTTGCCCCGGTCGACGACGCCTTCGCCGCGATCCCCAAGAAGGACCTCAACTCGGTCGTCGAAGACGCCGACATGCTCAGCAAGGTCCTGACCTACCACGTGGTCCCCGGTCAGATGACGCCGGACGAGGTCGTCGGGACCCATAAGACGGTCGAGGGCGACGAGGTCAAGGTCACCGGCAGCGGCGACAACCTGAAGGTCAACGATGCCTCGGTCATCTGTGGCGGTGTGAAGACGGCCAACGCCACCGTCTACCTCATCGACCAGGTGCTGATGCCGCCGGCCAAGAAGTAGTGCCGCAAGGGCAGCGTCCAACGGGCTCCGGCGGTTGCGATCGCCGGAGCCCGCGGTGCTCCCCTTCCCGGGATCGCCGCGGTGCCCGGCCGGGGCACGACACGTTCCGGCCGGAGACAGGCCGTGTTTCCGACAGGCCGCGCGGCATGCAAGACTTGCATCCATGAGATTGCCTTGGGCCAGGACTGCGGAGGACCCCGCACCCACAGACCCCGAGGTGCTCATCCACCGCATCGCCGCCGGCGACCAGGAGGCTTTCGAGGTCCTGTACGACGACGTTTCCCCCCGCGTCTTCGGACTCATCCTGCGCATCCTGCGCGATGAGTCGCAAGCCGAGGAGGTCCTGCAGGAGGTCTTCGTCGAGGTCTGGCAGCAGGCCGCCCGTTTCGATGCGGACCGCGGCCGGGCCGTCTCCTGGATCATGGTCCTGGCGCACCGCCGGGCCGTCGACCGGGTTCGGGCCAGCCAAAGCAGCAGGGACCGCGACCTGCGCGAGGGCATCAAGGGATTCGAGGAAAGCTACGACGACGTCCAGGACACCGTCGAGGCCCACCTCGAAGGAGAACGCGTCCACCGGGCGCTGGGACAGCTCTCCGAGGCCCAACGGCGCGCCATCGAACTGGCCTATTTCGGCGGCTTCACCCACCAGGAAGTCGCCAAGCTGCTCGAGGTCCCCGTGGGAACGGTGAAAACACGCATACGCGATGGCATGATCAAGCTCAGAGACCAGTTAGGAGTGGCGTGATGGACCGGCAACTGCACCTTCTCACCGGTGCCTACGCGCTCAATGCCCTCGACCCCGCCGAACGCGAGGATTTCGAGAACCAGGCCCTGGCCTCGCAGGGCACGCTCCACGAGGTCCGCACGCTGAGCGAAACCGCCGCCCGGCTGGCCGAACAGACCACTCCGGTGGCACCCCCGGCACGCGCGAAGGCCAACATCATGGCCGCCATCCGTGATACCCCCCAGCTGCCCGCGGTCGGCGCACCGGCCGATGACCCGATGACCGGGTCCGCACGCGCCCCGGAACCCGCCCCGGCGGACCCCGCCAGGCGCCACGACGAGGGAGTCGCCGACCTCGACGCCGCCCGGCAGCGCCGTGCTGGGCGGCAGGCCCGCACCGCCTGGCCCACCAGGTTCCTGGCCGGTGCCGCAGCGGCGTTGCTGCTGGCCGCCGGCGTGCTCACCGGCGTGGTCGTGAACCAGAACCGGCAGCAGGACCAGCTCGAGCAGCAGCTCAAAGCCCTGTCGGAACACCAGGAGCAGATGCAGCAGATCTTCTCCGCCACTGACATGAAATCGGCAACCCAGCGCATGGACGACGGCGCCGAGGTGACCGTCGCCTACTCGGCAACGGCCGGACTGGCCGCCCTGACCACGCGCGGGCTGCCGTCGCTGCCCTCCGACAAGGGCTACGAACTCTGGCTCATCGGCGAGGGCGGTGCCACCCCCATGGGCATGCTGGACACGGCGGGAACTGCGCCGAAGACCACGCTGGTCGAAGGCGCCATGGACCAGGCCACGCATCTGGGGATCACCGTCGAACCGGCGCAGGGCTCCGAGCAGCCCACGACGGATCCCATCATGCTCCAGCAGCTCTAGGCCAGCAGCCGCCATCGACGGCCTCTCCGGAAAAACCCGGCCCGTTGTCCAATCCATGGCCGCCGCGGTTCCGAACTACCGGTGACACACGCCCCGGGGCACAGCCGGGGCGGCGCACCCAAGGAGTAGGACCATGGCCACCACACACGCCACCACCATCCGCCGCACCCACGTCCAGCTGGCGGCCCTCGTCTGGGCAGCCTTCCTGCTGGTCGGCGTGCTCGGCTTCATCCCGGGCATCACCACGAACGTGCGCGAGCTGACCTTCGCCGGGCACCAGTCCGGCGCCATGCTGCTGGGCCTGTTCCAGGTATCGATCCTGCACAACATCGTCCACCTGCTCTTCGGC
>DATNBS010000207.1:0-7487 GCA_035571895.1 Arthrobacter sp. | reverse complement strand
GCAGTGGGTGGCGGCCAGGGCATGGTCGACGGCATCGTCGTCGTCCTCGGTCCAGCCGGTTCCCGCGTCGCCCTCGGGGGCCCTGCCGCGGGCGACAAGGTCGCGCACGGAGCGGCCCCCGGCAGCCTCCAGCGGTTCGGGCAACAGCCCGAGGGCCCGGGCGACCTCGTCGGCGGACCGGTCGTGCAGATCCGTCCCGTCCAGGAGCACGGCGCCCCCCGCCGGGGCGAGCCGGCCGGCCAGGCCGCGCAGCAGCGTGGACTTGCCGCTGCCGTTCGCCCCGATGACCATGGTGATCTGCCCGGCGGGCAGCTCCAGCGTCAGGTCCTGCACGACCGGCTGCCCGGTGTATGCCAGCGACAGGTTCTCCGCCGTCAGGCTCGTCGCCTGCGGGGTTGCCGCCAGGGTGGTCGGCTGCGGGGTGGTCGACTGCGGGGTGCTCATGTCTGCCTCCGGTCAAAGGGGGTGGCTGCGGTGGTGCGGGGTGCCGGTTGCTGGGCTCGGTGCGCCGCGCGGTGCCCGAGGGGCCGGGCGGAACCAACGGGAGGGTGCTTCCCGGGGACGCGGTGCCGCGGCTGCCCTAGACTGGCGGCATGCCCGACCCGACACCCGCTCCCGTCCTGCCCATGTCGTCCTGCACGGCCGTGATCACGGCGCCGAACCCCGGCCCGATGACGCTGGACGGCACGAACTCCTACCTCCTGCGGGGCCCCGGTTCCGCGTCGGTCGTGGTGGTCGACCCCGGCCCGGCCGACGAGGGACACCTGCAGTCGCTGGCCGCGCAAGGCCGCGTCGAGCTGGTCCTCATCACGCACCGGCACGCCGACCACACGGAGGGCATCGACCGGTTGCATGAACTGACCGGCGCCCCGGTCCGGGCGATGCTGCCCGACCATTGCCGGCAGGGTGCACCGCTGGTCGACGGCGAGGCGTTCACGGCCGCGGGCGTGGCAATCCAGGTCCTGGCCACCCCGGGACACACGTCCGATTCGGTGTGCTTCCTGCTGCCCGACGACGGCCACCACGGGGCCGTCCTCACCGGGGACACGCTGCTCGGGCGCGGGACCACGATCCTGGATTTCCCGGACGGCACGCTGGGCGACTACCTGGCCAGCCTCGACGTCCTGTCCGGTTTCGCCCGGGCGGTGATGCTCCCGGCCCATGGCCCGGCACACCCCTACCTGGGCACCGTCGTCGAGCAGTACACGGCCCACCGGCTGCAGCGCCTGGAGCAGGTCCGCGAGGCCGTGGCGCGGCTCGGCGGCGGGCCGGTTGCCCCGGCAGCCGCCGCGGTGGCCGACCTGGTCTATGCGGATGTGGATCCCGCGGTGCGCGGGGCGGCCGAGCACTCGGTGGCCGCGCAATTGGACTACCTGTTCGGGACGGCGGGAGCCGCCTAGGAGGGACCGGCGCGAAAGGGAACCGCTCAGGGGGAATCCGCGACGACGGAAACCCCGGAGAAGGACGCCGTGGAGAACAGCCAGGACGGGCACGTCAGCGCCGTGCGGCATGCGGGGCCACGGCCTCGGCAGGGCGGTGTGTACCCATGCTCGTACCCCTCTCGATCCGGTCCGGGATCGCCCCGGGAAACCCTGTCTTGTTAGGCTATCCTTAGGAGCAAGCATTACGCAAAGTTCCGTTGCCCTAATGCCGGCCGGTGCCGATTTCGCCTCGCCTGCCCGGCCTCCTTGGACAGTCCCGCGCTCGCCGCTACAGTCAACTCATGGCCAGCTCCACCCAGCATCCCGAGACGCACTATTCCGCCCAGCCGTCCTACACCGCGCTCATTACCGGTGCCACGGCGGGCCTGGGCGCCGAATTCGCCCGCCAGCTGGCCGCCCAGGGCTATTCCCTGGTGCTGGTCGCCCGCGACCAGACCCGGCTGGACGCCACCGCGGAGACGTTGCGCGCCCGGTACGCCGTCCAGGTCCAGACCATCAGCGCCGACCTGGTCAGCGAGTCCGGGGTGCAGGTGGTGGCCAACCGGCTGGCCGATTCCAACCGGCCCGTCACCATGCTGGTGAACAATGCCGGCTACGGCCTGACCGGGAACTTCGCGGACAACGACCTCGCCGACGAGCTGACGCACCTGGGCATCCACATCCGCACGCCGTTGGTCCTCTCCCACGCGGCCCTGCGCACCATGGCGTCCATCGGCGGTGGCCGGATCGTCAACGTGGCCTCGGTCGCGGCGTTCACGCCGCGCGGGACGTATTCGGCGGCCAAGGCCTTCCTGGTGAACTTCAGCCGCTGGGCCAACGTCTTCTACCGCGACCGCGGCATCTCCGTGACCGCCGTCTGCCCCGGGTTCACGCACACCGAGTTCCACGACCGGATGAAGGTCGACAAGAAGTCGGTCCCGTCGTGGTCCTGGCTCGATGCCGAGGAGGTCGTGCGCAGCGGACTCACCGATGCCATGGCCGGGCGCTCGGTGTCGATCCCCAGCACGAAATACAAGGTCATCTCGTTCCTGGCCCGCATCGCCCCGGACGCCATCGTCGCCCGCGTCGCCCAGCGCGGCCGCTGAGCCGGAGCCTCCGGGCCGGCGGGATGCCGCCGCTGCGGCCATGGCGCGGGCCTCGCGCGCCGTCCGTGCGGTGCGCCCCATCGGTGGGCCCGGCACCAGGCTTCCCATCATGTTCGCCTGCGGGAGACCCGTCCTCTTGCCCTGCGGCCGGAGCCGACGGGCCAGTGAGTCAGTAGTAGACGGCCAGCGGACCCTGCGGCCCCTGGATGACCTGCACCGGGGTCTCGAAGACCCGGGTCAGCACCGCGTCGGTCATGATCTGCCCGGGAGTGCCGAACTCGACGACCTTCCCGTCCTTCACGGCGCAGATATGGTCGGCGTAGTGCGCGGCGAAGTTGATGTCGTGGATGACGACGACGATCGTGCGCCCCAGGTCCTCGGCGGCCCGGCGCAGGTGCTGCATCATCTGGACCGAGTGCCGCATGTCCAGGTTGTTCAGCGGCTCGTCCAGCAGGACGTGCCCGGTGTCCTGGGCCAGCACCATGGCCACGTAGGCGCGCTGGCGCTGGCCCCCGGAGAGCTGGTCGAGGTAGCGGCCCTCGAGGTCGCCCAGGTTCAGGAAATCGATCGACCGGGAGATGACCTCCTCGTCGACCGTGGTCAACCGGCCCTTCGAATGCGGGAAGCGTCCGAAGCCGACCAGCTGGCGCACGGTCAGGCGGGCGGTGAAGTGGTTTTCCTGGCGCAGGATCGACACGATCTTGGCCAGGTCCTTCGACGAGGTGCTGGCCACGTCGTACCCGGCCACCTCGATCGCCCCGGTGTCGAGCCCGAGCAGCCGGCCGATCATGGTCAGCAGCGTGGATTTCCCGGCCCCGTTCGGCCCGACGAGCGCCGTGATGCCGCCGGTCGGGATCTCGAAGCTGACCGGGCCGATCTCGACGTCGCCGCCGTAGCTCTTGCCGACCTCGTTGAGCGTGATCACAGGCGCCCCTTTCGCAGGATGAAGTACAGGAAGAGCGAGCCGCCGGCGACCTCGATGATGATGGAGACGACGCCCTGGGCGTAGAAGACGTTCTTCATGATGAAGTAGGAGCCCGCCAGGACGACGAACCCGATGAGTACGGCCACGGGGAAGACCAGGCGGTGGTCGTGGGTGTCGGCCAGCTGGTAGGCCAGCGTCGCCACCAGGAAGCCCAGGAAGGTCATCGGCCCGACCAGTGCGGTGGAGACGGCCATGAGCAGGGAGACCAGGAACAGGCCTCGCATGACCTCGGCGCGGTGGTTGAGCCCGAGGTTAACGGTGGTGTCGCGGCCGAGGGCCACCACGTCCAGCCGCCGGGAATGAGCCCAGAGCAGGCCGCCGGCGGCCGCGCACACCGGGATCGCGATCGGCAGGTAGGAGGCGTCGGCGTTGGATACGGACCCGAAGAGCCGTGCGGTGAGGATGTCGAATTCACTGGGCGAGAGCAGCCGCTGCATGAAGGTGGACACGGAGCCGAGCCCGCCGCCGATGATGATGCCGATCAGCAGCATGACCTGCAGGTTCCCGTATCTGCCGGAGAGCAGCCAGCCGTAGAGGGCCACCGACAACCCGACCATGATGAGCACCTGCAGGATGAACTGCGGGATGCCCTGGACGGCGGTGACGCCGGCGGCCCCCAGGAAGAACACGGCGGCGGTCTGCACGGCGACGTAGAGGGATTCGAAGCCCATGATCGAGGGGGTGATGATCCGGTTGTTGGTCACGGTCTGGAAGCTGACCGTTGCCATGGCCTGGCAGAAGGCGACGACGAGCATCACCACGACGCTGGTGCCGCGCAGTTCGGCGATCCGCCAGAATCCGGGGGTGCCCGGGGGCATCGGGTTGTCCCAGGCCAGCAGGCCCCAGCCGAAGCCGACGGCCAGGACAACGAGGGCAGCCAGCACGAACCGGTAGCGCCGGCGCGAGCGGGCCGTGGGCAGCGCGCCGGAGCGGCGGGGGGTGGTGCGCGCGGGAGCAGCGGCGGTGTGCGGGGGCGCCATGGTCTCAGGCACGACGGCGCTGCCTCAGCAGGAGCCCGATGAAGACGATGGCGCCAACGACCCCGAGGATCAGGGAGACGGGGACCTCGAACGGCATGATGATGGTGCGCCCGATCAGGTCGCAGACGGTGACGATGCCGATGCCGAGCAGGCAGACCCACGGCAGGTTGCCGCGCAGGTCGTCGCCGCGGAACATCGAGACGATGTTCGGCACGATGAGCCCCAGGAAGGGCAGGTTGCCGACCACCACGGTGACGATCCCGGTGGCAACCGCGATCAGCCCGGTCCCCACAAGGATGACCTGGTGGTAGTTCAGCCCCACGTTCGTGGCCACTTCCTCCCCGAGCCCCGCGACGGTGAAACGGTCGGCGACCACGAACACCGCGATCCCCACCAGGGCCACGATCCACAGCACCTCGTATTGCCCGCGCAGCACAGACGTGAAGCTGCCGGCGAACCAGATGCCCAGGCTCTGGAGCATGTCGGTCTGCAGGGCGATGAAGGTGGAGACGGCCCCGACGACGGCACCGAGCATGATGCCGACGATCGGGACCGTCAGGGATTCCTTCAGCGAGACCCGGCGCAGGAAACCGAAGAAGACCATCGTTCCGACGAAGGCTGCGACGACGGCTCCGATCATCTTCACGGTGATGCTGGCACCGGGGTCGATGATCATGACCGCCAGCAGGCCCAGCCCGGCCCATTCCGTGGTGCCCGTTGTCGTGGGTTCGACGAAGCGGTTCTGCGTCAGCAGCTGCATCACCAGGCCGGACATGGCCATTGCCGCGCCGGCCAGGACCAGCGCGATCGTGCGCGGGATGCGCGTGATGCCGAACATCTCGGCCCCCTGGTCGCCGCCGAAGACGTCGTAGACGCCGGTGAACAGGGAGAACGCCAGCAGCGCAGCGACGACGACGACGCCCAGGAGGAGCCGTGGTTCGAAGAGCCTGCCCTTGGAGGCGGCGCGTTGGGCCGTGGTGGTCATCGTGCCGGGGCGCCGCTAGCCCTCGAGGGCGTCGGCGAAGGAGTTGAAGAACTCGGTGTAGGTCTGGATGCCCTCGTTGGTGTAGGTGTCGGTGGGCATGTAGACGATGTGCTGGTCCTTCACCGCCGCGACGTTCTTCAACGCGGCGGAGCTGCCCAGGAGCTGGTCGGCGGGCCGGTAGGAGGCGTCGTCGGCGGCGACGGCGGCATCGCGGTCCATGGCCAGGATCCAATCGGGGTTCGACTTGGCGATGGCCTCCACGGAGATGTCGTCGCCCTGGTGGTCCTCGCTGGAGTCCTCGACCTCGAGCGCCGGGGTCAGGCCCAGGATGTCGAACACGGGGCCCAGAGTGCGTCCGTTGCCGGGCGCCGAGTAGCCGATGTCGCCACCGGAAGTGATGACTGCCATGACCTTGTCGTTCTTGTCGTAGGCCTTCCGGGCGCGCTCGATGGCGGCGTCGAAGTCGGCGTTGAGCTTCCGGGCCTCGTCCTGCTTGCCGAACACCTCGCCGAGCACGCTCGTCTGGCGCTTGAGCTCGGCGTCGAAGGGCTCCCCGTCGCGGGGGTCCAGTTCCAGGATCGTCGCCTCCGGCACGAGCCGCTCGAAGTCCTCGTGGTACTGGGCGAAGCGCTGCCCGTTGACGATCAGGTCGGGATCGGCGGCGACGACGGCTTCCAGGTCCGGCTCCCGGTGGTTCCCCAGGTCCACGATGGACGAGTCCCGGGTGTAGGGGATGGTGTCCGGCATCAGGCTCACGGCACCGGCGGACAGGTCGATGCCCCAGTCGGAGAGGGTTTCGAACGTGCGGTTGTCGGTCGCGACGACGGAGACCGGCGGGGTCGCGATCTCCTGCGTCCCGTTGTTGTCCTCGATGGTCACGGTGGATGCCTCGCCGGCGGAGTCGGACGAGGCGGATGAGGTGCCGCCGCAGGCGGTCAGGGCCAGGGCGGAGGCACCCAGCAGGGCGCCGAGGCGCAGTTTCAGGGACGACATGGGGGTTCCTTCGAGTGATGGGCCGGAACGACCAGCGGGTGGGACTCCTTCGTTAAGTTAGCCTACCCTGACCGAATAACAATCATCGGTTCTGCTGTTATTCATGTCACAGGACACGAAGTTGCGTTTCGTCTCCCTGATCGGGACGCATCCGGGCGTCTCCGGGAGGCCACGTCCGGCCAGACCCACCGATCCGACCACCCCGCTCCCTGCCGCTACGCCGCGCGCAGCACCCGGCGCGAACCGACCAGGGCCAGCGCGCCGCGGACGGACAGGGCACCCGCGGCAAGCGTCGCCGCGACCACCAGGACCGTGACCGGGGACAGGATCATGGCGAGGCCGACCAGCGGCAACAGCAGGACCCCGGCGATCAGGGCCGAGCCCAGGGAGACCCATAGCAGCGGCGCCATGACCGAGCGCACGCGGGCGCGGTCCATCGTGGCCGGTTCCATCCCCAGCCGGTCCAGGTTCGAGTACAGGTCCCGGCGGTCCAGCGTCAGCGCGCACTGGTTGATGACCGCCGAGCAGCACACCCCCAGGAACGAGGCCACGATGGTCACCAGCACCCCCGTGAGCACGTCATCGACCAGTGCCAGCTCCTGCGGATCGGCCTGCCCGGACACCGAGGCGCGCATCAGGGCGGCCCCTGCGCCGCCGAACACCGCGACGAAGCTGGTCATGGCCACACCCGAGACCTGCCGCCAGGCGGCCTGCGGGGACTCCAGGATCATCCGGGCCGCCAGCAGCCGCTCGGGCGTCTCGGCCCGGCGCAGCGAGCGCCGTGCCAGCAGGCGGACCACCCAGGGGCCGACGACGTTGAGCACGGCCAGCACCGCGGCGAACGCGCCGAGCATCACCCCGACCATCACTGCCAGGTCGCGGAAAGCCGAGAGCATCTGGAGCGCGGCGAAGGCCAGGATGACGACGACGGCGGCCACCACCGCGCGGATCCACCGTGCCGTGGGTGCCACGGCGCGCGTCCGCACGCCCAGCGGCGAGACGTTCAGCCGGCGCAGG
>DATNBS010000206.1:0-2840 GCA_035571895.1 Arthrobacter sp. | reverse complement strand
CACCCTGCTCGCCGGCCAACAAGACGCCCTCTCCGGGGCAAAGCAGCTCGACAACGGCGCCGCGTCGCTCGTCGACGGGACGGGATCTCTGCAGCAGGGCACCGGGGACCTGCGCGACGGCATCGCCAAACTGTCCTCCGGGGCCGGGCAGCTGGTCGACGGCTCGGGGACGCTGGCCGACAAGCTTTCCGACGGGACGGACCAGGTCCCGAACCCCTCGGACCGGCAGAAGACCCAGGTCTCCAACGTCATCGGCGACCCAGTGTCGGTCGCCCAGACCGACCAGGCCAGCGCCGGCACGTACGGTGAGGGCCTGGCCCCCTTCTTCATGACCTTGGCCGTGTGGATCGGTGCGTTCATCCTGGTGCAGATCATGCGCCCGGTGACGCACCGGGCCCTCGCCTCCAATGCGGCATCGTGGAAGATCGCGATCGGCGGCTGGCTGCCGTTCCTGTTCCTCTCGATGCTGCAGGCGACGGTGCTCTACGGCGTGGTGCTCTTCGGGCTCGGCCTGCAGACGGCCCATCCGTGGTTGACCTGGGGCTTGTTCCTGATGGCCAGCGTCGCCTTCACGGCGCTGGTGCAGGGCATCTGCGCGCTGCTGGGGACACCCGGCAAGCTGGTGGTGCTCGTGCTGCTGGTCCTCCAGCTCGTCTCCGCCGGGGGCACGTTCCCCTGGGAGACCACGCCCGACCCGCTGCACGTGGCGCACAACCTGCTCCCGATGGGACATGTCATCACCGGGCTGCGGCACCTCATGTACGGCGCGACCCTCGACGGGCTCGTCCCGCTGGTGCTGGCGTTGCTGGGCTATGCGGTGGTCGGCCTGGCGATGAGCGTGCTGGCCGTGCACCGAGGCAAGACCTGGACGCTGAAGACACTGCACCCGGAGCTGGCAGCATGAGCGGGCGGGTACGGGTCCGGGAAACCGGCTCGAAGCACAGGCTGTTCGCCGCCGCCATGGCGCTGATCGGAGAGCGGGGCCACCACCAGGTCACGGTCGACGAGATCGCCGCCGCAGCCGGGGTTTCCAAGGGGACGGTGTACTACAACTTCGGCTCCAAGGCCCAGCTGATCGGCCAGCTCATCCGCTTCGGCGCCGACGTGCTCTTCGAGCGGCTGGCGGCAGGCGTCGCAGACCCGGATCCGGTCGCCGGCTTCCGTGACATGGTCGCCGCGTCGCTGGAGTTCATGCACGAGTACCCGTCCTTCGCGCAATTGTGGCTCACCGAGCAGTGGCAGTCCCCCAGCGAATGGTCCGATTCCCTGGAGGAGTTGCGCGGGGAGATCATCGACGTCATAGCCACGGCACTGGACCGCCTGCGGGCCACCGGAGCGCATCCGGCGCTGGGCCGTGCCGACCCGGCGGCGCTGGCCACCGCGGTCTTCGGAGCGGTGCTGATCATCGGGCGCGACCGCCAGGTCTTCCACCCCGAGCGCAGCATCGCCACGTGCGTCGATGCGGTGGCCGTCTTCGCCGCCATCGGCTGAACCCGCCCCCGGGCGCGCCCCGGTACGGATCAGGGGCACCCATCAGGGGCGCGGGACGACGAACCCGGTGACGCGGGCGTCGCGGCCGTCGAGTTCGGCCCAGGGCTTGGCCGTCTCCAGCAGGGTCAGCCCGAGCGTCGGGTAGCGGGTGGCGAGCTCCATCACCGGTTCCTCGTCCGACTCGACCGAGGCCAGCGCCATCGCGACCTCCTGGACGGTGGGCAGGTGCCCGATGACCAGCAGGGTGGATACCGACTCGGGGGTTTCGTTGACGAGGGCGACCAGCTGCGTCGCCGTGGCGCCGTACACGCGTGAATCGAGGTAGGGCGTCGGCCCCTTTTCCCCCAGCTCGCTGGACACCCATGCGCAGGTGGACCGGGCACGCAGCGCGTCCGAGCACAGGATGTAGTCGGGGATCCAGCCGTGTTCCACCATCCAGGCGCCGGCCGAGGGGGCCTCCCGGGTGCCGCGCGTGGCCAGCGGCCGGTCGTGGTCCGCGACGCCGAAGGGGAACTCGGCCTTGGCATGGCGCAGGAGCATCAGGCGCTTGAGGTGGTGCTGGCTCATTCCCCCAGCTTAGGGGCCGGCACACCCTGCACCACGGACGACGACGGCGATGCCCCGGGAAGGGGGCATCGCCGTCGTCGTCTGTGGTGCAGGATCAGATGCTGTATTCCGGGGCCGCCCAGACGATGACCTCGGGGTGCTCGTAGAAGCGGTAGCCCTGCCCGCGCACGGTGCGCACGGTGTTGGCCAGGCGCCCGAGCTTGGAGCGCAGGCGGCGGATGTGCACGTCGATGGTCCGCTCGTTCGGGACCTCCTCGGCATTGCGCCAGAGGTTGGTCAGCAGCTCGTCGCGGCCCACCGTGCGGGCACCGTTCTCGACCAGGTAGTTCAGCAGCTCGAATTCCTTGAACGTGAGGTTCAGGGTCTGCCCGTCCAGGTGGACCTCCCGGCGGGAGAGGTCGATCAGCACGCCGGAGGGTCGCGTCGCCGCCGGCTGCTGCCGCGGCGTCTCGGTACGCGGGCGGCGGGCCACGGTCGGGTCCCCGAGCGCCTGGCGCACGACGTCGATGCTCTCCCCCGGTGCGTTGGCCGGGGCCAGTGCGACGGCGGCATGGGTCTGCGCATCGGGGGAAAGCGTGGCCAGGAAGGCGCGGACCTGGGTTGCCAGCTTGCCCAGCGAGGTTCCCTGCGCCTGGGCCACCGACTCGTCAAGACCTACATAGAGCACGAAACCGCGTGCGGTGGTGTCACCCGCCACCGGCTGCGGGCCGGGATTTCCGCTGGGAGCCACAATGGGGGTCGGAGCAGTCATCGGTCGAGTCTCATGGGCTGCCGGGACCGCA
>DATNBS010000205.1:0-4417 GCA_035571895.1 Arthrobacter sp. | reverse complement strand
GAACTCGAGCGCAAGATCGTCGAGTACGGGATCCGCGTGCTGCCCTCGAGCCGCCTCGTCTCCGTCGATGCTTCCGCGCGTCGGCTGCGGCTGGAGGGCCCCACCGGATCGCGGGAGATCGCCTACGACCTGCTGCACGTGGAGCCGCAGCAATCGGCACCCGACTGGCTCAAGGCCACCACCTTGCCGGCTGCCGACGACGAGGGCGGCTTCGTGGAGGTTGACGATGCGACGCTGCGCCACCGGCGGTACCCCAATGTCTGGTCGTTGGGGGATGCAGCCGGGACGTCCAACTCGAAGTCCGGCGGGGCGTTGCGCAAGCAGACCAAGGTCGTGGACCGGAACCTGCGGACCGTCCTGACCGGTGGGACGCCGCAGGCGCGCTACAACGGATACTCCGTGTGCCCGTTCACGCTCAGCCGTGGCACGGCGTTCTTCGCCGAATTCGGGCCCGACCTCCAGCCCATGCCCAGCTATCCCTGGCTGCGAATGGCCAAGGAACGACGCTGGCAGTGGATCGTGGACCGGCATGTCTTCCCGCAGATCTACTGGCACCTCATCCTCAAGGGCCGCGCCTGAGCGAGGCTCTGCCACCCTCCGACAGACCCCGGCCCCAGGTCACGACTGGGTAACGGAATGCGGCAGGCGTCCTCCACTTCCACGGGATCCACCGTGCCCCCGTTACCGTGGGGAACCACGAAGGCGGCTCCGATCCGCCTCGGACAGAGGGTCGAGCCAGGGTGAAGAGGGTCTGAACGTGTGGGAATTCGTCGGCGACAGATATCGCCAAATACTCTTTGCCTCCTGGCAGCACTTCAGCCTGGTCGTCCAGTGCCTGGTCCTGGCCACGGTGATCGCCGTCGTCATCGCGGCCCTGGTCTACCGCAGCAAGGTGGCCAGCTCCACGGCCAACAGCATCTCGGCGATCGGCCTGACCATCCCGTCCTTCGCCATGATCGGCCTGTTGATCGCCCCGATGGGCTTCGGTGTCCCGCCGGCGGTCACGGTGGTGACGTTCTTCGCGGCCCTTCCCATCCTGCGCAACGCCGTCGTCGGCCTCGCCGGCATCCCGGCGGCCACCGTTGAGTCCGCCCGCGGCATCGGCATGAGCCGGTTCCGGACCCTGGCCACCGTGGAGATCCCCATGGCCTGGCCCGTCATCCTCACCGGCGTTCGCGTCTCCGCCCAGATGGTCATGGGCGTGGCAGCCATCGCCGCCTATTCGCTCGGCCCGGGTCTGGGCGGTTTCATCTTTTCTGGTCTGTCCCGGCTCGGCGGCGCCAACGCCCTCGAATCGGTGGTCGTCGGCGTCGTCGGCGTGATCCTGTTGGCCTTCATCCTCGACCTGCTGCTCGTCGGCCTGGGTCGTCTCACCACACCGCGAGGTATCCGTGTCTGATCTGCAAACATCCACCCAGGACACCCCGGAAGGCGTGACCGGCGCCTCCATCCTGCTCCAGGAGGTAACCAAGCGCTACCCCGGCCAGGCCCGGCCCGCCGTCGGCGGGCTGACCCTGGAGATCCCCGCCGGCTCGATCGTCATGTTCGTCGGTCCCTCCGGTTGCGGCAAGACCACCACGCTGAAGATGATCAACCGCCTCATCGAACCCACCGGCGGCGAGATCGTCATCAACGGCGAGGACGTCACCGCTATGGACGGGGACAAGCTGCGCCGGAAGATCGGCTACGTCATCCAGGCCGGCGGGCTCTTCCCGCACATGACGGTCTCGGCCAACATCGGGCTGGTCCCCAAGATGCTCGGTTGGGACAAGCAGCGCATCGCCGCCCGCGTGGACGAACTGCTCGAGCTCGTCTCGCTGGATCCGGCGACCTACCGCGACCGCTACCCGAAGGAGCTGTCCGGCGGCCAGCAGCAGCGGGTCGGCGTGGCCCGGGCGCTGGCAGCCGACCCGCCCGTCCTGCTCATGGACGAGCCCTTCGGTGCCGTGGACCCGATCACCCGCCAACGCCTGCAGGACGAGTTGATCAACATCCAGTCGGAACTGCAGAAGACGATCGTCTGCGTGACGCACGATTTCGACGAGGCCGTGAAGCTCGGCGACTGGATCGCCGTGTTCGACGAAGGCGCCCAGCTGGTCCAATACGACTCCCCGGAACGCATCCTGGCCAACCCGGCCAACGAGTTCGTCGAGAACTTCATTGGCTCCGGCGCCGGGCTCAAGCAGCTGACCCTCAACCGCGTCCACGACGTCCGCCTCGAGGAGGCCGTCACCGCCGTCCCCGGCGACACCGCCTCCGACGTCCTCTCCCGCCTACAGGGCGCCGGCCACCAGAACGCCGTCATCCTCGATTCCCGCCGCCGGCCCATCCAGTGGCTCTCGCGCCGGCAGCTCAGCCGCATGCAGGTCATCACCGACCAGGTCGATGCCAACCTCTCGGTGGTCTCGGACCGCTCCACGCTCAACGACGCGCTCGACGTCATGCTCGTCGGCAGCGTCAGCGCGGCCATCGTCACCGGCCGCCGCGACGCCTTCCTCGGCCTGGTCACCGTCGACACGGTCATGGAGTCCATCCGCGCCGCACAGGAAGCGGCGAAGGGGGACGCCGACTCGCCCGTGGGCCTGAACAGCGGCGCCATCCCCACCACCGCCGTGGCGGCGGCCCTGGGCGCCGACGGACCCGACGGCCCCGGCTGCCCGGATGCCCACGACGAGGGCGGCCGGCCATGAGCACGCCCGACACCCCGGACACCGCCACCGTGGAGGCCGGCGAGGCGCAGGCACCGTCCCGGCCTGCGGCCGGTCCCTCGGCCAAGCCGCTCATCTGGCAGCTGGTTGGCATCCTCATCGCCCTCGGCCTGGTGCTCGTCTGGCTCGCGACCGCCGACCTCTCGGACACCGAACGCGCGACCCTGGCCCCGGACGCCCTGTGGGGCTACACCCTCGAACACCTCCAGCTGACGATCGTCGCCACCGTGATCGTGCTGGTCATCGCCATCCCGCTGGGAATCCTGCTGACCCGCGGCCCCCTGCGCAAGGCCAGCGGCCCCATCGTTGCCGTGGCCAACTTCGGCCAGGCGGCCCCGGCCATCGGCCTGGTCGTGTTGCTGGCCTTCTGGGTCGGCTTCGGCTTTTGGGCTGCCATCATCGCGCTGGTCGGGTACGGGATCCTGCCGGTCTTGCGCAACACGATGGTCGGGCTGCGCCAGGTCGATGAACGCCTCATCGAGGCCGGACGCGGCATGGGCATGAGCGCCGGCGCAGTGCTGTGGAAGGTCGAGCTGCCGCTGGCCGTGCCGGTCATGCTCGCCGGCATCCGCACCGCCCTGGTCCTGCTGGTCGGCACCGCGACGTTGGCCACGTTCATCAACGGCGGCGGTCTGGGCATCCTCATCACGACCGGGGTGAACCTGAACCTGACCACCGTGCTGGTGGCCGGTTCGCTGCTGGTTGCCCTGCTGGCCCTGGTCATCGACTGGCTGGGCCGGTTCGTCGAGCACATCGCCCGTCCGAAGGGACTCTAGACCATGGCCTCACCCACCCGCTTTCCCCGCATGCGACGGCGGCTGCTCGCCTCCGCGGCGGTCCTGTCCGTCGCCGGGCTGCTGGCCGGATGCGGATTGCAACCGGCTGCCTCCTATGTCCCGGAGGCCGGACCGGGGACGATCCAACACATCGACGGGCTGCCCCAGGACGCCAAGCTGACGGTCACCGCGAAGAACTTCACCGAGCAGCTGGTCTTGGGCAAGATCGCCGTCCTGGCCGCGAAGGCCGCCGGGTTCACGGTCACCGACCTCACGAACGTGCCCGGCAGCCAGCCGGTGCGCGAGCTGATGGTCTCCCACCAGGCCGACTTCACCTGGGAATACACCGGGACCGCCTGGATCACCTACCTCGGCCATTCGGAAGGCATCCCGGACAAGCAGGAGCAATGGCAGGCCGTCCACGACGAGGACCTGGGCAACGGCCTGACCTGGGGCGCTCCCGCCCCGCTGAACAACACCTATGCCTTCGCGGTCCGCCGTGAGGCGGTGGAGAAACTCGACGGGATCAGCAAGCTCTCGCAGATCGCGGACCTGCCGGTCAAGCAGCGCACCTTCTGCCTGGAGGCCGAGTTCAACTCGCGACCCGACGGGTTCAACCCGATGCTCAAGGCCTACGGGCTCGATCGCGGATCACCGAAGGGCGTGCCGGACGGAAACATCGGCATCTACGACACCGGCGCCGTGTACTCGGCCACCGACAACGGGGACTGCAACTTCGGCGAGGTCTTCACCACCGACGGCCGCATCAAGTCGCTGGACCTGGTGGTGCTGGAGGACGACCGCAAGTTCTTCCCCGCCTACAACGCAGCACCGGTCTACAACACCGAGACCCTGCAGGAGTACCCGCAGCTGCGCGAGGTCTTCTCCAAGGTCTCGCCGCTGCTCACCGACGACGTGATGCGCGAATTGAAC
>DATNBS010000204.1:0-2879 GCA_035571895.1 Arthrobacter sp. | reverse complement strand
CCAGTGTCATCGCGACCCATGAAGCCACGCGGGCCCTCCCCCGCCACGGGGACACCACCGATACCGGCGAGCTCACCGCCGTCGTGCCCCGCCAGGATGGGGAGGAACCGCAGGACAGCGCGCGGTCCCTGTCCCCCCGGGCCCGGGAACGCCAGGCGCGCAAGGACGACAAAGCGGCCCGGCGCCGGTGGGCGCGGGAGGCGCAGACTCCCCGCGAATCCCTGGAGTCGCCGTCGTCGCGCCGGCGCGCCTGGGTCCTGGGCATCCTCCTGTTCCTGGTCGCGGCACTGGTGGCCACCGCAGCCTGGTTCTTCGGGATGGGTCCCGGGTCCCCGGTCCAGATCCCGCAGCTGGCAGGTCAGCCGGCCGCAGCCGCGGTCCAGTCCCTGGCAGCCGAGGGCGTCTCCTCCAGCCAACGCCGGGTCTTCGACGAAGAGGTCGGGAAGGGCAGGGTGGTCGGCTCCGATCCGGGATCGGGCGAGACCATCCGCAGGTACGAGGCAGTCGAGCTCCTGATCTCCAAGGGTC
Organism: Arthrobacter sp.; assembly: GCA_035571895.1. Classification (GTDB taxonomy): domain Bacteria; phylum Actinomycetota; class Actinomycetes; order Actinomycetales; family Micrococcaceae; genus Arthrobacter_H. The sequence goes on along the minus strand of DATNBS010000204.1, from coordinate 2,351 downwards.
CGGAGCTTTTTGCCGTCCCCAACATCGTCGGCCGGGACGACGCCGCGGCCCGGAAGGCCCTGAAGGCCGCACAGGTCGCGCCCGGGAAGACCACGAAGGAGTACAACGAGTCAATGGCCGCCGGCCAGGTCGTCTCGCAGGACCCGCGTCCCGACGAGCAGGTCCGCCGCGGCACGAAGGTCGCGTACGTCCTCTCGCGCGGGCCGGCCCCGGTGGAGGTCCCCCAGGTCACGGGACGGCCCGAGAAAGAGGCGGTCACGGCCCTCGAGGGCGCCGGTTTCAAGGCCGCGAAGTCCGGCGAGGACTTCGACCGGCAGGTCCCCCAGGGATCGGTCATCGCCCAGGACCCGGCGTCGGGTACCGCCGAGCGCGGTTCGACCGTCACGTACACCGTCTCGAGGGGCCCGCGCATGGTCGAGGTCCCGAATGTGCGGGGCAAGCAGAAGGACGAGGCCACGAAGATCCTCCAGGATGCGGGCTTCACGGTGGAGGTCAAGGAAAGCAGCTTCGGCATCATCTTCAACACGGTGGCCACCCAGAACCCGAAACCGGGCAGCACGCAGCCCGAGGGGTCGACCATCACGATCGGGGTGGTGTAGGACCCTGGCCGCACGCGGCCCTGGCTGCACCCGGCACCTGCTGCATCCGGCACGGCGACGCCCCGGCGGGATCATTCCCTCCGGGGCGTTGCTGTGCCGATGGCGCGGGTCAGTCCGTGCGGGGCTTCCGGCCGGCCAGGGCCCCGGCCACCAGGAATGCCATCTCCAGGGACTGGCGGTGGTTCAGGCGCGGGTCGCAGACCGACTCGTACAGGTCGTCGAACTGGTCGGCCCGGATCGGATCGGCGCCACCGAGGCATTCGGCCACGTCGTCGCCGGTCATCTCCACGTGCAGTCCGCCGGCGTAGGTGCCCAGCGCGTTGTGGACCTCGAAGAAGCCGCGGACCTCGTCCATGACGTCGTCGAAGCGGCGGGTCTTGTAGCCGTTCTCGCTGGTGACGGTGTTGCCGTGCATCGGGTCGGTGACCCAGAGGACCTGCGCGCCGGAGGCCGTGACCTTCTCGACGATCGCCGGCAGCTTCTCGCGGATGTTCGCCGCACCCATCCGGGTGATGAACGTCAGGCGGCCGGGCTCGCGGTCCGGGTCGAGTTTCTCGACCAGGGCCAGGGCATCGTCACCGGTGGTGTTCGGCCCGAGCTTCACGCCCAGCGGGTTGCGCACGCGGGACAGGAAGTCCACGTGGGCCCCGTCGAGCTGGCGGGTCCGCTCCCCGATCCACAGGAAGTGGCCGGAGGTGTCGTAGGGCCGGCCGGTGCGCGAGTCGGTACGCGTCAGGGCCCGCTCGTAGTCCAGCAACAGGGCCTCGTGGCTGGCGAAGAACTCGGTGGTCTTCAACGCGTCGAAGTCGGCGCCGCAGGCATCCATGAAGCGCACGGCCCGGTCGATCTCCGCGGCCAGCGATTCGTACTGGGCGTGTGCCGGGTTCGCGCGGAAGCCCTTGTTCCAGTTGTGCACGCTGCGCAGGTCCGCGAACCCGCCCTGGGTGAAGGCCCGGATGAGGTTCAGCGTGGCGGCCGAGGTGTTGTAGGCCTTGACCATGCGGGCCGGGTCGTGGCGGCGGGATTCGGGGGTGAAGTCGAATCCGTTGACGATGTCGCCGCGGAAGGCCGGCAGCGTCACCTCTCCGCGCGTCTCGATGTCCGAGGAGCGCGGCTTCGCGAACTGGCCGGCCATGCGGCCCATCTTCACCACGGGCATGGAGGCCCCGTAGGTGAGGACCACGGCCATCTGCAGGATGGTCTTGACCCGGGCGCTGATGCGGTCCGCGGTGGCGGCGGCGAAGGTCTCGGCGCAGTCCCCGCCCTGGAGCAGGAACGCGTGGCCCTGGGCGGCCGCGGCGAGCCGTTCGCGCAGGATGTCGACCTCGCCGGCGAACACCAGCGGCGGCAGCGAGGCCAGTTCGTCGACGGCCCGGCCGTGTTCCGGGGTGCCCGACCAACTCGGCTGCTGGGCGATGGGCAGGTCGCGCCAGGCATCAAGGCCGGGATCGGCTGCAGGCCCGGGGACCGGGGTGTGGAAGGGGACGGAAGGCTGGGTCGTGTCGGTCACCCGACCAGCGTAGCCGTGCCGCCGTCCGCCACCCTATTTCCGGCGTAAAGTTTCGGCGCCCTCGTCGCCGTCGGGCCCCTCGTTGCCGGGGGCGGGGGCACCGCCGTCGTCCCTGCGGGCGGGGGCATCGGCGTCGTCCTTGGGGGCGCGGATGTGCTCGACCTCCTTCTTGGCGGCGTCGACGGTGGCCCGTACCTGGGCGCGGGCGTTCTCGGCGAGCGCCTCGCGGGCGGCCTTGCGTT
>DATNBS010000203.1:0-26387 GCA_035571895.1 Arthrobacter sp. | reverse complement strand
GCGGTCCGAAACCGTACCCCGAGCGATAGGATGGCCAGGATGGCTAGATTATTTGGCACCGATGGCGTGCGCGGAAAAGCAAACGAACTGATCACCCCGGCCCTCGCCATGAACCTGGCGGAAGCGGCAGCCGTGGTGCTCGGCCTGCAGAACGTCCCCGCGGGCAAGCGCCCCCTGGCCGTGGTGGCCCGTGACCCGCGGATCAGCGGCGACTTCATCGCCTCCGCCATCGAAGCCGGGTTTGCCTCCGTCGGGGTCGACGTGTTCGACGCGGGCATCCTCCCGACGCCGGCGGCTGCCTACCTCGTTGCGGACATGGACGCGGACTTCGGCGTCGTGATCTCCGCATCGCACAATCCGGCACCTGACAACGGCATCAAGTTCCTCGCCCGGGGTGGGCAGAAGCTCTCCGATGCCCAGGAAGACGCCATCGAGGCGCAAATGGCCCTCGATCCGCCCCGCCCGTTCGGTGGTGCCGTGGGCCGCATCCGGCGCTTCGCCGATGCCGAGGACCGCTACGTCGTCCACCTGCTGAAGACCATGCCCCACCGGCTGGACGGGCTGAAAGTCGTCCTGGACTGCGCCCACGGGGCAGCCAGTGGATGTTCGCCGGAAGCCTTCTCAGCCGCCGGTGCAGAAGTCGTCGTCATCGGCGCCAGCCCCGATGGCGTCAACATCAATGACGGGTACGGGTCCACCCACTTGGAGAACCTGCAGCAGGCAGTCGTCGCCGAGGGGGCAGATCTGGGGATCGCGCACGACGGCGACGCGGATCGGTGCCTGGCCGTGGACCACGAAGGGGCCGTCATCGATGGCGACCAGATCATGGCGATCATGGCCCTTGCACTCAAGGAAGCCGGCCAGCTCAAGGACGACACACTCGTGGCGACCGTCATGAGCAACCTCGGACTCAAGATCGCCATGGAGCAAGCCGGCGTCCACGTGGCCGAGACCGGTGTCGGGGACCGGTACGTCCTCGAGCAGATGCGGGCCGGGAACTACACCCTCGGTGGGGAGCAGTCGGGGCACGTCATCTTCTCCGACTACGCCACCACCGGTGATGGCGTGCTCACCGGACTGCAGATCGCCTCGCGCGTGGCAGCCACCGGCCAGTCGCTCAAGGAACTGGCCTCGGTCATGAAGGTCCTCCCTCAGGTGCTGATCAACGTCAAGGGAGTGGACAAGCACGAGGCCCACTCGAATCCAGTCGTTTCCGCCGCCGTCCGCGGGGCCGAGACCGAACTCGGGGATTCCGGAAGGATCCTGTTGCGGCCATCGGGGACCGAGCCGGTGGTCCGGGTCATGGTGGAAGCCACCGACCACTCGATGGCGGACCAGATCGCGAACCGCCTGGCCGGGGTCGTCCTGGCCGAACTCGCCTTGTAACCCTGCCGTACAGGAGAACAGATGGGGCCCCGTCCACAGTCGGACGGGGCCCCATCTGTTCTATGGCTAGCGGCGGGAGCCGGACCAGGTGGATGTCATTCCCGCGTCTTCAGGGAGTCGCGGATCTCGGTGAGCAGAAGCACTTGCGGATCGACCTCTTCCTCTTCCGGCGTGATGCCCATGCGGGCGTTGCGGAGTTCGATGAGCTTGTTCATCGGCATCACGACGACGAAGTAGATCGCCCCGGCGACCAGCAGGAAGTTGACGATGGCGGTGAGAAGGACGCCGAACTTGATCGCATGCTCCGGGCCAACGGCCAGGAAGTTATCGAAATTGGGCGTGCCTACGAGCACCGAGATCAGCGGCATGAGCACGCTGTTCACGAGTGCATCGACGACGGTGGCGAAAGCTCCACCGATCACAACGGCGACGGCAAGGTCAACGACGTTGCCCTTCATGATGAATTCCCTGAATCCCTGTAACATGCCGCTCACTCTACCCAGACGAGCGGCCCGTGGCGGGAAGGTTGGACAAAAACCTGTGGGGCTTTTCCCGGAATGTTGATTTCCGCTGGTCAGATCTTGCGCAACAGCATGCGGCGGATCGAGTGGTCACTGTCCTTGGTCAGCACCAGCTGCGCCCGCCCCCGGGTCGGCAGGACGTTTTCCCGGAGGTTCGGCTCGTTGATGCGCTGCCAGATCCCGAGGGCCGTCTCCCGGGCTTCCGAATCGGTCAGGCTCGCATACCGGTGGAAATACGACGCCGGGTCGGCGAAGGCACCACTGCGCAGCTTCATGAAGCGGTTGACATACCAGTTCTCGATGGCCGGTGTACGGGCATCGACGTAGACGGAGAAGTCGAAGAAGTCGCTCAAGGCAAGGCCAGCGGTTCCATCGGAGCGGACCTGCGCGGGGGCGAGGACATTCAGCCCCTCGACAATCAGCACATCGGGTCGGTGCACCACGACTTCCTTGCCGGGGACGATGTCGTAGGTCAGGTGGGAGTACCAGGGTGCGCGGACCTCTTCGGCGCCCGACTTGACCGTGGAGACGAAGCGCAGCAGGGCCCGGCGGTCATAGGATTCAGGGAACCCCTTCCGGTGCATCAGCCCCCGGCGCTCCAGGACCTCGTTCGGGTACAGGAAGCCATCGGTCGTGACGAGTTCGACGTTCGGGGTGTCGGGCCACCGGCGCAACATCTCCTGGAGGACGCGTGCGGTCGTCGACTTGCCGACAGCGACGGAGCCGGCGACGCCGATGACGAACGGGGTACGGCGCGTGCTCTCGCCAAGGAACGTGTTGGTGGCCTGGTGCAGCTGGCCCGCGGCCTGGACGTAGAGGTTCAACAGGCGCGACAGGGGCAGGTAGACGTCGCGGATCTCGGTCAGATCCAGCTTTTCGCCAAGGCCGCTGAGGCGGATGAGGTCGCCTTCGTCGAGAGGCTGGGTGATCTCATTGGACAACCGTGCCCATGTCTGGCGGTCCAGCTCCACAAAGGGGGAGGCCCCGGCGTCGTTGTCTCTGGGTGAGCTCACCCCTGAATTGTGCCAACTGCCCGGTGCTATCCCCAAACCCGGTCCTCCGGCCCGCCTCCGGTGATCTCCGGCACCGGCACCCCGGCGATGACGGTGGGCGCCGCGGGAGCACGGTATTCTGGAGGACATGTGTGGAATCGTTGGCTACGTAGGCCGCCCAGGAAAGACGACCGGTGACCACGGCGCCCTCGACGTGGTGCTCGAGGGATTGCGGCGGTTGGAATACCGCGGCTATGACTCCGCGGGCATTGCAGTGCTGGGGGACTCCGGCATCGAATCCCGCAAGAAGGCCGGCAAACTCGCCAACCTCGTTGACGAGCTCGAGGCCCACCCCCTGCCGGCCTCGCTCACCGGAATCGGCCACACGCGCTGGGCCACCCACGGCGGCCCATCCGACGTCAATGCGCACCCCCACCTGGCCGACGGCGGCAAGCTGGCCATGATCCACAACGGCATCATCGAGAACTTCGCCGACCTGCGCGCCGAACTGCTGGCCGCAGGCCACACCTTCGCCTCGGAGACCGACACCGAGGTCGCAGCCGTCCTGCTGGGCGACATCTACGCCCACGCCGGTGGCCGCGACCTCTCGGCGTCGATGCAGCTGGCCTGCCAGCGCCTGGAGGGTGCCTTCACGCTCCTGGCGGTCCACGAGGACCAGCCCGGCGTCGTCGTCGCCGCGCGGCGCAACTCCCCGCTGGTCGTCGGACTGGGCGACGGGGAGAACTTCCTGGGCTCGGACGTCTCCGGCTTCATCGACTTCACGCGCCGTGCCGTGGAGCTGGGCCAGGACCAGATCGTGACGATCACCCCGGACGAGCACACGATCACCGACTTCTACGGCAATCCGGCGCAGGGCACCGAATTCCACGTCGACTGGGACGCCGCCGCCGCCGAGAAGGGCGGCTTCGATTCCTTCATGGAGAAGGAGATCTTCGACCAGCCCGCGGCCGTCGCCGACACCCTCTTGGGCCGCTACGACTCCGAGGGCCGCATGACCCTGGACGAGCTGCGCATCGACGCGTCGCAACTGGCCGGCACCAGCAAGATCATCGTGCTGGCCTGCGGCACCTCGGCCTATGCCGGGTCCGTCGCCAAGTACGCGATCGAGCACTGGTGCCGCATCCCCGTCGAGGTGGAGCTGAGCCACGAGTTCCGCTACCGCGACCCGATCGTCGACGAACACACGCTGATCGTGTCGATCTCCCAGTCCGGGGAGACCATGGACACGCTGATGGCCGTGCGGTACGCCAAGGAACAGGGCGCCAAGACGCTGTCCATCTGCAACACCAACGGCTCCACCATCCCGCGCGAATCCGACGCCGTGCTCTACACGCACGCCGGACCGGAAATCGCCGTGGCCTCCACCAAGGCGTTCCTCGCCCAGATCACCGCCACCTACGTGCTCGGCCTCTACCTGGCCCAGTTGCGGGGGAACCTGTTCAGCGGCCAGATCAAGGACATCTTGGCCGACCTGCAGGAGATCCCGGCCAAGATCCAGGACGTCCTGGACCGCGCCGAGGTCATCAAGGAACTTGCGCGCTCGATGTCCGGGGCCAGCTCGGTGCTGTTCCTGGGACGCCACGTCGGCTACCCCGTCGCCATGGAGGGGGCGCTCAAGCTCAAGGAGATCGCCTACATCCATGCCGAGGGCTTCGCCGCCGGCGAGCTGAAGCACGGCCCGATCGCGCTGATCGACGACGGCCAGCCGGTCTTCGTCGTCGTGCCCTCCCCGCGGGGACGCCACTCGCTGCACTCCAAGGTCGTCTCGAACATCCAGGAGGTCCGGGCCCGCGGCGCCAAGACCCTGGTCATCGCCGAAGCCGGCGACGAGGCGGTCCGCGACTACGCCGAATTCGTCTTCCACGTGCCGGAGACCCCGACACTGCTGATGCCGTTGCTCGCCACGGTGCCGTTGCAGCTCTTCGCCTGTGAACTGGCCAGTGCCAAGGGCTTCGACGTCGACCAGCCGCGGAACCTGGCCAAATCGGTCACCGTCGAGTAGACGCCTGCCGACGCAGGAGCCCCGGCACCGCCTCGGTGCCGGGGCTTCTGCGTGGCAGCCGCGTGCGTGGGAGCCGACTGCGTGGGAGCCGTGGCGACGTCAGCGGGCGCGTTCGGCCAGCCCTCGGACGTAGGCCGCTTGGCCGGCATGTTGGGTGGTGTCGTTCAGGACGCTCACCAGTCGGGACAACGACGTCACGGCTGGTTCCCACCGCCGGTCCACGATCTTGTCGAAATCCGCGTCCGAGAGGTTGGCGATGACCGCCAGGGTGGCCTCATGCACGGCCGCGTGGTAGCCGGCCAGCAGTGCACCGTCCGTGGCGGAGAAGGCGGCGACATCGGCCGCCCCGTGGCCGAACCCGGTGTCGTGGCGCCCATAGGGCAAGGCGAACCGGTCAGCCCAGCCGCCGTCGTCCCATTGCTGGCCGGTGGGCACCCGGTGTTCCCCGGGGGTCGCAGGTTCCATGCGGTCGGCGAGGACCGCCGCCAGGTCGGCCAGGTGGTCGTCCTGGACCCTGGCCAGGTGCCACACGAGCCAAGCGACCGAATTGGAGCCGTTGTCGGGACGGTAGGAGAGCAGGCGCGCGTCGGAATCGGCGGTCACGCCGGCGACCGTTTCGGCGACGCGCGTGAACCCGTCCTCGAGCAGTTTCTGGGCGGTGGTGGTGGTCATGGGGCTCCTTCCGGGTGGGGGAATCGAGGCTACCCCGGGCCGGTTCGGCGACCCAACCCCTGCGTGCGGGTGCCGCGGAAGTGCCGCCGGACGCGGGCGGCGCGGGGCCGGCCGGCAGCGGCAAATGTCCCGGGGCAACAACGGATAAGCTGGTGCAATGATTGTCGGCATTGGTGTTGATGTAGTGCAGGTCTCCCGGTTCAAGGCCCAACTTGAACGTACCCCGGCGCTGCGCGAGCGGTTGTTCGTCCCGGCCGAACGGGCGTTGAACGTCCGTTCGCTGGCAGCCCGGTTCGCCGCCAAGGAAGCCATCGCCAAGGCCCTCGGCGCGCCCGTGGGCATGAACTGGCAGCACTGCCAGATCGTCGTCGACGCCGCCGGGGACCCGCAGGTGGCCATCGACGGCACCGTTGCCAGCGCCGCGGACGCCAAGGACGTGCGCTACTGGCACCTCTCCCTCAGCCACGACGGCGATCTGGCCACTGCCATGGTCGTAGCGGAGCGCTAGGACATGATCAACGCCTACACCGGAACCCAAATCCGTGCAGCCGAAGCCGGGCTGATCGAGCAGGGGCAGGGCGCCGGGCTCATGCGCACCGCCGCCCACGGTCTGGCACACCATGCGATGCTGCTGCTGCGTGCGCGGTACGGATCCGTTTACGGAACCCGGGTGGCCGGGCTGATCGGCACGGGAAACAACGGGGGCGACGGCCTCTTCGCGCTGGCGAGACTGGCCGGTCGGGGTGTGGCCTGCACTGCCATCCTGGTCGGGGACCGGGCCCATCCTGCGGCGCTGGAGGCCTTCCGCCGGGCGGGAGGCCGGGTGGTCTCCGGCACCGTGCCCGGTACCGGCGCCCGGGGCAGGACCCGCCGCTTCCGCGCCGCGACGGACGCGTTGTGCGACGTCGATCTGGTCATCGACGCGATCCTGGGCACCGGCGCCCGCGGCCGGGTGGCCCGGCCCGAAGTCCCCGCGCACCTGCCCGTCATCGCCTGCGACCTGCCCTCCGGCGTGGACGCCGATACGGGGGCGGCACCGGAGGGAACCCTGGCTGCCGATGTCACTGTGACCTTCGGGGCGCTGAAAACCGGCTTGTGCGTGGGAGCGGGGCGCCTGCATGCCGGCCGCATCGAGGTCGTGGACATCGGCCTGGACGCGGTGCTCGGCCGCCCGGACCTGCGGGTGGTCGGGGCCTCCGACGTGGAGGCCCTCACGCCCCGGCCGAGCGGCGCCGAACACAAGTACTCACGCGGCGTGCTCGGGCTGGTCGCGGGTTCGGACCGGTACCCGGGCGCGGCAGTGCTGGCCGCCACGGCCGCGGTCAACACGGCGGTGGGCATGCTGCGCACGCTGGCCCCCGACCGTCCCGCGCAGCTGATCGCGGCCGCCGTCCCCGAAGCCGTCCCGACCGAAGGCCCTGACGCGCGGGTCGATGCCTGGGCCATGGGCCCCGGGATCGGCGAGGACCCCGACCAGCAGGCGGCGGTCGGGCAGGTGCTGGACTCGGGCCAGCCGGCCGTGGTGGATGCCAGTGCGCTGCGGGTCCTGCAACCGGTCCAGGGTCACGCCCGTCTCGTCCTGACGCCGCACGCCGGCGAACTCGAGGACCTGCTCGGGCGGCTCGGAGTCCGCGCCACCGCCGAGGACATCACGGCTGATCCGGTCCGCTGGGCCCGCTGGGCCGCCGTCGGCTACTCGTCCGTCGTCCTGTTGAAGGGCCACTCGACGATCTGCGTCGCCCCGGACGGATACACCGTGGTCAGCCTCAACGGGCCGGCCGCCCTGGCCACCGCGGGGAGCGGCGACGTGCTCACCGGGATGCTGGGGGCCATGCTCGCCACGTCCGACGCCGCGGGGCAGGGCACGCACGCGTTGGTGGACCTGGCGGCAGCGGCCGCATACCGGCACGGCGTCGCCGCCCGGCTGGCCGGCCGGGACGGCGGGTTCGGTGCCGGGCGCCTGGCCCGGTTCGCGGGACGGGACGGCCTGTAGGAGGTCAGCCGGCGGGGTCGAACTTCCGGCCCAGGGCCGCGACCGTCCACCCCGCCTCCTCCCACCGGGAGTGGTCCAGCACGTTGCGCCCGTCGACCAGGCGGCGGCCGCGGACCCACGGGGCCAGGTCCCGGGGGGTGAGGTCCTTGAACTCCTGCCATTCCGTCAGCAGGAGAACCAGGTCGGCATCGGCCGCCGCTTCTGCCACGGAGTCGACGTACGCGAGGCGGGGGAACCGCCGTCGTGCATTGTCATTGCCTTCCGGATCGTAGACGGCCACCTCGGCGCCGTCGTTGTAGAGGCGGCCGGCAACGTCCAGAGCGGGGGAGTCGCGGACGTCGTCGCTGTCCGGTTTAAAGGCCACCCCGAGCACCGCGATGCGCCGCCCGGCCACCGAGTCCTCGAGCATCTGGTGGGCCAGTGCGACGACGCGGTCGCGACGGCGCAGGTTGATGTCGTCGACGTTGTGCAGGAAGTCCATCGTGTGGTTCAGCCCGAGTTCGCTGACCCGGGTCTGCAGTGCGCGGATGTCCTTGGGCAGGCAGCCGCCGCCGAACCCGACGCCCGCGTTGAGGAACTTGCGCCCGATCCGCGAGTCGAACCCCAGCGCATCGGCCAGGGTGCGGATGTCGCCCCCCACGGTCTCGGTCACCTCGGAGAAGGCGTTGATGAAGGAGATCTTGGTGGCCAGGAACGCGTTCGCGGCGACCTTCACCAGTTCGGCGGTCTCGTAATCGGTCACGATCAACGGGGTGTCCTGGCCGAGCGCCCGCGCGTAGACCTCGCGCAACCGCGCCTCCGCGCTTCCCCCCTCGACGCCGAACACCAGCCGGTCCGGGGCCAGCGTGTCCTGCACGGCGAAGCCCTCGCGCAGGAATTCCGGGTTCCAGGCCAGTTCCACCGCCACCCCGTCGCGGGATTCGGCGGCGATGACCCCCGCCAGCCGCCGTGCGGTGCCGACGGGAACCGTGGACTTGCCCACGACCAGGGCGTCGCGGGTGATGTGTCGGGCCAGCGAGCGGACCGCTGCGTCGACGTAGCGCAGGTCCGCTCCCCGGTCGGCTGCCCGTTCCGGGGTGCCCACGCCGATGAAGTGGACGTCCGCCCAGCCCCCGACCTCGGAGTAGTCGGTGGTGAAACGCAGGCGCCCGGACCGGACGTGCTTAACCAGCAACTCCGGCAGGCCCGGTTCGTGGAACGGCAGGTCGCCCTGGGACAGGCGGTCGATCTTCTGCTGGTCCACGTCGACGCCGATGACCTCGAACCCGAGTTCGGCCATGCAGGCGGCATGGGTCGCCCCGAGGTACCCGGTGCCGATCACCGAAATCCTAAGTGTCATGGAAAACCTCACTGGTTCTGTGCCGGGGCCGGTGGACTCCGACCATGTTAGCCACCTCCGGCAGGTGGCGCGTGACGGGCCCGGGAACGGGAACCGGCCAGCAGGAGAACACCTCCGCGCCGGGCAGGGAGAATCAGGCGCGTGACGGGCCCGTGGTGCGGGCTGCGAGGTAGGCGTGCAGGGCCTCGTGCTGGTCCCGGGGGGTGAAGCCGGTGGCGTGGATGCGGGACAGATCCAGGACGGAGTTCAGGGGGCGGGGTGCTGCCTGCTTGCCGGCGAAGTACTCGGCGGTGCTGGTGCCGGTGACGTCGGCGCGGTCGCGGCCGGCGGCGGCGAACGCCTCGGCGGCGATGTCGGCCCAGCTGGCCGCTTCCCCGCCGTTGGTCAGGTTGTAGGTCCCGTAGGCGGCACCGGTGGCGAGCAGGTGCTCGATGCCCTCGGCGAGGGTGTCGGTGAACGTGAGCCTGCCGTGTTGGTCCTCGACCACGGAGGGGCTGATGCCGCGGGCGGCGAGGCTGAGCATGGTGGCCACGAAGTTGTTGCCCGCCCCGATGACCCAGCTGGTGCGGATGAGGTAATGCCGCGGGACGCTGGCGGCGGCGAGGTCGCCGGCGGCCTTGGATTGGCCGTAGGCCCCCAGCGGGGACAGGGCGGCGTCCTCGCGGTAGGGGGTCGGGGAGGTCCCGTCGAAGACGTAGTCGCTGGAGACGTGGACGAGGGTGAGGTCGTGCTCGGTGCAGATCCTGGCCAGGGCGGCGACGCCGGTGGCGTTGGCGGCCCAGGCGGCGGTGCGCCCGGCCGGGGTTTCGGCGTCGTCGACGCGGGTGTAGGCCCCGGCGTTGATGATGGTGGCGTAGCCGGAGAAATCGTTGGCGGCCAGCGCCGCGGTGTCGGCGAGGTCCAGGTCGGCACGGGTGGCGTAGTCGACGTCGTCGCGGCCGGCGAACCGGTGGCGCAGCGCGGTGCCGAGCTGGCCGGAGGCACCCAGGACGAGGGTGCGCAGCGGTGCCACGGGGGCGACGTCGGCCAGCCGGGGGTGGGCGCGGTCCTTGGCGGAGAGTTCGGCCCGCTCCAGGGGGATGGGCCAGTCGATGGCGGCGGTCTCGTCGGCGAGGTTGACGAACGCGTACTTCGCGGTGGCCTCGGCCGACCAGTGGTCGTTGACGAGGTAGGTGTAGGCGGTGTCCGGTTCCAGGGTCTGGAAGGCGTTGCCGACCCCGCGGGGGACGAACACGGCGGTGTCCGGGCCGAGTTCGGTGGTGAACACGGCGCCGAAGGAGTCCCCGGCGCGCAGGTCGACCCAGGCGCCGAAGATCCGGCCGGTGGCCACGGAGACGTACTTGTCCCAGGGTTCGGCGTGGATGCCGCGGGTGGTGCCGACGGTGGCGTTGAAGGAGATGTTGTTCTGCACGGGTCCGAAGTCCGGCAGGCCCAGGGCGGTCATCTTCGCGCGCTGCCAGTTCTCCTTGAACCAGCCGCGGTTGTCCCCGTGCACGGGCAGGGAGAGGACGAGCATGCCGGGGATGTCCTCCACGGGCGTCGCGGCCAGGTCGGCGGGGCCGGTGGGCCGTTCGTTGGCGGTCATGCCCTAGTGTCCCGCCTGCTGGTATTTCGCCTCGGTGGCCGCCTTCTGCGGGCGCCACCAGGCCTCGTTGTCGCGGTACCAGGCCACGGTGTCGGCCAGTCCGGCCGTGAAGTCGGCGCGGGCCGGGGCCCAGCCGAGTTCGGTGCGCAGCTTCGTGGAGTCGATGGCGTAGCGCAGGTCGTGTCCGGCGCGGTCGGTGACGTGGTCGAACGCGTCGGGGGCCTGCCCGAAAACCTCCAGGAGGGACTGCACGACGCCGAGGTTGTTGCGTTCCCCGTCGGCGCCGATGAGGTAGGTCTGCCCGATGCTCCCGTGGTTCAGGATCGTCCAGACCGCGCTGGAGTGGTCATCGGCGTGGATCCAGTCGCGCACGTTGGCCCCGCGGCCGTAGAGCCGCGGGCGGATGCCGTCGATGAGGTTGGTGATCTGGCGGGGGATGAACTTCTCCACGTGCTGGTAGGGCCCGTAGTTGTTCGAGCAGTTGCTGATCGTGGCCTTCACGCCGAAGGAGCGGACCCAGGCCCGGACCAGCAGGTCGGAGCCGGCCTTGGTCGAGGAGTAGGGGCTGGAGGGGTTGTAGGGGGTGTGCTCGGTGAAGCGCTGCGGGTCATCGAGTTCCAGGTCCCCGTAGACCTCGTCGGTGGAGATGTGGTGGTACCGGGTGCCGTGGCGGCGTACGGCCTCGAGCAGGGTGTAGGTGCCGGTGATGTTGGTGTCCAGGAAGGGACGCGGGTCGTGCAGGGAGTTGTCGTTGTGCGACTCGGCGGCGTAATGCACCACCGCATCCGCCTCGGCGACGAGGGAATCCACCAGGGGCGCATCGCAGATGTCGCCTTCGACCAGGCGGAAGCGCTTCGGGTCCAGGCCCGCCAGGGAGGCCCGGTTGCCCGCGTAGGTCAGCTTGTCCAGCACAGTGACCCGGGCCGGGGTGTGCTCCAGCAGGTAGTGCACGAAATTGGATCCGATGAATCCGGCACCGCCGGTGACCACGAGGTTCTCCATGCCGATCAGGTTACCCGGTCGGGGCGTCGTCGTGGCCCTACCCTTTCGCGTGCGCGGCAACGTACCCTTGGCTCCATGAGGGGAATCATTCTCGCCGGTGGGACGGGGTCGCGGCTGCACCCGATCACCCAGGGCATCAGCAAGCAGCTCGTTCCGGTCTACGACAAGCCGATGATCTACTATCCGCTGGCCACGCTCATGCTGGCGGGCATCCGCGAGATCCTGCTGATCACCACCCCGCACGACGCCGACCAGTTCCGGCGGCTGCTCGGCGACGGTTCGCAGTGGGGCCTGCAACTGGACTACGCGGTGCAGGAATCCCCGGATGGGCTCGCGCAGGCGTTTTTGATCGGCGAGGAGCACATCGGCGACGGCAAGGTCGCCCTGGTCCTGGGCGACAACATCTTCTACGGTTCCGGGCTCGGCACGCAGCTGCAGAAACTGGGCGACCTCGACGGTGCCGCCGTGTTCGGCTACCACGTCGCGGACCCGCAGGCGTACGGCGTCGTGGAATTCGACGGCCAGGGCAGGGCGGTCTCGCTGGAGGAGAAGCCCGAGATGCCGCGAAGCAACTACGCCGTGCCGGGCCTGTACTTCTACGACAACAAGGTCATCGACATCGCCCGCTCCCTGAAGCCCTCCGCACGCGGGGAGCTGGAGATCACCGATGTGAACCGCCGCTACCTCGAACTCGGCGAACTGCAGGTCTCCGTGCTGCCCCGCGGCACCGCCTGGCTCGATACCGGGACCTTCGAATCGCTCAACGACGCCTCCAACTACATCCGCACCATCGATGCCCGGCAGGGCCTCAAACTCAGCGCGCCGGAGGAGATCGCCTGGCGGCAGGGCTTCATCACCGACGCCCAACTCGATGCGCTGGCCCGCCCGCTGGTCAAGAGCGGCTACGGCCAATATCTGCTCAACCTCGTGGAGGCCGCAGCCCAGCGCGTGGGCAGCTAGTGCGAGAATGAAGGCGTGACTTCGCAAACAGAACCCCGGGTGGACAGCGGCGTCCCCGACGACACGGGGCAAGGATTCGGGCCGGGCCCCCTCTTCGAACGCCGCGCCGAGGTCGACCTGTCGGCCATCCGGGACAACGTCAAGCGGGTCATCGAACTCGCCGCCCCGGCAACGGTCATGGCCGTGCTGAAGGCCGACGCCTACGGGCACGGTGTCCTTCCCGTGGCCGCCGCCGCGCTGCAGGCCGGGGCCGGCTGGCTGGGCTTCGCCCATATCAGCGAGGCCCTGGTGGTCCGCGAGGCGGGCATCACCGCGCCCACGTTGGCCTGGCTGCACACGACCGACGCGCCCTTCGCAGAGGCGATCGCCCGGAACATCGACCTGGGCGTCTCCGGCTGGGAACTGGACCGGATCGCGGCGGCGGCCAAGCAGGCCGAGCAGCCGGCCCGCGTGCACCTGAAGATCGACACCGGGCTGGGCCGCAACGGCTGCCCGCCGGCACAATGGGAGCAGCTGCTCCGGGCGGCGGCGGCCTACCAGGACGAGGGTCTGCTGCGCGTCGTGGGCGTTTTCACGCACTTGGCGGTGGCCGATGAGCCGGACCGCGCCGAAACGGACAGCCAATTGGCGCTCTTCCGCGAAGCGGTGGACCTCGCCGAGGGGGCTGGATTTGACCTCGAGGTACGCCACGCTGCCAATACCCCGGCCATCCTGTCCCGCCCCGATGCGCATTTCGACATGGTGAGGCTGGGACTGGGAATGTACGGCCTGAGCCCGTTCTCCGACCAGACCTCCCAGGACCTGGGCCTGCGGCCGGCCATGCGCCTGGTGGCACGGATCGCCAACGCCAAGAACGTCCCGGCCGGGCATGGGGTCTCCTACGGGCTGACCTACCGCACGGCCGGCCCCACGTCGCTCGCGCTCATCCCGCTGGGGTACGGGGACGGGGTGCCCCGCTCCGCGGTGGGGGGCCCGGTGCTCATCGACGGACGGACGTTCCCCAGCCGTGGCCGGATCGCCATGGACCAGTTCGTCGTCGACCTCGGCCCCCTGGAAGACCCCGGCGCCCTGGTGGGCCGCGAAGCGGTCCTCTTCGGCGGTGACGGCCCTTCGGCCGACGACTGGGCCGCGGCCGCGCACACCATCAACTACGAGATCGTCACACGGGTTTCGCCACGCGTTCCCCGGCTCTACGTGGAGGGGACCTGGGGGCCGAAGGATGTCTGAAGCCAGCGCCCAGCCGGTCTGGACCGCCGAACTGGGCACCCGCGACGCCGAGGCGACGCGTGCGCTCGCCGCACGGATCGGCGGTGTGCTCAGGCCCGGAGACCTCCTGCTGCTCAACGGCGAGCTGGGGGCGGGCAAGACGACGTTCACCCAGGGACTCGGCGCCGGGCTCGGGGTGCGCGAAGGCATCATCTCGCCCACGTTCGTCCTCTCGCGCATCCACCCGTCGCTGTCCGGCGGGCCGGCTCTGGTCCACGTGGACGCCTACCGGCTGGCGGACGCCGACGAGCTCGAGGACCTGGACCTCGAGCAGGACCTGGACGCCTCCGTCACGGTCGTCGAATGGGGCAGGGGCAAGGCCGAACAACTCAGCGCCTCCCGGCTGGAGATCACCCTCATCCGTGACACGGGATCGACGATTGCCGAACAGGGCGGTGGGCCGGTGCTGGGCTTTTCCGAATCCGACGACGACGAACCCCGCTCGATTGCGATCGCGGCCTTCGGCGACCGGTGGAAGGACCAGCGGCCCTTCTGACGCTATCCCGCGATGGGGAGTTCTCCCCATCGCGGGCAGCCGGCGGCACGCCTAGGCTGGTCTGGAGGGAAGGCGGCCAGGCAGTGCGATCGGTTCACGTGGAGTTGCCTGCGGGCTGGAGGCAGCTTGAGGCGGCCGGCACCAGCTACGTGGCCTGCCATACCGGCCACGCCCGGCCCGGTCGGGCGGGCGGAGCCGCGGATGGCTCCTGGCCGGCCGGGGACGGCCTGCCGATCACCGTGGACGGACTGGACATCCTGCTATGCCGTCCCGGTGGCCGGACGCTGGACGGACCCCGCGGCGTTGCGGGAGCCGGAAGCCTCGTCGCCCTCGAATACCCGAGCCGGGACCTCCTCGGCCAGGTCGCCGGCGTCTACGTGATCGAGGTCGGAAGCACCAGGATTGGGGGATACCCCGCGCAGCGCATGGACCTGACACATCGCGGAGACGGGGTGGCGCTGTTCTCCCGGCGTTGGGTCCTGTCCGCCGGAGCGCGTACCTTGGAATTCGCGGCGACGTGCCCCCTCGACCTGTTCGGCCGCTACATCCAGGATTTCAACGAGCTGGAGGACAGGATCCACATCGCCCCATGAACGACCGATCAGCTGGTGCCGCGGGTGCACCCGACGCGCCCTGGCCCGGCGGCCCCCTGATCCGCCCGGCCATCCTGCCCCTCCTGCTGGAGGCCTGGCCGCGCAAGCGCCTGCGCCGGTCCACGATCCGCCGACGGCGCGCCGTGGTCGCGGAACTGGCATCCCAAGGATGGGTGGACGCGGCGGGGCGCCTGACCGACCAGAGCCGCGGGCTGCTTGCGCCTGCCGCCAACCCGACGTCCACGTGGCGGGCGACGGGCCGCCATGAGGGCTTGGGCTCGGACGTCGCGGCCTATTGCGCCGACCGTCAAGCCAGCGTCAGCCTGGGCCCGGATGCGGCCACCCTGCGCAGCGCCTCGGGCGGACACTCACCGGTACCGGGCGCCGAGTTGCCGGTCGCCATCCGCACGGTGGAGAACAGCGAGATGCCCACGCTGCTGTGTGCCTGGGCGGGCGTCCGTCCCGGCGCGCTGCGGGGCGGCTCGCCGGTGGAGCTGCCCGAGCCGGTCTTCACCGCCCGGGCACACGGTGCGGCGGGGGCAGCGCCCCATGAGTTCGAAGCTGCCCCGGGCCTGTGGAACGATGATTGGTTCGTCTGGGACGTCTCCACGCGCTCCGGCAGCCACCACGGGTTCATCAGCACAGTGGAGCACGGCAATTTCGCCTTCGGACGCGTCGGCACCCGCGCGACGCCGGCCATCCGGCTGGTGCCCGTCGGCGGCGGGGAGATTTGGCGCATCCTCGAGGCGGCCAACCACGCCACCTGAGGGGCCGTGGCTGACACCGGCCTGCGGCACGCATACGATGGAGCAGTGCTTATCCTGGCCATCGACACCTCCGCCACCGCTTCCGCCGCGCTGCTGAAAAACCGCACCCCGGGCGGTGCAGCCCAGGTGCTGGCGTCCTCCCACACCGACGAGACCAACACGCATTCCGAGGTGCTGGCCCCGGGGATCCAAGGCCTCCTCGCCGAATCCGGCACGGTCGGCACCGACATCGACGCCATCGTGGTCGGCGTGGGCCCCGCGCCATTCACCGGGCTCCGGGTGGGCATCGCCACGGCGCGCTCCCTCGGATTCGCCTGGGGGATCCCCGTCCACGGTGCCATGAGCCTGAACGCCTTGGCCCATGACGTGCTGGTCGACGACTCTCCTGGTGGAGACGACGACCAGGAGTTCACCGTGGCGATCGATGCCCGCCGCCGGGAGGTCTACTGGGCGCGCTACGACGCCGGCGGCGCGCTGGTCGACGGCCCCCACGTCGGGGCGGCCGAGGGCGTGCCGGCCGGTCCGGTGTACGGCGCCGGGGCCGGCCTTTATGCCGACCGCCTGTCCGCGGCGGGGGCCCGGGTGGCCGAACGGTTCGCCGGTCGCCAGCCGTCCGCGGCCTCGCTGGGGGCCTGGGCCCTCGGGGAGCTGGGCCGCGGCCGGGACCTGCTTCCCACCACGCCCCTGTACCTTCGGGAATCCGATGCCAAGGTGCCCGCCCAGATGAAGGGTGCCCCGGCATCGTGATTTACCGGGACATGACCGCTGAGGACGTCCCCGAGGTGTGGGACCTCGAGCGCCGGCTCTTCCCGGAGGATGCCTGGCCGCTGGCGATGTTCCACGACGAGCTGGCCCAGGCGTCCACGCGGAGGTACTGGGTCGCCGTGGATGCCGGCCGGATCGTGGCGTACTGCGGCATGATGTGCGTCCTGCCGATCGCCGACGTGCAGACCATCGCCGTCGCACCGGACTACGAGGGCCGCGGGATCGGGTCCACCTTGCTGCGCCAGCTCATCGACGAGGCCCGGGGACGTGGGGCGCGCGACGTCCTGCTCGAGGTCCGCGCCGACAACCCGCGTGCGCAGGCCCTCTACGTCCGCTTCGGGTTCGAGCACATCCATACCCGGCGCGGATACTATCCCGGCGGGGTGGACGCGATGATCATGCGGCTGGAGCTCGGCGTCACGGATTAGCCCGGTTCCGCACCGGGTGCGCTGGGGCAGATGTGGCGGGCCAGACGCACGACGTCGGCCAGGGACTCCCCGCAGCAGCGGTCGATGTCCGCAAGGGTGAGTTCGGCAGGGTGCCAGGCGGACGCACCGGCCGCGTCGGGGATCTGCGCGTGCAGCCGCGTACCGAGCCCGGCCAGCCGGAGGGCGCCGGCCATGGAGGCACCCGAGACCAGCGACAGTGCCGCATCCCTGCCTGCGTCCGCGTCGCGGCCGGCGACGGCCACGTGCAGCCGGTGCAGGCGGCCGGGCCACAGGCGCACGAAGCGATCGACGAACGCGGCTGCCGGCGGGGATCCCACCTGCTCCACCAGCCTCCGCAAGGACGCGGCACACGCAAGTGGACCGGCCTCGGGGTCATCCGTCGGGAAATGGCTCGTCATGGGACCATGCTGCGTCAGTCATCGTCGGAAAACACTCAACCCCGGCTCAAGATTGGCTCAAAATAGCGGGCGTCGACCGTTTATCAAAGTCTTGTCGATCCCCGGGGCGGTACCAGCCCCGGCCGGTAACGGGACCAAGCCAGCCGGAAGAGGGGCAAGGCCATGAGGATCGAGATGCCCGTCAAGGTCCGGAAACCTGTCACGGGCATGCATGAAGAAGGCCGTGGTGTCGGCCCACGGTACCCACAAGCTGGCCGGTACTGGTCAGCTCTCCCAGGGAAGGGACAGCGCGGCATACGTCGCGGCCGCGATCGCCAACATCCCGGACCACAACCAGGGATTGGCGGCGGCGGCATGCCAATCGGCCACCACATATAGCACCAGCACGATGGCAGCTGCGATAGCCGAGGGAACTTGGTTCACGACGGCGGTGGGTAAGGGGGGCGTCGACTTCACGTGCTCCTGCCTACGGCTACCCGACTAGGTGTGTCCGACGACACCAGTGGTGGCCGCTAGACTGTTCCGGACGAGCAAACTACTGGGGAGAATGCGGTGCAGGAACGTCGGGTGGCGGTCGTGGTCGAGGACGACGAGGACATTAGGGGGCTGCTGGAGGCCGTCCTTCTGCAGTCGGGGTTCGAGGTACATCCCACTGGCAGCGGGGTTTCAGGAGTGGAACTGGTCGATCAGCAGGACCCCGATCTGGTCACCCTTGATCTGGGCCTGCCGGACATTGACGGATTCGAGGTAGCCCGCCGTATCCGGAGCACGTCCGATGCCCACATTGTCATGCTCACTGCGCGCACCGACGAGATAGACACCGTCCTCGGCCTTGAAACCGGGGCCGACGACTTCCTCACGAAGCCCTTCAGCCCGCGCGAGCTACGCGCGCGCATCGAGGCCATCATGCGGCGGCGAGGCCGCGAACGCCCTGTCGTCCAGCCGCCGCCGCGTCGGAAAGCGCTGGAAGAGGATGAGTTGTCCACCCGCGAGCAGGATCTGCGCAGCCGGAGCCTGGACGTCGCAGCGTCTACTGGAACGAGCGCCACGATGCGGCTCAATGGGCTTGTCTTAGACGCGCCCACCCATTGCGTCATGGTCGACGAGGTGGACATTGCGCTCACGCCCACGGAATTCTCCTTGCTTCGTTCTGTCATGGCCGGCGGACGCACGATCCGAACCAAGACCTCCCTGGCCCGCAGATTGCGTGGCGAGGAACCCGACTCCGGAACCTTCGTCTCTGAAGCCGATGAACGCAGCGTCGAGGTCCATATCGGAAACCTGCGGCGCAAGCTCGGCGACGATGCCAAGTCGCCACGGTGGATCGAGACGGTTCGCGGGATCGGCTACCGCGCTGCGCCAGCGCCGCCGCCCACGGCAGCATCTGCCGCTCCCGGATTTTCGCCGGACGCCCACGCCGCGTCTTCGGCGAGTCCCGGGGGTGCGGCGCCATCCCGCGACGTGTCGATGCAGCTGATGCCGGACCGCCTGGAGGTGTCCTTCGTCAGTGGGACGCGGCTCGGCGAAGAGCACCTGCAGGCCATCAATGACCGGCTGGCCGATTCGGGTGTCACCGCGTTGGTAATGCTGTGCACGGGATTGTCATCGGTGGGGACGACGGCGGCTGCATGGAATTTCGGAGGCCGCCATATCAGGGCCGCATTTGTGGGGGCGGGGCCCACAGACCGGCTGCTCGTGCACTTCTTTAACCGCTCGGATGCCGCCCCCTACACCTGGGAATACTTTGAGGACCTCGACACTGCCCGATTCTGGGCGCAGCAGTCCTCATGAGCGCTGGGCCTGATCGCAGTTGGGGCGGGCGCATCAACCAGATCATCGAGGCGCTGCTGCGGATTGCCAACAAGGACTTCAGCCGGCCGCTGGAGCCCAGCGACCAGCGCGACGAGCTCGACGCCATCATCATTGGCATCAATGCCATGGCTGAGGACCTGTCGACGAACCTCCAGTTGTTGGACCGGCGCGTGGCTGATCGTACCCGCGACCTGAAGTCCGCCACCGACGCGTTGCGGCAGCTGACCATTACCGACCACTTGACCGGTGTTGGCAACCGCAAGGCGATGGAGCAGGCACTAAATCAGCGCCTCGTTGAATACCGGCGGGGCGAGGCCCCACCGGTGGTGATTTCGCTCGACTTGGACCACTTCAAGGACATCAATGACCACCTGGGCCATCATATGGGCGACGTTGCCCTGCGTGGCGTAACCAGGCTGCTGTGCGGCTGCATCCGGGAAAATGACGGCGTCTTCCGGCTCGGCGGTGACGAATTCGCCATCCTGCTGGGTGGAGAGGTGAGCGTGGACACCGCGGAAACCCTCTGTTGGCGCCTGATCCGCGTCATCGAGGAGAACCCGGTCATCGAGGACGCCCAAGCCACGCGCATCGGCTTCAGCTGCGGCATCGCCGTCGCCCGCCCGGATTCGAGCCAGGAGAGCCTGATGCTCGAAGCGGACACTGCCATGTATGTTTCGAAGAAATCCCGTGAGGCCAAAGTCCACGTCTTCCTGGACTCCATGCTATGGGCACGCCGCAGGACCGGGGAGCTGACCAACCAATTGCGGGTCGGACTGCTCACAGACCACGTGGTCGTCCCGTACTACCAGCCGATAGTCGAGCTGGCGACGGGCCAGACCGTGGCCGCGGAGGCGCTGATGCGTTGGGAGCATCCGGTCTACGGCGTCATCACGCCTGACGAGATCCTTCCTCTGGCTCGTCAGGCGGACCTGATGAACTTGCTGACCGAATCAATGGTCAGCCAGGTCCTTGATGAGGCATCGGCGTGGAAGGCGAACGGTCTGGTTCCTGACCAGTTTCGCGTCAGCGTCAACGTCGAAGCCGAGGAGCTGAAGAGCTTGTCCTTCGTTGAGTTCGTCGCACGGGAGCTACACACCAGGGGCATCCGCGGAGCCGTCCTGGCACTTGAGATCACCGAGAACCTGGAACTCCACGGAGCCGCGGAGGAGATGTACGCGATCGAGAGACTGCGTCGATTGGGGGTGGGATTGTCCATCGACGATTTCGGGACCGGCTACTCCGCCATCGCCTACCTCCGCAGCCTGCCCGCCCACTCGGCGAAAGTCGACAGGTCGCTTATCGTCGGCATCGATGTCGATTCGCGCAAACGCGACATCGCGGCGGCCGTGTTGCAACTGATCCAGGTCAGCGGGCTGCGCAGCGTCGCCGAGGGCATTGAGACGGAGCGCCTGGCCAGGGAAGCCGGACGGGTTGGCTTCGACATGGGGCAGGGCTACCATTTCGGCCGCCCGATGCCCGCCTCGGACTTTGCCGTATTCCTGCGCGAGCACGGGGCAGCGACGGGTTGATCCGGCCCTCTCGCAGTGTCTAGATCTCCGCGTCCGGATCGATGTTCCGGGTTTCCCTTCGCCGGTTGCGATGGGTGAACCAGTCCGAGAGGTAGATCTTGGGCAGGACCTTCGTGATCGCCAGCGTGACGTAGACCAGGGTGTTGATGGCCACGAATGTGGCCAATACTCCAAACCACTGAGTGTGCAGCAGCGTCTCGGGCAGCAGCAGTCCGGTCGGCATTCTTGTCATGGTGATTTTCCTCCGATAGCCCCGGAGACCTCGCTCCGATGCTGCACGTGTTTCCAGGCCGCCTTGGTGCCCAGGGCGCTGTCGATGATCCCTTTCACGTAGGCGAGGTTCAGGACCATGTCATAGCAGAGTTCCGGAACCAGCAGCAGGGCCAGAAGCCGGGCACGCCAGCCACCGCGCCACACCGTCATCACCCGCTCGACGGCGAACACGGCTCCGAGCCCGAACCAAAACGGGAACCAGATCCACGTGTCCAGGGCCAGGGCCATGACTGCCAGGAGCAGGAAATACGTGGCAAGGGCGATGACCCCATAGCCGATGCCCACCTGCTGGGCCCAGTACCGGGCCGTCTGCGGCCGGATGCCATAGGCGCCGAGGTTTTCCAGTGCCCCGCGTTGCCACCGCAGGCGTTGGGCCCATAGCGTCCTCCAGGTGGGCATGAGCTCAGTGACGACCGTGCACTGATGGGGGGAGATGACCAGGGCGCCCAGCGACTTCAGGGCGATGGTCAGTTCGTTGTCCTCGGTCAGGGCGGCTGTGTCGTACACCTGCCCCGGTTCACCCGGCAGGGCCGTGCCGCGCTGCTCTGCGACAGCACGCAGCCCTCGCGGCCGGAACAAGGATGCAGTGCCGGTCAGGACGAAGACACGGCCACGACGCCGCTTCAGCTCGCGCGAGTACCTGATGTATTCGTTGCGCTGGAACTGGCCGATCAAGCCGTGTCCTTCCTCGCCTTGGAAGAGCCCGCCGACGGCCATCAGAGCCCGGTCGAAGGTGAAGCGGGCGACAGCTTCCGCGAGGAATCCCGGATCCAGCATCGTGTCCGCATCCATGACCATGACGACGTCGTTGTCCCCCTGGTCATCCAGGATCTCCGAAAGTGCCTGGTTCAGGCCGCCGGCCTTCTTGTGCCGGTTATCCCTGGTCTCGAACACTTCGGCCCCGAAGCGGCGGGCGACCTCGACGGTCCCGTCCGTGCAGTTGTCGGCGACCACGACAATTCGTGTCGGCGCGACGGATTGTTCCTGCAGCGATTCCAGCGTCCGCGGCAGCGAAGCCTCCTCATTGTGGGCCGGAATCAGCGCGGTGACGGTGACCGGACCTGCATGCACGCCCCGGGTTTCGCCCATGACCACGCGAGGGGAAAGTGGCGTCGCGGTGGCATCACCTGACCGGCGGTACCGAGTGGTGACGACCAGCTCGACGATGGCCACGGCCGCGGCCATCAGTAGGGCGATCGCGATGGCGACGAAGATGGTGGAGACAGCGGGCGCCTGGGTGGCGTACAGGATGTTCCAAACGCCCAGGAACAGGTGCTGCGCCGGCCTTTCCATGAGCGACGGGCCGCTGGCACTGACGCCCCACCAGAGCAGGCCCGCCCCTGCCGTCACCAATAACGCGATGAACACGCCGGACCAACGGCTGAAATTGCTTGTTTTCACCACTTGAGTCTACTCAATTCTCTGTTTCGTCATAGTCCTAGTCCGCGTCGTCGTCGTCGGAGCGCCCCTGGTGGCCGAGAGATGCGCGGTCCCCTCTAAACTGTCAGCATGACGTCCCCCGCCCCCCTGGTCCTTGGCATCGAATCCTCCTGCGACGAAACCGGGATCGGGATCGTGCGCGGAACCGAACTGCTGGCCAACGCCGTATCCTCCTCCATGGACGAACACGTCAGGTTCGGAGGGGTGATCCCCGAAATCGCCTCACGGGCCCACGTCGAGGCCTTCGTCCCCACGCTCGAGGCGGCACTGGACACCGCCGGCGTCTCCCTCAAGGACATCGACGCGCTCGCCGTCACCTCGGGGCCCGGCCTGTCCGGGGCCCTGATGGTCGGCGTCGCGGCCGCCAAGGCGCTGGCCCTCGCCACGGGCAAGCCGCTGTACGCCATCAACCATCTTGTCGCCCACGTCGGCGTCGGGGTGCTCGACGGGGGTGCCCTGCCCTCCGGCCTCGGCGCACTTCTGGTGTCGGGAGGGCACACGGAGATCCTGCGCGTGAACTCCCTGACCTCCGACATCGAATTGCTCGGTGCCACCATCGACGACGCCGCCGGCGAGGCCTACGACAAGGTGGCCCGGCTGCTGGGGCTGGGCTATCCCGGGGGACCCGTCATCGACAAGCTGGCGCGTGAGGGCAACCCGAAGGCCATCAGGTTCCCGCGCGGACTGACCCTGCCGAAGTTCACCGGCACCGCGGAGGCACCGGGCAAGCACCGCTATGACTTCTCGTTCTCGGGGCTGAAGACCGCCGTCGCGCGCTGCGTCGAGCAATACCGCGCCCGCGGAGAGGAGGTCCCGGTCGCCGACATCGCCGCGTCCTTCCAGGAAGCCGTCGTGGACGTGGTGACAGGGAAGGCGGTCATGGCCTGCACCGAGCACGGCCTGGACAACCTGCTGCTCGGCGGGGGAGTGGCGGCCAATTCCCGGCTGCGGGAACTCCTGTCGGCCCGCTGCGCCTCCGCCGGCATCGCGCTGCGCATCCCGCCGATCGGCCTGTGCACCGACAACGGGGCCATGGTTGCCGCCTTGGCCGCGCAACTGGTGGTGGACGGCGTCGAACCCACGGGCATCGCCTTCTCCACCGATTCAGGCCAGCCGGTCTCGCAGGTCAGCCTCTAGCCGCACATCGGCCGGCACCGGGCACCGAGGGGCCCGAAGCGTGCCGCCGTGCCCTCAGGCGCGGTGCATCCGGCCGATGTTGTCCAACACGACCGCGCGCAGGTCCCCGGCATTCGCCGCGGCGATCTTGCGCTGCCACTGGTAGCCGGCGCCGCCGCGGATGATGCGTTCGACGTCGGCCAGCTCATCGCTGCAGCCGAGCTTGCGGGCGATCGGCTCGAGCCGGTTCAACTCGCGGATCAGGTGGTCGGTGACCAGCATCTCGTCCCCGGCCGCGTTGAGGATGATGATCGCGTCCATGCCGTAGCGGGCGGCCCGCCACTTGTTCTCGGTGCGGTGCCACGGCGGCATGACCTCGATCGTCCCGCCGTTGTCCAGGGTCGTGGACATGTCATCCACCAGGCACTGGGTCAGGGCGGCGATCGCCCCCACGTCCTGCAGCGAGGAGAGCCCGTCGGCGATGCGCATCTCCACGGTGCCGAAACGGGGGACGGGACGGACGTCCCAGCGGATCTCCGAGATGTCGTCGATCACCCCGGTGTGCAGCATGTCCCCGACGTAGCCCTCGAACGCGGCCCAGTCATCGAAGTGGTACGGCAAACCGGCAGTGGGCAGCTGCTGGAACATCAGCGCGCGGTGCGAGGCGTAGCCGGTGTCCTCCCCGCCCCAGAACGGGCTGGAGGCGGAAATCGCCTGGAAATGCGGCTGGTAGTTGACCAGGCCGTCCACGATGGGCAGCGCCTTGTCGCGGCGGTCCACGCCGACGTGGACGTGCACGCCGTAGATCACCATCTGCTGGCCCCACCACTGGGTCCGGTCGATGAGCTTGGCGTACCGCTCCTTGTCGGTGACCGGCTGCAGTTTCGGGGTGGCGAACGGGTGCGATCCGGCGCAATAGAGGTCGATGCCCATCGGGTCGGTGATGCCGCGGATGACCCCCAGGTTCTCGTGCAGCTGGGCCTTGGCCTGGCCCACGGTCTCGCAGACGCCGGTCACGACCTCGACCGTGTTGAGCAGCAGTTCCTGCTTGACGTGGGGGTGCTCGTCCTCCGGGTCCAGCCCGCCGTGGGCGGCGTGGACGCCCTCGAGCACCTGTTGGGCCACCGAGCGCAGGTCGCCGGTGGCGTGGTCCACCAGGGCGACCTCCCATTCGACGCCGAGGGTGGACTGCCGGGAGTCGGCGAAATCGATCTGCATCCGCGTTCCTGACGTCGGTGGGCACAAGTACCGGCCCAGTCTATCCGCGGGGCCGGGCCGTTCCGGGACGGGCAGGTCAGACCGGCTGGACCTCGATGGCCACCCGGCGCTCGCCGATGCGCGTCAGGACCAGGGTGGCCTGGCGCTTGGCCTTCTTGCCGGCGCCGGCCAGCAGCACCTTGCGCAACTCCTCGGGGGTGACGTCGATCCCGCGCTTCTTGATGTCCAGCACCCCGATGCCCGCGGACTTGGCCCACATGCGCAGGGCCTTCACGTTGTAGGGGTGCACGCGCAGTACCTGGTAGGCGCGGGCGAACGGGGTCTCCACCAGCTCGGGGGCGCAGAAGTAGGCGATGTGCGGATCGAGCAGGTGGCCGCCGACCTTCGCCAGCGCCTCGGCCACCAGCCCGGCGCGGATCACCGCCCCGTCCGGTTCGTACAGGTAGCCGCCCACCTCGCCCACCGGCACCTCGCCGCGCACGGCGGCCCCGGCATCGAAATCGCCCGCGGCGGTCAGTTCGTGCGAGCCCCCGCCCGCCAGGACCAGGGCCGCCCGGCGGACGCCCGGCCGGGCGAGCGTGCCGAACCAGAGCGCGGCCTCGGTGACGTCCCCGTTGACCGAGACCCACTGCGCCTCGCAGTTGGCGGGCAGTGCCTCATGCGGGATCCCCGGACCGAGTTTGACCCCGACCGGCAGGCCGCGATCGGCCAACGACTCGACATGGGACAGCGGCGGGCTGAAGGCCTCGGGGTCGAACAGGCGCGAGGTACCCGAGGTGGAGGTGGTGCGTCGGGCCGGGTCGAGCCACACGGCGTCGAACCCCTCGAGGTCGAACCTGGTGGCATCGGCGTTGACGACCCGGGCGTTCGGCCACGGCATGAGGTTCACGGTGGCCGCCGCTGCGGTGGTCTCGTCGAGCTCGACGGCGGTCACGTCCAGGTCCAGGGCGGCCATGGCCATGGCATCGGCGCCCAACCCGCAGCCGAGGTCGGCGATCCTGGACAGCCCGGCGTCGGTGAACCGGCGTGCGTGCAGGGCCGCGACGTTCAGCCGGGTGGCCTGTTCCAGACCGGCGCGGGTGAAGACCATGTGCGAGGCGAAGGGCCCGAGCTTGGCGGCACCCTGTGCCCGGAGCCGTGCCTGGTGCACGACGGCGGTGACCACCTCGGGCTGATGGCCCTCCTTGCGCAGGCGCAGGTTCAAATCCAGCGCCGCCCGGTCCGTCCCGGCCGCGTCGGCGGGCAGGGAGTTGAGCAGGCCGAAGCCCTCGGGGGAGAGGACGGCTGCGAGGTTTTCCGTGGCGGACGCGGGGGAGGGCATGGCATCAACCCTAGCGTCGGGAGGGGGAGTTCTCCCCATGGCGGCTGCGTGGGGAAGCCCCGAGGATCCCGCATATCGAGGCCATGATTTGGCATCCACTCTACGGAGAGTATGAATGCCCCTCGGTGCGGTGATCTTCTGTATGCTCTTCGGCGCCATTCCCATCGCCTTGGGTAGCGCTGCCTATTTCGTTCCCGGACGACTCGCGCCGCCGGACCGTTGACAGACATTGCAGCCACCTGCGGGTGCGTTGTGTGCAGATGATGGAGGGTTTCGGCGAGGTCCCTGCAGCCGCTCGGGGCCAGGTGTGGAAACCCCGGGACCAGCCACGGGTGGGAGGGTACCGTTGGGACATGCGCTCCCCTCGTGAACCCACCGACCAGCCGCCAGGGCCATGGCCGGCATCTGTGCCGGTCGGACTACCCGCAGATTCCGGGGGCGCAACGGCGGATGAGGGGGTCCTGGGCCGCT
>DATNBS010000202.1:0-3278 GCA_035571895.1 Arthrobacter sp. | reverse complement strand
CATGCAGCCGAACAGCAGGCGGGTTCCGGCGTCGTGCACTGCCTGGGGCATCGCAGCGTGCATCGCAGCGTGCATCGCAGCGTGCATCGCGTCGTCCTGCATCGCGTCGTCCATCGGGGGCTCCTTCGACGGTGGTGTTGGATCACAGCCTACGGGCATAGGGTTCAGGAAAGACGACCACCTCGGCAACGACCACCGCACGGAAGGGGCCCGCATGGCCACCACCGACCGCCCGGCCCACCGGCTGGCGATCCTCGACGACTACCAGGACGTGGCGTTGGACCTCGCCCCGTGGGACACGCTCCAGGATGTGGAGGTGGTGGTGTTCCACGACCCGCTGCCCACCGCCGGCGACGTGGTCGCGGCCCTGGAGGGGTTCGACGTCGTGGTGGCGATGCGCGAGCGCACGGCCTTCGGAGCGGACGTGATCGCCGGTTTGCCGGGGCTGCGGCTGCTGGTCACCACCGGGATGGCCAACGCGGCGATCGACCTGGATGCCGCCGCGGCGGCGGGCGTCACCGTCTGCGGGACGCAGGGCTCGCCCACGGCGGCGCCGGAGCACACGTGGGCGCTGCTGATGGCCTGGATGCGCGACATCCCCGCCCAGCAGGCCTCCCTGCGGGACGGGCGCTGGCAGACCGGCGTCGGCTCCGAGCTGGCCGGCCGGACGCTCGGCGTGCTCGGGCTGGGCAAGATCGGCACGCGCATCGCCGGGTACGGGGCCGCGTTCGGGATGGACGTCATCGCGTGGAGCCAGCACCTGGACGCCGAACGGGCCGCGGCGGCCGGGGCCCGGCTGGTGGGGCGCGAGGAGCTGTTCGCCGCCGCCGACGTGCTCAGCGTGCACCTGCGCCTGTCCGAGCGCAACCGCGGGCTGGTCGGCGAGGCGGAGCTGCGCCTGCTGGGGCCCCGGGGCCTGCTGGTGAACACCGCGCGGGCGCCGATCGTGGACCAGGAGGCGATGGTCCGCGGGCTGCACGAGGGCTGGCTGGGCGGGGCCGCACTGGACGTGTTCGACACCGAGCCGCTGCCGACCGGCCATCCGCTCCTGGAGGCCCCGCGTACGGTGCTCACCCCGCACCTGGGCTACGTCACCGCCGAGCAGTACGCGGTGTTCTACGGACAGGCCCTCGAGGACGTGGCGGCATGGCTCGCCGGCTCCCCCGTGCGCGTGCTGGGGTCCTGAGGCGCCGCCGCTCGTTACGATAAGGGCATGTCAGCAGCGCAGCAGGTCGAGCCGAGATGGGCGCCGCGGCACCGTGGCTGGAAGCTGGCACACCACCTGCTCCCGGCGTTCGTCCTGGCCGCATTCCTGCTGGGGCTCGGCGCCTGGGCGCTGGTGCTCGGCTCGCTGCTGTTCGGCATCCCGCTGGCTGCCTTCGGCATCGGCACCATCGTCTCGGTCATCCGCGAATTCCGGGTCGACCCCACCGCCCCGGATCCCGAGCTGCGGCCCGTCACCACCAGCACCGGCCTGCGGGCCGGCACCTACTTCGCCGGGCGGCGGAACTCCCCGTCCTTCGCGGCGGGCACCGTGGGCCTGGGCGTCATCGGGCTGGTCGCCGCCCTGGCCGCGATCGGCCGGTTCGGGCTGCTGCATTCGGGCTTGGCGCGCATCTGGACGATCGCCGGCGCCATCGCCCTGGGCGTCGTCGGGTTCCTCATCCTGCGCGAGGGCCTGCGCCTGCTGCGCCTGGCCTCCTCGGAACTGCCCCCGGGCGTCTACCTGACCCGCAGCCGGGTGGTGCTCCACGGGCCGCTGGGCCTGGGCGAGGTGTACTGGCGCGACGTGTCCGCGGTCAGCGCCGCGAACCCGCGCGGCCGCACCCCGTTGGGGCACCGCGGGCCGGCGCAGATCATCCTGCACCGCGGGCCCGGAGAGGGCAGCACGGAGGACGACGGCGGTGCGCACCCGGATCTGGTGGTCCCGGTGGAGCTGCTGCTCGCCGATCCGAACCTGCTGTATGCCGCGTTGGTCCACTACCTCGCACAGCCCGGTGACCGTCCGGAGTTGGGGACCCCTGCGGTGTTGGATCGGTTAGGCGTCGGAGGCCGGGACGCCGGGGTATAGCAGGACCTCGCCGTCGCGGACCTCGACCTTGTGGGTCCGGGCGTTGACGGTGGCGGGCAGGCAGAGGGCTTCCCCGGTCTTGAGGCAGAAGCGGGCCGAGTGGACGGGGCATTCCACCTCGTCGCCCTCGATCCAGCCGTCGGCCAGCGAGGCGGTCTCGTGGGTGCACTCGTCGTCCAGGGCGTAGAAACCGCCCTCCTCGCTGTGGAAGACGGCGATGTCAGAGCCCGTTCCGGTCTCGTCGGCGTCGATGACCTTGGCTTCGCCTTCCTCGATCTCGTCGACCGGGCCCACATGGATCGGTTCGCTCACGGTGTCACTCCTCGGTTGGCGCGTCGGGACGCCGTTCGGGTCCCTCCCGTCCAGTCTTGTGCACCCCGCCGTGCCGCGCAATTCCGTGCCTCACAGGGCGAAGCGGGAGGGCCGGACGAAGTCGAGATCGTAGGGCTGGGACTCGCCGGCGATGTCGCGGGCGAGGATCTCGCCGACGGCCAGGCAGTGCTTGAACGCGTGGCCGCTATCCCCTCCGGCGACCAGGACCCGCGGCGATCCCGGGCTGGGGCCGATGACGAACTGGTCGTCGGGCGAGAGCGTGATCATGCACGGTTCCACGCGGGCGGGAACGGGGTCGAGCGCGGGCAGGACGCGCCCGACCAGCGCGGAGAGGCGCCGCCATTCGGCGGTGTTCACGCCGCGGTCCAAAGCTGCGGGGTCGATGCGCGGCGGCCGTTCCCCCCAGATGTCCCCGATCCCGAGCTTGACCAGGCCGCCGTCCACGGCGCCATGGCCCCACAGGACCGTTTCCGGGTCGGTCTGGCGCACGATGACGGGGAAGCGGTCGACCGAGAAGTCTGCCTCGGGACCCGTCCCGTCCGGGGCCGGGGCGAACCAATGCAGCGGGGTCCGGATGGGGGTGAGGTCGACTTCGGGGATGAATGGCGGCAGCCAGGCTCCGGCCGCCACGATCACCGCATCAGCCGTGTGCACGTGCCCGCCGGCGCTGATCCGCACGCCCTCCGGGCCCGGATCGAGGGACTCGACGGTGGTGTGGGCGTGGACGGCCGCACCGAGACGCGTGGCCTCGGCGACGGCTGCGGAGACCGTGGCCTCGGGGTTGATGACCCCGCAGCCCGGGTCGTGGATGCCGCAGGCGTCCTCCGGCAGTTCCGCCAGCTGCGGCAGCCGGGCCAGAAGTGCCGCACGGTCC